>CAYUWF010000123.1:0-6405 GCA_964448245.1 uncultured Anaerolineaceae bacterium | reverse complement strand
CGAACCTGGGAAAGACCGAACGGGTCTGTCATCGAGATTCTAAGATGGGGCATTAGGCCGCCTCCGCCAGCCGGCGCAGGTACTCGCCGGTGCGCCGTCCGGCGCTGCCATCGGTGAACGTCACCTCGCGCTCGACGAAGTGGCGGCGCGCCTGGCGCTGCTGCGCCGGATGGGCCAACGCCGCGTTGAGCGAATCGACCGCCTGCTCGACGGTCTCCGCCACCCGACCGGCGCCGGCGGCGCGAAAGCGCTGGTGGGTCGGCCAGCCGCCGATGCGACTGAGCGGCAGCGAGTACTTACGCGGGGTGTCCCAGCCGCGCGGCGTGTCGAGGCACAGGCTGACGATCGGCCGGTCGTGGATGGCGGCCTCGACGACCATCGTAGAGTAGACCGTGACGAAGACGTCGGCATGGGTCATCATCGACGTCTTCTCCGGCATGTCCTCCCCGGAGTAGTAACCGAGCTCGCCCCCCAGCGGGACGGGTTCGACCACATGCACCTGCGGATGCTCGCGCCCCAGACGCTGGATCAGTTCGCGCTCCGCCTGGAACAGATGCACACCGAGGAAGTGATTGGGGTGGAGCCGCACCAACAGCTGAGCGGGTTCCGCCAAGCGATCCTCGGCCACGAGCCGGGCCAGCGTTTCCACGTTGCGCAGGTTGGGCGCGAAGCTGACGAAGCTGCAGGCGTAAGCGATGAGCCGCCTTGCCGGATCGAGCCCATGCAGGCGGAAGTAATCGTCGCGCGGCATCGCCCACTGGCGCCGGAAGTAGCCGTCATAGGACGGGATCCCGCCGATGTGCACCCGCTCGGCGGGCCAATCCGATCCCTGGGTCAACTCTTGCTTCTGGAGGTCCGACCAACACGTGATGCTCTCCACCGGCGCGCCGGGCAGGCTGTAGCTGCTCGGATTGTCCCATCCGACAACGACCGAAGCCGTTGTCACGCCGCGCTGCGCCGCTTCGCGCAGGAGGTAGCGGTCCAATCGCCAGCCGGGGGTGCTGGCCACCACCAGCGAAGGCGTGTGCTGCTCGAACAAGTCGCCGTAGAGCCTTGGACCATAACGAGCCTGGGCGTCGAGGAGACGGCGGCGCAATCGCCTCGAGCGGCGCAGCCCGGCGATGAGCAGCCACGCTAGCGGCATCCAGGCGCGGCGACGGTTGGCTTCCTCGACGGCGACCTGATCGACGTAGGAGTCCATCGCTTCGGTGTTGATCCTGCGCGAGGCCCCCACGCGACGCAGAAACCCCAGCCACCACTGCCGTTCCCCATCGACCGTCTCAGCGTAGCCCCGAGCTCGATCGAGACGCAGGCTTTCGATCTCCAGCCCGGGCCGGCCGAACTCCGCCGCCATCCGCTCTCGCAGGCCGTCGTCGGTGAGGAGCACGACGGTCTGGCCGGCCTCCAGAAGCGTCGGCACGACGTCGCTTTGCAGAAAGTAGACGATGGCCAGGCCGTGATCGGCGCTGATGAACACGGTCGGCGGGCGGGTGCGGCCGGCAGTCATCGACATCACCCGCCGCCTGCGCCGAAGTACAGACGAAAAATCGCGTCGTGCAGCCCGATCAGCGCCCGGCGGACGGGCGGCCAGCCGGCCAGGCGCCGACCCACGCCCGGACGCCGGGCCGGGCCGACGGCGCCGGGCGGCGGGACCGGCCGAGTGCTGTTGCTCATGTTCATCATCAGCGGCTCGGTCGTCATCAAGCGCAGGTAGCCGGCGTCGTTCATGCGTTGATCCAATTGGCGCACTTGCCCCATCGGGCGATCCATCACGAATGGGACGAACTCCGCCAGCACGCTCTTGCGGGCAACGAATTGATAGTGCGAAGCGCCGGCCTGCGCCGGGACGCCGCGGAAGGTCAGCCGCACATCCTCGGTCGAGGCGTAGCGCGCTCGGATCGCCTCTTCCTCCTGCCCGAGGCTCATGTCGAACTCCCGGAAGACCTCCCAGGGGATGAACGCGCCGCGCTCGACCTTGACCTCGGGAGTCGCCTCCGCCCAAGCCAGCGTGTTCGTCAGGAAGGCCTGCGGGGTGCGGAACGGGCGGGCCGTCACCATCCCGACGCGCGGGAAAACTTCGAGGATTTCCAGCGATCGTTCGAGCCATCCGTCGAAGAACAACGCGTCGCAGTCGGTATAAGCCAGGATCTCGCCCGGCGCCGCCTGAAGGATGATGTTCCACGCGCCTCCTTTGCCCAGGTTGTGCTGGGAAAGGAGCAGATATTGAATCCGCCCCTGGCGACGCGCCTGGAGCAAGGTGTCCACGACTTCCCGACAGCTGCCGTTGTCGAACACGAGCAGGTCGTAGGGAGGCGGCGTGGTCCTCCAGAGACTTTCGAGGCAGGCCTGGATGACCTCGAGCGCCTCGGCGAAGAACCCGCCGAGGAAGGGCGCGTAGGTCAGCACGGCCACCGTGACGCGCGCCGGTTGGGCCACCTCCGCGACGAACTTGGCCGGGTTCTGGCCGCGCCTCATGATGGGCGATCTCCCCTGGTCGGCGTGCCCTGCCGAAACTGCCCGAGCTTCCACGCCATCCAGCCGATGGCGACACGCATCGCCTGAACCGGATGGAAGACGGCGAAGACCGCATTCGCCAGGAAGGAGGACCGGGTGCGCAGCACCGGGAGCAGCTCGAGCTCGCGCCGTCGACTCCGTTCCGTGCTCCGCTTCGGCCGCGGCCCACGATCGTCAAAGGTCCAATCGGCGTCGGCCAGGGTCAGGATCGTGCGGCGGCCCCCGGCCAGGCGGACGTTTTCTTCCGATTCCGGGTGCCGATAGTGGGGCTTTCCGCCCGGCAGATGGCGGTAGTCATGGTCCTGGTGAATCACGGTCAGGGCCTGGCTGGCGTCGACCACCGGCCAGCCCCGGCGACGCGCCTCGTAGATCATCCAGTTGTCCCACCCCGCCCGACCGACGGCCAGGGCCGGGACATCGGTGTAGGCGGTGCGAGGGAAGACGAAGAGGTCACTTCCAGACGGCGGATGACGGCGGCCATCCCGGGCAAGGCGCGTGCGCAACCGGGCCCGCCAGCCGTCGGCCAGATCGAGAGCATCGTCGACGCGCAGGTCCCAGCGCCGGCTCACCATCACGAACAGCGGCAGCTTCGCCGCCACCCTCGCCACGGCGGGGAGGAAATCATCCAACAGAAGAATGTCGGCATTGGCATAGGCCAGGATCGGGCTGGCGCTGGCCTCACGCGCTTGCTCGAAAATCGAACCGATCAGCGGCGTCCCGCCGGCGTTGCGTTCGACTTCCGGGAGAAGCCGGACTCCGGCACGCCGCGCCGCCTCCGCCGCGCCGGCCTCCTCGCCGATGACAAACACCTCCACTTCCTCGCCGAGCGCCCGCCAGGCGCGCAGGGCGTTTTCCTGCAGCCGGGCGATCTGCGGATCGGTGAAGGGCTTGACGGCCGTGCACAGCGTCAGCGTGGCCACGGCTTACACGCCTCGACCTTCTGAGTCGAGGTGAGTCTTGTGTTCCACGCCGGCGTTGATCGCCGCCAGCTCCGGCTCCCGTTCCATCAAAGCCAGGACCTCGCGCCAGCCGAAATCGTCCCGCCCTCCGAAGGCGGCGTAGATTCGCCGCACGGCTTCCAGATCCTGCGGGGCATCGACCGTCCAGCGAAAGCGGCCGTAGTCGCCGTCGGCCTGCAGGTGGATCATCGAGAATCGATCCAGGTTCTCGTAGAGGTAGGGGACGACGTGTTCGCGCTGGTGCGGCTCGTTCGCTTCCCGCCAGGCGGTTTCCAGCACGCCGCGGCCAAAGACCTCCGTGTCGAGGCCGATCGGGTAGGACCGGTCCCACGGCAGGCGATTGACGACCAGATCGACCGGCGGCTCGGCCTCGAGGTACGTTCGAACGCACAGATCGACGACCTGCGGGTCGATCAGCGGGCAATCGCCCGTCAGCCGGGCCATGACCTCGGCCCCGGTCTCCGCCGCCGCCTGGTGATAGCGGTCGAGGAGGTCGGTCGGGTGGCCCCGCACGCAGCGCGTGCCTCGCGCCCGGCACAGGTCGGCCACGGCGTCATCCTCCGCCAGGTCCGTCGTGGCGACGGCGACCTCGTCCAGCGAGGCGGCGCGCGCCAGGCGGTCAAGCATGCGCGCCAGCATCGGCTTGCCTTGAATGTCGGCCAGGACTTTGCTCGGCAGACGGCTTGAACCCATGCGCGCCTGCACAATGGCGACGCAGCGCGGTTTCATCGAAGGGCCCGCTCCTGGTCGAGCGCCATGGCGTAGGCTTCCAGCAACCGCGGCGCGTTGCGGCGCCAATCGGCGCGGCCCTCGGCGATTTCCCGGGCGCGGCGGCCGTAGGAGGCGAGCTCGCCTCGCATCCCGGGCGCGGCGAGCAGCAGATCGGCGAGTCCACTGATGTCGCCAGGGGCGAACCACCCGCCGCTGGAGCCGGGCTCGACCCATTCCCGATTCCCAGGGATGTCACTGACGAAGGATGCCAGTCCGCAGGCCATCGCTTCGAGCAGCGAAACGGAGCTGCCGTCCCCGTGCGAGCCGCTGAGGTAGACATCGGCGCTTTGGTAGAGCATCGGCAGCTCGGCGTGGGGGACATAGCCGGGAAGCCACAAGCGATCGGCGAGTCCGCTGGCCTCGATGCGGTCGATCAACTGCGGGCGGAGCGAGCCGTCTCCGGCCAGGATCAGGCGCAACCGCGATTCGCGCCGCGCCGCCCGCAGGAAAGCCTCCACCACCGTGTCGACCCCGTAGCGCGGCTCCCAGGCGCGCAGGCACAGCGCCACCAGCGCCCCCTCCCAGCCAAGGCGCGTGCGGGTGCCGGAGGCCGACGCCGGATGAAACAGATCGAGATCGACGCCCCAAGGGAAGATCACGATCCGGGAATGGTCCATCCCGAGATCGACCGCACGCCGGCGCACCGCCTCGCAGTCGCCGAGAAAGACCACCGAGCGCCGCAGCGCGCCTTGCGCCTGCCAGCGACCGAGCCCAAAGCGGGCATCCTGCAGCAGGTCCGAGCCCCACGACATGGTCGCGAGACGCGGGAACTCGGCCTGCGCCACGAGCCACGCGCACGCCTGGACAGGACCGGCGTGGACGAGGTCGGGTTGTTCGTCCGTCAGGACGCGGCGAAGGTCGTCGATGAGGGCAACGCCCAGTCGCCGGCGTCGGCCGGTGTCGGGGTCGAGTGGCGCGAGGAGCTGCACCCCGTCCGGCACCGGCCGGCTGTCGACCGCCTGGCCCGCCCGGCGTTGGAGAAACAGCACCTCGTGTCCGCTCGCGACCAGAAACGACAGGAAGCGGAAGTCGTGGGGGCCGTAGGAGTCGGAGAAGTAGAGAACTCGCACTACTCCCCCAGCATCAACCAGTGGAGCGCTTCGCCGGCGCCGATGTCTCGCAAAGCCCGGGCGCCCAGCACGGCCTCGATCTCGTACGGCGGGATGGCGCCCGGCGTCGCCGGCCGAAGGACGTCGATCGCCTCCCGGTCGAGGAGCTCGCCGGCCTGGATCTTGCGCGCCGCCCGCAGGCAGCGCCGCTGGACGATGACCGTCTCGGCCTCGTTCTCCGCCACGCGTTTGTCCGGCGACCCCAGCGCCATCTCCAACTCGCGCGTCCGGTCGACCATCTCGCGCCAGGTCGCGGGGGTCATCGCGAAGGGATGATCGGGACCTTGGCGCGCGTTGTCGTCGGTGAAGTGCTTCTCCACCGCCCGCGCCCCGAGCGCCACGGCGCCCAGCACCGCGGCGTGCCCGGGCGTGTGGTCGGACAGCCCCAGCACGAGGCGCGGGAAGAGCGCCGCATAGGTCTGCAGGACCCGCAGGTGGATATGGCGGAAGTTGTCGCGGCTGGCGGTGTAATTCGTGTTGCACTGCATCAGGATCAGGTCGGGATTGATTTCGAGGATGGCGCGCACGGCGCGCTGGATATCGCTCAACTCGGAGGCGCCGGTGGCCAGGATCACCGGCTTCCCCTTGCCGGCAATGTACCGGCAGATCTCGATCCAGGTGATATCACCCGACCCGATCTTGTGGGCCGGCACGACGGGGTCGAGCATGTCGACGGCCTCGAAATCGTACGGCGACGAGAAGTAGTAGATGCCGGCAGCGCGGCAGGTGTCGTATAGGATCGGCGTCCACTCGAACGGCAACGAGGCGGCCTGGTAAACCTCGAAGACCGACTTCTTCCACGACGCCTGATGGGACAGTTGCGATCCGAGGCTGCGAAACCCGGCGTCGCTGACGATCTTCGAGGCGCGGAAGTTCTGGAACTTGGCGGCGTCGGCGCCGGCCTCGGCCGCCCGATAGATCAGCGCCTTGGCCCGTTCCAGGTCGCCGTCGTGATTGGCGGAGATGTCGGCGATGAAGTAGGTCGGGTGGCCTTCGCCCACCCAGCGATCGGCGATCTTGACGGCGTTCATCGCGTCGAGTCCTCCCGTGCC
>CAYUWF010000122.1:0-6473 GCA_964448245.1 uncultured Anaerolineaceae bacterium | reverse complement strand
CCGCGGGTCGATGCGAGCCGAGATCGTGTCGGCGGCGATGTGGGTGAGGGTGTAGATGATCGCCGCCAGCAGGACCAGGCCCTGGACGACGGGGAAGTCTCCGGTGAGGATCGAGGTCACCAGTAGGCGCCCCAGGCCGGGTCGGGCGAAGACGGTCTCAGTCACGACCGTCCCACCCAGGAGCAGCGAGGCTTCCAGCGCCAGGAAGGAAATCGCCAGGGGGAGCGCCGGCCTTAGCGCGTGCCAGGCCAGGCGCGTCCCATTCCCGACGCCGCGGGCGCGCGCGGCGAGCAGGTAGGGGGCGTGCAGATTGTCCTCGAGGCCGGACTGGAGGACGCGGGCCAGCGCGCCCGAAGAGGCGATCCCGAGGGCCAGGGCAGGCAACAAGAGACTCCCGCTGCGTGTCCAGGGGAGGGCCTCCGGAACGCCCTCCGAGAGCCAGGTCGCCGCCCAAAGCAATAGGACGCCGGTGACAGCCACCGGGACAGCCGTCGCCAATCCGGCGAGACCGGCCGAGGCCCGTCCGACCATGCTCCTTCCGGCCCACCCGGCGGCGATGCCTAAGACGGACCCAACGACGGCGGCCACAGCCAGCCCGGCGGCCGCCAACTGGAGCGTCGCCCCAGCCTGCTCGGCGATGATGCGGGCAACACCGCGCTGAGTGAAGAGCGAGCGGCCGAGGTCGCCCTGCAACATCCCTTCAAGATAGCGGCCGTATTGGAGGACCAACGGGTCGTCCAAACCGAGGGATTGGCGCAGCGCTTGAGCCTGCACCGGAGAGGCGAGACTCTGGGCCAGGAGGCTGGCCGTCGGATCGCCGGCGGCGAGGCGCAGCGCGAAGAAGGTGACCGTCACGGCGGCCCACAGCGTCAACGCCCCTGCGCCGGCGCGACGGACAAAACCGTCTAGGGCGCGGGGCGCAGGTCGAGCAGGAGAGGGAACCATCCCTGATAGGTGAAGGCCAGCCCCGTCAGCCGGTCATTGGCGACCACCAGATCGACGTAGTCTCGCACCGGCAGGATCAGGCTCTGGTCGCGAATCGCGCGCGAGGCTTCGGCGTACAACTCCCGGCGTTCGTCCTGGGAAATGGCGCTGGTCGCCGCCCGCGTCAGGACCTCGTCCAAGACGGGGTCGGCAACGTTCATCCAGTTGTAGAGTCCGCCAGTGGTGAACATCGGGCGCAGGACATCGGGGTCGGTCCCGAAGAAGTTGATCCCGATCAGGCTGTAGTCGCCCGCGTCGCGCGCTTCCTTCAGCAGGCCAAAGCCGGGGGCGGCCTCCACCTCGACCTCCGCGCCGAGCGCTTCCCACGCGGCCTCCAGCAACTGGGCGACTTCGGGGTGGGAGCCCCAGTTCGGCGTCACAATCCTCAGCGCCAGAGGCTCGCCGTCTCGTGCACGTCGCCCATCGCTCCCGGCCACCCAACCTGCCCGATCGAGGCGGGCGGCGGCTGCGGCGGGATCGTACGCGGGGAAGGGAGCCTCGCCGGAGAAGGCCCACATGCCGTGGGACAGCGGACCCTCGGCCACCGGGGAGTACTCGCCGAAGACCGTCGCCACGATGGCAGGTCGGTCGACGGCTTCGATCAAGGCGCGGCGCACTTCGGCATCATCGGTCGGCGGCCGGGTCGTATTGAAAAGGAACTGCATCGGCTGCCCGGGGATCGATAAGGGATGCAGTGTGAAGCCGGCTTCGCCGTCGAGCCGCGCCGCGTCGTACTGTGGGATCTCGCCCAGGATATCGACCTCGCCGTTCTCCAGCGCCAGGGCGCGGGTGGCCGTCTCCTCATAGAAGCGGAAGACGATCTGGTCGAAGTACGGCTCCTGGTTGCGGTAGATAGCCGGGGCCCAGGCGTAGTCGGGGTTTTTCTCCAGGGTCAAGTGGTCGTTCGGGACGTATTCGACGAAACGATAGGGGCCGGTGCCAACCTGATGGAACTGATACTCGGCCGGGCCCCAGCGCGCGAGCGCCTCGGGGGAGGCGATGCCGAGGTAGACCTGGGAAAGCGAGTCCAGCAGGGGCGGATACGGTTCGGCCAGATGCAGGATAACGGTGTGCACGTCGGGAGTCTCGGCTCCTAGGTAGGGTCCCAGCATGAAGACCGCTTTCTGGGAGTGATGATCCGGATTCATGACATAGTCGAGATTGGCGACGACGTCCGAAGACTCGAAGGTCGTGCCGTCATGGAAGCGGACGCCTTCACGCAGGGTGAAAGTGTAGCTCCGCCCATCGGGCGAGACCTCCCAGCGTTCGGCCAGGCCGGGGAGGACCTCGCCCGTGGCGGGATCCTGGACGACGAGCGTATCGTAGACCGAGCTCAGCGGAATGCCGAGTTCGGCCGAGGCATTCAGATGCGGATCGATCCCGGTGGGCGACAGCGTCAGGCCGTAGCCGACGGTGGACGAACCATCGGGGAGGCGCGCACACGCCGCAGCCAGCAGTCCCAGACAGCCGGCGAGGAGAGGCTGGAAGGAGCGAGTGTTCACGTGGAGGGTTGGACGAGGGCCAGCGCGCCCAGCAGGGCGGCCTCATCTCCCAGGGCAGAGGGCAGGAGTTGAAGGCCGAGACCGAACGCCGGATCCATCAGCGACGAGCGCAAAGTGGCTTCGACCTCGCCAAGGAAGGAGGCCCCGGCGAGGGCAACGCCGCCGCCCAGGATGATGCGCTCCGGGTTGAAGGTGTGGACGAGGCCGGCCAGCGCCGTGCCGATGGCCCTGGCGGCGGCCTGGAGAGCCTCGATGGCCACCGGGTCGCCGGCGCGGGCGGCCGCCGCGATCTCCTCGGTCGTGGCATCGCCCGTGGGGCGGGCGGGCGGGGCGAGCCCACCGCGTTCGCGAACGCTGCGGGCGATGGCCGTCCCGGAGGCGAAGGCCTCCAGGTGTCCTTGCTGGCCGCAAGAGCAGCGCGGCCCGTCGAGTTGGACGGGGACGTGACCCAGCTCACCGGCCAGTCCTCGGGCGCCGCGCAGCAGGCGGTCTTCGACGATGATGGCGCCGCCGATCCCCGTGCCGATGGTGAGCAAGACCAGGTGGTGGGCGCCGCGCCCGTTGCCGTAGCGCCACTCGCCGAGGGCCGCCAGGTTGGCGTCGTTCTCGACGTAGACCGGGCAGTGCCACCGATCGTGCAGGATCTCGCCGAGCGGGACGTTCTCCCAGCCGGGGAGGTTGGGCGCGTGGAGGACGGTTCCTGTCGCCAGGTCGAGCGGCCCGGGCGCACCGATGCCGATCGCCATCGTGCCTGCCGCCTCCTTCGGGATCGGCAGATCTCCGATGGCGCCGTGGATCTGCTCGAGCACGGCCTGCGCGCCGCCGGCGGCGCCGGTCGGCCGGGAGGATCTTGCTGCTGCAGGAGGTTCTCCGTCGGGGTAGAACGCGGCCCGAATGTTGGTCCCACCCAGATCCACGGCGACCACTGGGCGCATAGACGCGCAGTATATCACTACCCTCCCAGGGCCGGGGGGAGGGGCAATGAGCCTGTCCCTCCCCCCGGGCCCTGGACCCCATCCCCCCTCCCCAGCGAAGCGGCCGTCGAGGTGACTCCAGCGAGAGGCACGTACCGGCCACTTCCCGATGCAATATGCGGAAGTAAACGCGAAATCGTCGAAATGCGGCGGTTCGTTTCACCCAGACAACAAAGTGCGTTCAACCGCCGCTTTCGTGGGTGGGGGGTGGGGGGTCCAGGGGGCAAGGGGGGCGGGCATGTAATGGCCCGCCCCCCTGTCCCCTGGGGAGGAAACGGGCCATTCCACCGCGGGCGCAGTAGAATCGACCCGATGCCCGACTCCATCAGCCCCGTTCGGAAGCAGTACCTCGACGTCAAGCGGCGCTATCCCGAAGCGATCGTCTTTTTCCGCCTGGGCGACTTCTACGAGACGTTCGATGACGACGCTCGGACCGTCGCCCGCGAGCTGGAGATCGTGCTGACGTCGCGCAACGTCGCCAAAGGCGTGCGCGTCCCGATGGCGGGGATCCCTCATCATGCGGCGGAAAGCTACCTGGCGCGGCTGATCGCGCGCGGTTACCACGTGGCGATCTGCGAGCAGGTGGGGGAGGCGCCAGCGCGCGGCCTGTTCGCACGCGAGGTGGTCCGGGTCATCACCCCGGGGACCGTGCTCGAGCCCGGACTGCTGCCCGGGGATCAGAACAACTTCCTGGCGGCCGTGCTGCGGGAAGGGCAGGCGTGCGGCCTGGCCTTCGTCGATGTCACGACGGGGGAGTTCCAAGCGGCCCAGGTCGGAGCGCCGGCGGCCGAAGGTTTCTTGCGCCATGAGCTGGGGCGGCTCCGACCTGGCGAAGTCTTGCTGCCGGAGGGGGATTCACTGGAGGGCGAGTGGGACGGGCACGTTTCCCACCAGCCGTCCTGGAAGTTTGAAGCGGCTCGAGCCGAGACGGCGCTGCTCGAACACTTCCATGCGGCGACCCTGGAGGGCTTCGGGCTCGGCGAGAGGCCGCTGGCGATCGCCTGTGCCGGCGCCATCCTCGACTACGTGCGCTCGACACAACCCGCGGCGCTGGACCTGCTGACCGGGATTTCCACCTACTCCCCCGATGATTTCATGGCCCTCGACGCCTCCACGCGCCGGAACTTGGAGCTGACCGAGGCGCTGCGCACGGGTGAGGTGAAGGGCTCGCTGCTGGGCGCTATCGACGCCACGGTAACGCCCATCGGCCGGCGCCTTCTCCGGCAATGGATCGGCAAGCCGCTTCTCGACGCGGGGCGGATCGAGGGCCGGCTCGATCAAGTACAAGCCTTCTTCGACGATGGGTTGTGGCGCGCCGAAATCCGCCAGGCTCTGCAGGGCCTCGCGGATCTGGAACGGCTAGCCAACCGGGTGACCACGGGGCTGGCCGGGCCGCGCGAGATGGTCGTGCTGCGCGAGTCCCTGGAGCGCGTCGAACGTGTGCGCGCGCTGACGGCCGGGCGGGCTCCGGCTCTGGCGACGGTCGCAGCGGATCTGGACGCGTGCCCCGATGTGAGAGAGCTGCTGGAGGCGGCGATCGCCGATGATCCGCCGGCGACTCTCGCTCAGCCGGGCGTCATCCGCCCTGGCTACGCCGCCGAGCTCGATCAGATCGTCGCCTCTTCGCGTCAGGCGCGCGATTGGATCGCCTCGCTGGAGAACCAGGAGCGGCTCCGCACCGGCATCAAGGGCTTGCGAGTCGGCTACAACAAGATCTTCGGTTACTACATCGAGGTCACCCGGGCCCATGCCGAACTCGTCCCGCCGGAGTACATCCGCAAACAGACCCTGATCAACGCCGAGCGTTACATCACGCCGGAAATGAAGGAAGCCGAGGCGCTTGTTCTCTCGGCCGAAGAGCGCATGCGTGAAGTCGAGGCGGCCCTCTTCCGCGAAGTAGGCCGGAAGGTGGCCGAGCAGGCGGCACGCCTACTGCGTTCGGCGCGGGCCCTCGCCCGCGTGGACGTCGTCGCCGGGCTGGCGGATGTAGCGGCGCACCATCGCTACGTTCGGCCTCGCATCGGCGACGGCGAGGGGCTCGAGATCCGCGAAGGCCGCCACCCGGTGGTGGAACGCCACATGGTCTCGGGGCGATTCGTCCCGAACGATGCCGTCCTCGAAGACGGCGAACGAATCCGGATTCTGACGGGCCCCAACATGGCCGGCAAGAGCACGTATTTGCGCCAGGTGGCGCTGATCGTTCTGTTGGCCCAGATGGGAAGCTTCGTGCCGGCCCATTCGGCCGAGCTCGGCCTGGTCGACCGGATCTTCACCCGTATCGGTGCGCAGGATGAAATCCATGCCGGCCAGTCGACGTTCATGGTCGAAATGGTCGAGGCGGCCAACATCCTGCACAACGCCACGCGGCGGGGCCTGCTGATCCTGGACGAGATCGGGCGCGGCACGAGCACTTATGACGGATTGTCGATCGCCTGGGCGATGGTCGAGTTCATCCACAACCATCCCCGGCTGCGGGCCCGGACATTGTTCGCCACCCACTATCACGAGCTGATCCGGCTCGCCGACACGTTGCCCGCCGTGCGCAACTACAACGTGGCCGTCTCGGAGGAGGGCGGGCGGATCGCCTTCCTGCACAAGATCGTCCCAGGCGGCGCCGACAAGTCCTACGGGGTGCACGTCGCCGAGCTTGCCGGCCTGCCGCGGCCGGTCATCCAGCGCGCTGGCGAGATCCTGGCGAAGCTCGAGGCCGAGTCGATGAACGGAAAAGGACCGGGTCCGCAGGCGGCGCAGCAGATGCGGCTCTTCGCCGACGACTCACCGCTGCTCGAGGAGCTGCGCCGGCTCGATATCGCCTCGCTCTCCCCCCTGGAGGCGCTCAACAAGCTGTTTGAATGGCAGGAGAGGTGGGGGAGGAAGTGAGGGGGCGGGGAGACTGTGGGAGTCTGAAAGGGAACAGTTGGATCTGAGGCTCCGCACGCGCAATCACCCTAGCTAGATGGGGCCCCAGGTTGGACAGCCCGCATCGATTTAGGAATCGAATCGCTAGTTAGGC
>CAYUWF010000121.1:3757-6491 GCA_964448245.1 uncultured Anaerolineaceae bacterium | reverse complement strand
GGGTGGTAGCCGATGACGAAGGGCACCTGCAGATAGATCTTTCCCCCGGGCCGCACGACGCGCACCATCTCGCGCACCGCCAGGAACGGGTCGTCGACGTGTTCCACTGTCTCCTGCGAAACGGCCAGGTCGAAAACCTCCGAGGCGAACGGCAGGTGACGCGCGTCCGCCGTGCAGTCGCAGGCGGCGTGCCGCACCAGGTCGAGGTGGATCAGGCGGGTGTCCAGGCGCACCGGCCCGCCCCCGATGTTCACGCCCTTTCCATTCCCCAGGCCCTGCAGCAGGCGCCCCAGCTCGGCGCGCACCGACGGCGAGTCGTTCTGATCGGCGTAGACCGATCGGACGAAACGCTGCCGCCAGGAAGGGCTATTCATGTGACGCCATGCCGGGCTTCGATGACGCGACGAAACGTGGTTTCGAGGAGCTCCGCCTGTCGCCGGCGGTCGAAGCGCCGCTCGACCGCCGCGCGCCCCCGTTCCCCCATCCGCCGCGCAGCCGGGGGATCGGCCGCCAGGCGGCGCACGCCTTCCGCCAGCGCCGCCGCGTCGCCCGGCGCGACGACCACGCCGGCCTGCTCCTCCTCGATGACCTGCCGGATGACGCCGTCGATCGCCAGCAACACCGGGCGGCCGGCGGCCATGTAGTCAAAAACCTTGTTGGGATAGGTCGTGGCGTACAGACGCAGCGGCTTCAGGATCGCCAGACCGCAGTCGGCGCCGGCGAGCACTTCGGGCATCGCTTCTTTGGCAACCGGCGGTAGGAACTGTACGTTCTCCAACCCCATCTCGGCGGCCTGCTGCATCAGGCGCAGCTTCTCCTTGCCGTCGCCGACGAAAACGAAGGCGATCCGGCCTTCCCTGCGCAGGATCTCCGCCGCTCCCAGGACCACGCCCAGGTCATTCGACAGCCCGTGGGCCCCGGCATACAGGACGATGAAATGCCCTTGGAGACCGTGCGCGACGCGGAATGCACGGCCGTCGGCCGTGGCGTTGAACATCTCCGGGTCGACCCCGTTCGGCACCAGGGAGATCTTGGACTCCGGCGCGCCCTGTCGGCGCAGATGCGGAATAAACCCCGGCGAATTGACGATCAGGTGGTCGGCCCGACGGTAGAGGAACTTCTCGAGCCACTCGGACAACGCGATCAGAACACCACTGCGCAGGACGCCGGCGGCGATGGCGAAGGCCGGCCACAGGTCGCGCACTTCGAACACCAGCGGCGCGCGCCGGAGCCGGGCGAGGGCCCAGGCCGAGGCGACCTGCAGCAGCGGCGGCGAGGTGCCCCATACCAGATCGACGTCCCTCAGCCGCAAGCCGGCGGCCAGCGAGGTGGCCGTGAACCACAGGAATCCGACCGCCCTCCAGAAGAAGCTGCGGTGTCCTCGGCCGAGCGTTCCGCAGCGGATGATTTCCAGGTTCGGCGACAGGACCTCGCGCCGCTGGCGGGAGACGACCTCACCCGTCAGGTAGCTTCTCGTGCCGGCCAGGATCGTCACGCGGTTGCCGGAATCGACTAGGGATTGGCAGAACTCGAAGTGTCTTGTGCCGCCGGGCTCGTCAGGTCGGATGAAGAGCTGGTGAAGGAGCAGGATGTGCACGCGTTGCGACGCTCCCCCGGCCCGGCGTGGGGACCGCATTCTACCATCCGGGCCGCGCCGGCCGGCGCGAGAGGGGCGCAGCCGCCCCAGGCGTGGGTGGCTGCGCCCCGTCTTCGCTTCGGCTGGAGACCGCGGCCTACATCATATTGGCCTTGGCGAAATCCTCTTTGACGATCAGCCAGGCCTCGTGCGGCTGGCCGGGGACCTTGGAGACGGCGAAGTAGCGCATCTTGCCCTTCGACTCCTTGACCTCGATGCGCCACTCGGTGCTCGGGAACTTGGCCTTCATCTTGACGTCATAGAAATTCAACTCTTGCTTCACGCCCTTCCTCCTTTAGCACGTCCGTTCTGAGGTGTGGCTTTCCAGAGCAGGATAGTACATGGGAAGGCCCGGCTGAGCAAGCGTCTCGCACAAGGTTCAAGCGGCATTGCCGGGATCGGTTGTCGGCCTAACCGCTAGATATTGGCCTTTAGCCGTCCTCAAGGCCGAACAGTCCAGATGTGGCCCGGGCAGTCTCTTGCAGAAACCCGCATAGAAAGCCGGCCGGGCCCCGCACAAAACGTCTACTCGGGCTTACTCCTTGACCCCATGAACTCGTCGGTGGTCGCCTGCCCGGCCGGGCTGATCCCCTCCCGGGCGAGGGTCTTGACCAGGGTCATCCCCAGGATCTTGAGGTCCAGCCCCTCCGACCAGTGGTCGACATACCACACATCCAGGGCGAACTTCTGCTCCCAAGTGATGGCATTGCGGCCGCTGACCTGGGCCCAACCGGTGAGACCGGGCAGGACCTCATGCCGGCGCGCCTGTTCGGGCGTGTAGCGATCGAGGTAGGCCATCAGGAGCGGACGAGGGCCCACCAGGCTCATCTCGCCGCGCAGGACGTTGATCAATTCCGGCAGCTCGTCGAGGCTGAAGGACCGCAAGAACCGACCGAAGCCGGTAATCCGCATCTCGTCCGCGAGCAGGCGGCCTTCGGCGCCACGGGCCTCGACCATCGTGCGGAACTTGTACAGCGTAAAGGCCTTCGCCCGAAGCCCGGGCCTGACCTGGCGGAACAGCACCGGCGAGCCCAACTTCACGCGCACCAGCACGGCCAACAATGCGAGCACGGGCGAGATCAGCAAGAAGCCCGGAAC
>CAYUWF010000121.1:0-3657 GCA_964448245.1 uncultured Anaerolineaceae bacterium | reverse complement strand
TCGAATACCTGGGGGATCTCCAGCCCCACAACGCAACGGGGCCGGCCATCTCTTCTCCGGCAACCCACAGGCCGCCGCGAGCCATCCCGGCGCGCGTGCCGACATGGTCCCAACCGATGCGCAGCATGCCGGCGGCCATTCGCAGCTGGAGTTCGCGGGCAGTCCACTCCCATTCCACATCGGGCAGGTTCCAGCCGACGGTGAGGCGCCTGCGCCCCGCCCCGCGGGCCTCGTCCTCCACGAGCCAAGCGCGCTCATCGATGAGTGCCACGGTGCGGCTCAGCGTCACCCCGAGCCGCCGGTAGCCGTCGTGTTCTCCGCGAACAATCTGGACAAGGTCGGCGTGCCAGCGCCCCGTGAGGCGACCTTGCGCGCGTTCGGTCCACAGGAACCGGCCGGCCCGGCGCATCGGCTCCAACCCATCCACCATCGCTGTGTTGTGAACCGACGAGCCCGCCAGCCCGTCCTGCCACGGGGCGGGCCCGTTGTAAAGGTAGGAGCCGGGGTCCAAGGCGAACGGATCCGCGCCCCACCACAGGTCGACATGCAATTGATCGGAGTGACCGGGCCGTTCATGAAACTCGACACACCGCAGCGAGCCTCGCGTGCTTCGCCCCCGCAGGAAAGACAGACCCGTGTCGGGTAGGATCTCAGGTTGAGGCGCCTCGGTCCGAGCCCCATGGCCGAGGGCGAGCCAGGCCGACGTCTCGTCCCACGGCCCCTCGGGATACCAGGTCTCCCCGAGAAAGAGGCGCGCCGCCGCGGCGACGATAGGCCGAGCATCCCGGGCTTCGCCCGACGATAGCGGCAGGATGTTGCTGCCGTCATCCGGCCCGAAGCTCGGAGTCTGGCCGGTCTCGCGATCGACTTGCGCGGCGACCGACCGGGCCAGGCGACCGAGAGCCTGGCGCGAGGCGTCCGACAGGGGTTCATCGTTGACCTCGGCCAGCCGTGCTGCCCAGATGCCCAGGGCCAACGCCAGGCGCTGATAGGTCGCTGAATGTTGGACATAGCCTCCGTCGACGAACACCTGTCGGACGAAGCTGTCCTCTAGGAGGCAGCGCCCGAGGCTATGCCAGCGCCCGCTCTCACGCAGCTCGGGAAACAAAAGGCCGGCGGTCAGCAGGCCGGCGGCTTCGCTCAGCAGATGATTGTTGTTCTGGGCCCGGGCATAGTCCAGTGTGGGCGGGATGCGCGCGGCGTGGACCGCCACCATCTCGACGACCGCGCCCAGCCGGTTGTCGCGGTGGCTCCAAGCCGGAAAGAAGGCACGCTCGGCGAACGCCAGCGCCAGAATGCGGAGCCCAGCCTCCTGGGCCGAAGCCCAATGGACGCCGAGGTTAGGCGGGTTGGCCCGTCGCCAGTCGTCGATCAGCCCCCAGCACCCTTCAGCGTACTTCGGGTCACCTGTCCAACGATAGGCACGCGCCAACGGGAAGACCCAGCCGAAGCGCGTCGGCTCCCACAACAGACGGGCATCCGCGCCTTCCTCATCCAGGCGCACGCGGCTCCAGTGGCGACGGGCTTCTGCTGGCGGTCGTCCGGAAAGCGGCGGAGGGTAGGCGAACCAGTCGGGCGGGAAACCTAGAACGACCGGCGCTCCACCAAAGAGCCGGAATCGACCGGCCATGATCTCGTCCGCCTCGCGCACCACGTCCGCCGGCGGACCCTCCTTCGCGGGCCACGGCAATCCGCCTGTAGAGGCCTCGAAGAAAAAGCGTGGGCCGACCGCGCTGGCGCGGAACCCAGCCAACCCGACCGAGTCCGAAGGAATCCCCGGACGGAGCCATCTTTCGAGCGGCCGATCCGACCACTGCCGCGGCGGCGTTTGTCGCTCGATCCAGCCGGTGGAAAGGCCAAGGCGATAGGCTGCGTAGGGGAAGAGGGCCGCGGGACCCAGCTCGCGGAGAGCGAGCAGCCCGGTTCGGAGATCCGTCATCCGGCGAAAGGCGGCCGCTCCACCCCGCGGCTTCCCTTATCGCTCGGATCGTAGGCCGCCGGGTCCAGCTCGATCGCCGTGCCGCTGCGCAGCGACTCGACCGCCGCCAGGGTCGCCTCCGCCACCGCGAACAGTTCGGCGTAGGGAACGGGCGACTCGCCGCCCGACTCGACGGCGTGCAAGAACGCCTCCCACATTCCGGCGTGACCCTTGTCGGCGCGGAAGCGCTGTCGCGCCGTCCGCCGCCGCCCGTCAGACACCAACTCCAACCGCCGGAAATCGTCGAGCACGGCCGTCTTGCCTCCGCCGAAGACCTCGACGCGCTCCTTGCCGAAGGAACGGCTGCCATGGACGGCGTAGACGACCGTCCCGAGCGATCCCCCGGTGAACTCGATCGTCACAACCACGTCCTCTCCTCCCGAACCGCGGGCTTGCACGCGGTACGGCAGGGCCCCGGCCAGGAAGGTGAGGTAGTCGATGAAATGACAGACCTCTCCAAGGATCCGTCCTCCGCCCTGGTCGGGGTCGAGCAGCCAGTGATTCGGCGGGAGCGGCCCGGCGTTGACGCGATAGGTCATCGACAGCGGGCCCGGCTCATCGCCGAGGAACCGATGCAGCTTCCGGCTGAGCGGCGCGAAGCGACGATTGAAGCCGACGGTCAGCCGGCCTTGCGAAGCCCCCAGCGCCTGGGCGACCTCGCCCAGTTCGTCGCGGCGCAGCGCCAGCGGCTTTTCGCACCAGACGTTCTTGCCCGCCCGCAATGCCGCCGCCGACTGCGATGCGTGCAGATGATGCCGCGTCAGGACGGCGATCGTGTTGACCTCCGCATCGTTCAGCACCCGCGCCGCATCGCTCGTGGCGTAGGCGAAACCGAAGCGTTTCCCGGCTTCGGCGGCGTTCAGGCCGCGCACCGAGGCAATGCCAACGCACGCCACACCCCTTCTTCCTTTGAGCAGGGGAAGTACCACGCCCTGAGCGAAGCGGCCGGCGCCGAGGACCCCGATCCGCACGGGGGCTGCCGCGCCGGGGCGCTGCCTCAGGACGATGGTCCGCTCGTGATCGAGGTCTTGCGCGATCGCCGTCCCGTGATCGAGCAGGACCGCCAGCGCGCTGGAGTCGCCCGAGATCAGGTCGTAGGCCTCGGCGGCGCGGTCGAGCGGCAGCCGATGCGTGATGAGCGGTTCGACCTGGAGGCGCCCTTGCCCCATCAGGTCGACGAAGGCCTGCAGGTTGCGCCCCTCCGTCCAACGAACGTAGCCGGGGGGGTAATCGATCCCGCCTTCCTCGTAGTTCGGGTCGTAGCGCCCGGGACCGTAGGAGCGAGAGACGATGAATGTCAGCTCTTTCTCGTAGTAGGCCTTGCGCGGCAGTTCCATGCCGACGGCGCCGACGGCCACGACGCGCGCCCGATCGCGGGCGATCTCGGCGGCCAACTGCACCGGGTCGCTCGAAGGCGTGTCGGCACAAATCAGAATGGCGTCGACCCCATGCCCGCCGGCGGCCCCCGCTACCGCCGCCTCCGCTCCCTGGCGCCGGAAGCCGCGCGCCCCCATCTGCTCCACCAGGCGCACGCGCTCGTCGCGCAGGTCGATGCCGAAGACCTCGGCCCCTGCGCTGCGGCCGACGGCGGCGGCCAGTTGGCCGATCAACCCCAGGCCGATCACCGCCACCCGCTCGCCGACCTGGACCTCGGCCAGACGCAGGCCGTGCATCGCGAT
>CAYUWF010000120.1:0-6503 GCA_964448245.1 uncultured Anaerolineaceae bacterium | reverse complement strand
GCTCCTCGGCCAGGACTCGAACCTGGAACCTAGCGGTTAACAGCCGCCCGCTCTGCCGATTGAGCTACCGAGGAAGGCGCGGGCATTATACCGCCCGCAAGGTCGCCCGCGGCTCGCGTTGTCAGCTCCAGGAGCGGGCCGCGGGGAAACCCCGCGCTTCTGGCGGGGAGATCGTCATGCAAGGGTCAGGCTGGCCAGGGTCGTTCGACTATAATGACTCCGATGGGCACCAGTCTATCGGCGGCGAGCCGCGCACCGTCCCGTCTGCACCTTGGATCCCTCGGTCTGCTCCTGCCGGTGGGTCTGCTGGTCGCGGCGTGGCTGCTATGGACCCCGGGAGGCCTGCTCGGGAAAGCGGACGCCATCGGCTATGCCGTCTGCCACCGCATCGACCTGCGCTCTTTCCACCTGGGGACACGCGCCCTGCCTCTCTGTGCGCGCTGTTCTGGGATGTACCTCGGGGCGTTGGTCGCCTTCGGGGGCCTGCTGGCGCTGGGGAAGTCCCGTCATGGTGGTTTTCCCCGCCCGGCGCTCCTGGCGATGTTCGGTTTGTTCGCGGCGGCGTGGGCCATCGACGGGCTCAACTCCTATCTGACCCTGATCCCCGGCGCGCCCCACGCGTACGAGCCGAACAACCTGCTGCGTCTCACAACCGGCCTGCTGATGGGGCTGACCCTGGGCATGATCGTTTTCGCCGGTTTCAACCAGAATGCCTGGCGCGACTGGAAGAAGGAACCGGTGGTCGCCTCCTTCCGGGAGGCTGGGCTGCTTCTTCTGCTGGCCGCGGCCGTCGGCCTGCTCGTGCTGACGGAGAATCCGCTGGTCCTCTATCCCCTGGCGCTGCTCAGCTCGGCCGGTGTCCTGGTCGTCTTGGGGCTGGTGTATGCCGTGGTGGCGCTCCTGGTGTTGCGCCGGGAGAATCGGATCGAGTCCTGGGAGGGGCTGGCGGTGCCGATCGGCCTGGGATTGGGGCTGGCCGTGCTGCAAATCGGCCTGCTCGACCTGGTGCGTTTGACTCTCACCGGAACGTGGGCCGGTTTTTCCCTGTAGGAGGAATAGCATGGATGTGGCAAGCGGTCTCTTGACGGCTTTCGGTCTGGCGGCCAGCGCCGGTCTCAACGCGTATATCCCGTTGCTGATCGTGGCGCTGCTCGGTCGCTTCACCACCTGGTTCACCCTGAGCTCGCCGTGGGATGCGCTGACGAGCTGGTGGGTGATCGGCGCCCTGGGGGTGCTGACCCTGATCGAGTTCTTCGCCGACAAGGCGCCGGCGGTGAATCATGTCAACGATGTCATCCAAACGTTCGTGCGGCCGGCGGCGGGTGCCATCCTCTTCGCCGCCAGCACCGGAGCCGCCGGTGGCGTTCACCCGATCGTGGCGATGATCGCTGGCTTGCTGGTCGCCGGCGGTGTGCACACGGTGAAGGCGGCCGCCGTCCGGCCGGCCGTGACGGCGACCACTGGCGGACTGGGAAACATCCCGGTCAGCCTGGCCGAGGATGTGGCGGCGGTCTTCCTCTCGATCGCGGCCATCGTCGTGCCGGTCGTGATCGCGGCCATCGTCATCGTGATCACTTCGCTGTTCGTCTGGTGGCTGTGGCGCCGGGCGAACGCCATGCCGAGAAGTTCCACCTGATTCCTGTCCTGAGGAGGACAACCATGACCGTAGCCTCACCTGCACCACAGACGACACCCGGGACCAAGACCAACACTATGGCGCTGGTCAGCCTCATTGCCGGGATCCTCGGCCTGACGCTATTCCCCTTCCTGGGGAGCATCGCCGCCGTCATCACCAGCAACATCGCCCGCAAGGAAATGGCCGCCAGCAGTGGAGCCGAGACCGGCAGCGGCATGGCCACAGCCGGCATGATCATGGGCTGGATCGGGGTCGGCCTGGGCCTGATCGGGATCTGCATCGCCTGCCTGACCTTCGTGCTGCTGCCGCTGGGAATCTTCCAGTCCATCAACGCGGGGTCCGGCCTGCTGGCGCCTCTGGCCTGGCTGGCCTAGGACTGACGCACCGCGCACCCGACCGATCGCCGAGCGAGGAGGAGAAGGATGAGCGTTCCGACCACTACGGAAGAGCCGCCGAAGTCGCGCAACTGGTTAGTCATCATCGTCGCCGTCGTCGTCTTCTGCTGCCTATGCAGCCTTTGCCTGAGCTTGGGCGGCTATCTGTATGGCGACGATGTCCTTCGCTTACTTGGGTCCTCGGCCAGGTTGGCCGCCGCGATGATGTAGCGCAAACCTCATTTCGCCCAGGGGAACACCGCGGCCGTCCCTCGGGGACGGCCGCGGCCGCGTTTGCTCCTCGGGGGACCTGCGAACGGAGCGCGCGGCCTAGGTCGTCCTGGCAGGTCCCTCCCGGACGGATGGGAAGGGCCCGGAGCCGGCCTCGGCGTTGCGCAGAAGCTCTTCGACGGCCTGCCGTGCGGCCCGGCGCTCGTCATCCGAGAGAGGCAGGGCGGCAAATTCCTCTTCGTCGAGGACGGCCGCCCGTCCATCGGGAAGCACGACGACATCCAGCGCCAGATCCACCCAGGTGACTTCGCTGTCTTGCAGGCGCGCCGGCCGGGAAACATTGCAGTACCAGCCCTTGAGCCGGTCTGTGGCGACGTCATAGACGGCGAAGACGTTGTACCAACGATCGGTGAAGTAGGTCTCGAGAATCCGATCGCCGCGGCGAAAGGCCAGGCCGAAACGATCGACCTGGGGGGCGTTGAAACGTGCCTCGACCTGGATCGAGGTGGCGTCGCGGCGGCGGACCACGCCCTGCCATCGCCATATCTCGCGCCCGTCCATGTTGACTTTGTGAATCGTCAGCGCTGCGCCCGGATGAGTCACGCCGACGAGTCTACCGCGACCTCACGCGGCCGCCGGCTGGCGGTCCGGCGGAAAGTCGGGCGTCGACGGCGAGTTGACCCCCAGCGCCTGCAGCAGTTCCGCCAGGTGTTCCCCGAACGCGGGCAAGGCGACCATCCCCTGATGGCGCGGGCGGGGCAGGGTGATATCCAGCTGCAGCAGGACCCGGGCCGGACGGGGACTCAGCACCAGGACGCGGTCGGCCAGGTAAACGGCCTCGTCGACGTCGTGGGTGATGAACAGCACCGTCGGGCGCAGCCGCGTCCACAGGCCGAGCAGCCAGTCCTGCATTTCGCGGCGCGTGAGCGCATCCAGAGCCCCAAAGGGCTCGTCGAGCAGCAGCATCCTGCTGTCGCTCAGGATCGTTCGAAGGAGCGCCGCCCGCTGACGCATCCCACCGGAAAGAGCGGCCGGCCAGGCGCGTTCGAAACCTTCCAGCCCGAAGAGCGGCATCAGCTCCAGCGCCTGTCGACGGGCCTCGGCCTCGGGGACGCCCCGCACTTCGAGCGGGACGGTGACGTTCCCGAGGATGTCGCGCCATGGCAGGAGCAGATCGCGCTGGGGCATGTAGCCGAAGCGGCCGAGACGATCCGTGGCGATGGTTCCGTCGAGACGGATCTCCCCCGACTCCGGCTGCAGCAGCCCGACGATCAGGTTGAACAACGTGCTCTTCCCGCCGCCCGACGGCCCGACGATGGCGACGAACTCGCGCGGCGCGACGGTGAAGGAGATGTCCTCCAACGCCTGGAAGGGCTGCCCGTCCGTATGAAAGGCCATGTGGACGTGGCGCAGTTCGAGCTGGCCGGGCGCAGACGGGTCGCCGGTCACGGCAGGTACTCGTTGGAGAAGGCCTGCGCCGCGTCGAATGTCTTCGACAGAATCCCCTCGGCCGTCATCCAGTCGGCGTAGGCCTGCCACCGCTCGGCGGCCTGCTCGCCCCAGCGCGGGGCCTCGGCCTGGTAGCGCGGTGAAACCCAGCGCTGGCTGGCGAGGACGACGTCCCGGTCGAGTTCGGGTGCGGCCGCCAGCAGGATCTCGGCCGCCTCGTCCGGATGCTCGGCGGCGAACGCATAGCCGCGGGCGACGGCGCGCAGGAAGTCCGGGGCGAGCTCGGGTCGCTCGGTCAGCACCGCCTCGCTCGTGATCAGGACCGGGGTGTAATAATCCGGGATGCAAGCGAAGTGGTCCTGCATCATCACCAGGTCCAGATCGACCCCAAGCTGCTCCGCTTGGATCCCCTGCCAGCCGTAGAAAATCCAGGCCAGGTCGATCTGACCCTGCTCGAGCAAGGACAGCGGATCGGTGAAACCGGTCTCGATCCACTCCACGCGGTCGACATCGCCACCGTCGCAGCCCATCAGTCCGGCGACCGTCGGGCGCTCGAAGGGGCTTCCGAACGACCCGTAGCGCAAGCCCTCCCAGCCGGCTGGCGAGTCCGCGCCCAACCCGGCGCGCGCGGCAAAGGCCGAGGTGTTGTGCTGCAGGATGGCGGCGATTGAGACCAGCGGCACGCCATCGGCCCGGGCGAGCGTGACCTGTTCCTGGAAGCTGACGCCGAATTCGGCGGCACCCCCGGCGACGGCCAGCTCGGCGTAGACTTCGCCGGGCTGAACGATGTCCACCTGCAGGCCCTCCTCGGCGAAATAGCCCTCGTGCCGGGCCACGAACAGGCCGGTGTGATTGGTGTTGGGCACCCAGTCGAGCATCAGCGTCACCGGCCGGGCGACGGGTCCGGTCGCTAGCGCGGGCGTGCAAGCTGCCACGAACAGAGCCAGTACGAGTATTGCGTGACGACGCATCCGACATCCCTCCATCGGTCACCGGCGACTGGTGACAATCTCCAATCGCCAATCTCTAATCTCCGCCTCTCTCCCCGAGGCCTGAATGGGAGACTGGCGTGTTTGCTAGAAAATGCCCGTCTCCTCCCACTGCTCGGCCCGCTGGCGCGTGTGATACCAGGGCAGCGCCAGCCGCTCGAGCAGGGTAACCAGCAAGAACAACCCGATGCTGACGGCCGACGTAATCAGGATAGCGACGAAGACCTGGTCGGTCGCCAGCGCGTTCTTCGAGCGCAATAGGTAGAGCCCGAGCCCCTCGGTCCCGCCCACCCATTCGCCGATCGTGGCTCCGACGACGCTGTAGGTGACGGCGATCCGCAGGCCGGAGAAAAAGGCCGGCAGAGCGGAGGGCAGGCGGACCATGCGCCAGATCTGCCCCCGCCTGGCGCCCATGGCGCGGAAGAGGGCCACCAGATCGGGATCGGCCGAAGCCAGGCCGTCGGCCATGCTGAGCGTCAGCGGGAAGAAGCAGATCAGCACGACGATGAGGACCTTCGACGTCAGTCCGAAACCGAACCAGATGATGAGCAGAGGGGCGATCGCCAGGATCTGCACCGTCTGCGAGGCGACGAGCAGCGGGTACACGGCGCGGCGGATGACCGGCGAGAGGTCGATGGCGGCGGCGATGGCCGCGCCCAACCCGATCGAGATGATCAGGCCGAGGCCCGTTTCGAGCAATGTCGTACGGAGCGCCGGCAGCAGCAGACCGCGCGTTTCCCAGCCGGCGCGGGCGACCTCCGCCGGCGAGGGAAGGATGAAGGCCGACAGGCCGCTGCGGGCCGAGACGAGCGCCCACGCCGCGACGACGAGGATCAGCACGGCCAGCGGAGGCAGCACCTCCCCGAGTAGCGCGTTGCGGCGCTGGCCGCGCCGGTTGGGACGTTCTGTCTCCGACATGCGCTCAGGCCTCCGGCCCGAATCAGCTTCCCGGAAGCTTGGAGCTTCCGGGAAGCTCCTCCCGAGGCATGTGGACGACGAGCAGGGCACCCGAGGCGAGCTCGACGCGCGGGCCAGGCAGGGCCACTTGATTGCTGACGCCCCGTGCCGGGCCGACGGCGAGGGTCTCGCCGTTGAGGGGGAAGGACAGCCTGTACGTTTTCACATTGCGTGCCTCGCCGCCGAGAGGAATCAAACTGATCCGGTCGCCAACGTCGCCGAGGATCTCGCCGCCGGGAGGGGTCACGAGATAGGCCGTCTCCGGCC
This sequence comes from uncultured Anaerolineaceae bacterium, assembly GCA_964448245.1. Classification (GTDB taxonomy): domain Bacteria; phylum Chloroflexota; class Anaerolineae; order Anaerolineales; family E44-bin32; genus DATEVL01. The sequence goes on along the minus strand of CAYUWF010000120.1, from coordinate 600 downwards.
CGACCCATAGCCGGACGGATACGCCCCGCAGGGCCGGATGAAAGAGCAGCTGGACATTGGCCAGGGTCATATCCAGTCGACCGCCGGTCGCGCCCAGGACGACGGCTTGCGTGGCACCGGCCTCGAGCGCGTGGAGCAGTGCCAGCTCGAGGTCGGTTTCATCCTTGCCCGTCGGGCGCCGGACGAGAAGGGTGCCGGCCCGGGCAAGGTCCTCGCGTGCGGCGGGCGAGAGCGAATCGAAATCCCCGACGAGACGGTCGATCCGCAGGCCGAGCGCGGCAGCATGGCGGGCGCCGCCGTCGGCGGCCACGACGAAATCGGCACGCACCGACTCAAGCCGCGCCCGCAGGAGCGGCGGTTCCACCAGGTCCCCGTTGGCGAGGATGACGGCCAGTCGATCGGCCATAACGAAACCACTCCCTGCGCAGGGAGTGGCTGGATGTCGCGAAGTCCGATGGCCGCCATCCCTACGCCGGCATTACCCGGATCAGGTTCCGCGGGTCGAGGGCGGCCTGCCCTCCTCTCAGCCCGAGGCCTCGGGCTCCCCGTTCTTCTTGTCGTGATCTAGTCTAGCCCGGAGTCAGCGGCCGGTCAAGCTCC
>CAYUWF010000119.1:0-6505 GCA_964448245.1 uncultured Anaerolineaceae bacterium | reverse complement strand
TGGGCGCCGTCCGGGAGATCCTGTGGCGGGGGCGCGTGGTACGGACGGGGATCTGGAAACACCCGGTCGGCGATCGAGCCATCCGAGTGCGCCGCATGAACCTCGATGGCGACGACCAGGCCGACCGGGCGGTGCACGGGGGTCCAGACAAGGCGGTGTACGCGTACGCAGCGGAGGATTATCGGTACTGGGCCGACCATGAGGGCATCGCGACCAGCCCCGGGCTGTTTGGGGAGAACCTCACCGTGCAGGGTCTCGATCTTCGCTCGGCGGTGGTCGGCGAGCGGTGGCGAGTGGGGACAGCCCTGCTCGAAGTCGCCCAGCCGCGGCTTCCATGTTTCAAACTGGGCGTGCGCTTGGCCTATCCCCGCTTCCCGAGGCGCTTCCTGTCCGTCGCTCGTTTCGGCGCCTATCTCCGAGTGCTCGAGGAGGGTGAGGTCGGCGCCGGCGATGCCGTTCGGGTGCTCCGCCACCCCGATTGCAGGGTCAGCCTTCAAGCCGTGGCAGAGTCCCTCATCCATCCGGACGGCGCTGCGTCGGCTCGTGGCGCAGGCTAGCGGGCCCCGAAACCAAGTGGCCTGCACGCGGCGCGTCACGCCATGCGTATGGGCCTGTCAAGGCTCGGCGGGAGGGTTAGCGTGCGGCGAGGCCCGGTGAACATCGCCCTGCAGGTCAGGAGTGGGCGTTAGCAACTGGAGCGCCTGCGCAGGCCCGTCCTCACGGCGAACCAAGTTGCCTTCTGGAAAGCGCTGCGGTTGGTAGGAATGACCTCCAAGGCGACTCGATACGGTAGAGTCTTCACCGCGAGCGGACCGACTCGCTGACGGATGGTCGGCACGGATTCAAAATGCAACAAGCAGCTCGTCTTACTTTCAAGGCCACCTACAGAGGCGGGTCACAACTGGGGCTGCCCAACAACCGGACGAAGCTGACGAAGCCCGCGCTAACCGCGGCGGACGCGGGCTTCGCAGCTTATCCGGGCGTTGGGCGGCGCTCACCGGGAGGACAAGCCATGGGCGGCGAGCACGCATGCGTCGCAATTCTACAAAGGGCCACACCGCACCTGGAATACTCTTCACAATGAGCATTCTCGATCCAAAGGCAAGAGCATTGCTCGAAGAGTGGGCCAGAGAGCCAGGTCTACCGGTAAGCCAACGCACGCCAGACTATGTACGCATCATAGACAGAAGTGTGGAGGCGCTACAAGAGCCGCCGGAACAAATGGCCCGTGTGTGGGAGGTTGCTGCTCGATATCGCTCGCACGAGGTTCCAGTCAAGGTATATCAGCCCCACGCCAGCGAGGGGCCCCTCCCGATATTGATTTACCTTCATGGGGGCGGCTTTGTCGTTGGCCCGGAGAGCTACGAATCACCCATCCGGGCTATCTCGAATCGTTCCGGCTACCTGGTCTGCGCTATCCACTACCGTCTCGCGCCGGAGAGCAAGTTCCCGACCGCTGTCGAGGATGCGTTCATGGCGTCGGAGTGGATCGTCAAGAATGCGGCGAAGCTCGGCGGGAACCCTGAGGTGACAGTCATCGGCGGCGATAGTTCCGGAGGGAACCTGGCCGCCGTCATTTCGCAATTGAACAAGCAACGCAGCGCATTTGAGCTAGAGGCTCAAATCCTGATTTACCCCATGCTTGATGCAACGTGTAGCCAACCGTCGGTGTCAGAATTCGCCACGGGCTATGGGTTCACGCGCGAGAAGATAGAATGGTACTTTGGCCAATACATGAGCGCCTCAGTAGAGAAGACAGACCCACGCCTGTCGCCATTGTCGGCCAACGACTTCAGCGGCTTGCCAGCGGCGGTTATCGCTACTGCCGAGTTTGATCCGTTACGGGATGAGGGTGAGGCCTATGGTCGAGCATTGATCCACGCCGGGGTGGCGGTGAAGATGAAGCGGTATCTTGGGGCAATACATGGCTTTTTACAGATGGCGGGAGCTTTGAAACAAGGCAAGACCCTGATCGAAGACATTGCACAGGAGCTTAGAGCAATCTCGCCCTAGCGCGAGGCTTGGAGCTGCGCCGATTGCGGGGCACTCGGCGACGCTTGAGACGACCGTAACGGGACCACCACACGTACCAGCATTCTCTGAGGGCGCTTGACCGTCAGTACGGCCTGGTCTGACCCGGATGGCTATGAGTCCTATGTTGGCCGGTGGAGCCGACTTCTCGCGCCATCGTTTCTAACGTGGCTGTCCGCGCCGCGCGGCCATCACTGGCTCGACGTCGGATGCGGCACTGGCGCCCTCACGGAGGCTGTGCTTCGGCTTGGCGACGCGCTTTCCGTGCAGTCCATCGACGCGGCCCAACCCTACCTCAGGGCGGCGCGGAGGGCGCTGACCGATCCACGGGTCACCTTCGAAGTCGGGAACGCGACGGCGTTGCCATATCAAGCGAGCTCATGTGATGTTGTAGTCTCAGGACTACTGCTCAATTTCCTAGATGCCGATCGGGCGATCGCCGAACAGTGTCGGGTGGCGAAGCCAGGCGGTCTGATCGCCGCGTATGTCTGGGACTACGCCGGGGAGTACGAGCTGGTGCGCCGCTTCTGGGATGTCGCGAAGGCGGTTGACGAGTCCGCTGAGGCTCACGATCCGGCCATCAGGTTTCCGATCTGCAACGTGAACGCGCTCGCGGACCTAGTTGCTCGGCATGGACTCCGGCACATTCGGTCAACGCGTCTGGTCGCCGTCGCGCAGTTCGGTGCTTTCGCCGACTACTGGAGTGCACTAGACGCCCGTCAAGGCTCCCTCGCCAGCTACTTAACCGGCCTGACCGAGAGCACGCGCGAGGCGATCCGGTGTCGCCTGGCCGAGGCCGTGGGGACGTCCCACTCCCCTGTAGTCCGGTTGAAGCTATGCGCACTCGCAGTCGCGGGAGTGCGCTAGGACGCGTGCGGGTCTAGCACGCCGCCGCTTAACGCTATTCGTTGGGCGGACGATCCGGGAGGACAGCGATGTTCGGAAATCCGCGCACCAAACCTGCCATCCGTTCTGCTTGGAAATCTCGCTCGAATTTCCTACGCTCCGCTGAGGTCGCCGACCACTGAAACTTTCGTAGTAACCGTGCGATCCCCTGAACGCAGTCTCCATCCCTCGAAAGGAGCGCGCAATGTCGAAGGTTGTCGCAATCATGTCCATGTCGCTCGACGGCTACGTCGCCGACCTCAACGATGGCGTGGCCGAAGTGTTCGACTGGTACTTCACCTCGGGGGACGTCGAAATCCACACCGGAGGGTCGGACCCCATGACGTTCAAGGTGTCCGGGCCGAGCGCCGAGCACCTTCGCGGTCTCACGTCCGGACTTGGTGCCGTGCTCACCGGCCGACGCACCTTCGACGTCGCCCAAGGCTGGGGCGGAAACCACGCTTGGGGACCAGCATTCGTACTTACCCACCACGTCCCCGCCGGATGGCCGCGACCCAACTCGACTGTACACTTCGTGATCGACGGCATCGAAAGCGCCGTGAACCAAGCCAAAACCGCCGCCGCCGGGAAGTCCGTTGGCGTCCACGGCGCCAACACCATCCAGCAATGCCTGAATGCTGGGCTCCTCGACGAAATCCACGTCGACATCGCAGCGGTTCTTCTTGGCTCCGGAGTTCGACTCTTCGACCGCCTCGCCGGCAGGCCAGTCGTCCTTGGGAACCCGACGGTGATCCGAGGCGTCGGCGTTACACACCTGCGCTACCCAGTACGCAAGGCGTAGTCGGACCCCACACCCTTTCTCGCCCGGCGGTGAGCTTCAGCTCGGTGAGACGTTCACACGCGAGGGCGCCAACGACGTCTTCGACAAGTAGCGCGGCAGCCGACATCGATAGCATGATGAGCTGGAGTACGGTGAAGCAAGCAAAAAGGAGGTTGCCATGCGGAAGTTGATTGCTGGGATGAAGATTTCTGTTGATGGGAAGATTGAGGGACCTGAGGGCTACGCGGATTGGGTAGAAGCGTGGTCGGAGGACTACGGCCTGATGCCGCAAATAGACGCATGTCTGCTTGGGGGAGGCATGTACCCCGGCTACGAGCAGTATTGGACCGCGATACAGAATAATGAGCCGGACAAGCCCCTCCCGATGACTGGCAAGTTGCCGAAGCCGGACGAGGTCAAATGGGCCCGCTTCGCCGCGCAGACCCCGCATTATGTGCTGTCGAACACCCTGACTTCGGCGCTCTGGCCAAAGACGAGATTCATCCGGGGACTCGAGGAACTTGCTGCCCTTAAGCAGCAACCCGGCAAGGACCTTTATCTCATGGGGGGTGCTCGAATTACGGCGAGCCTTATCGAGGCCGGGCTGGTGGATGAACTCCGGCTTATTGTTTATCCGCTGATCGCCGGTAAAGGGAAGGCGCTCTTTGCAACAACGGAACGTCGTCGTGGGCTTGAACTTCGGAAGGTTCAGCAGCTTCAAGGTGGGCGCTTGAGCTTGATCTATGGGATCGGCTGACGGCGCGGGGTCGGTTCCGTTAGCGTCTTGCGGGCGCCCCAGCCAAACCGGGTGTGTTCCTCGAGGACGCACGCGATGACGTCGGCCGGGGTTTGGTGCGGGCAGGATCGCGGAGCGCGGCTGTGATCGTACAGCCCCCGCGGCCCGCTCTGCCGGTAGCGGTCGAGCCACTTGTAGCCGGTGTTCCGGCTGACGCCGTAGCGCAGGCACAGCTCGGTCATCGTCCACTGGCCACTGTCGAGGTCCTGGGCAAAATGGTGTCGTTCGAGCACGGGATCGGTCTCCAGCCAGGGCATCCCTTCTCCTCCTACGGGGGGCAGGAGAAGTGTCACCCATGTGCCCGGACAGCTGTCACCTATGTACCCAGGTTGTACCCGTCGGCTGAGCGGCAATCCGTTAGCCAGCACCGCTGTAGCTCCTGGAGGGTCGAATGCCGAAGGCCAATCGTGGCGGCTGGAAGACGTGCTCTCGTGGTCATAAGTATCGCGGGCCCGCAGGCTGCCCCCTCTGATGGAAGGGCAACCGACGCACCGTGCGTGCGCGTCGCCGTCGTAAGCCTTCGTGAGGCCCCACTGGTCTAGGCACGGTGGCGTTTAACTACGCTTTGAACTGCCAGCACGCCGCGGGGTTGTCCCCAGCTCACGTGGCGTTGCCAATTGAGCATCGTACCTCTTCGGCTTCGGTGCAGCCGCTGCACCGGTGCAGCTGAGCGCTACAGCTTAACGCTCTTCGTTGACCGCAGCGGTTGCCGATCGCCCTCTCTTTGCGAAGGAACCCAGCATGTTCGTCGGCCACCTCGCCCTCGCCTTCGCGGCCAAGCGTAAGGCTCCAGACATGCCGCTTAGTTGGCTCGTGGCAGCCGTCACCATGGCCGAGCTCGTGTGGCCCGTCTTCCTGCTCGCCGGCCTCGAGCAGGTCCGGATCAGCCCCGGAGCCACCGCCTTCAGCCCCTTGGTCTTCGAGTCCTACCCCTGGTCCCACAGCCTGGTGATGCTCCTGGCCTGGGGGATCCTGCTGACCACCCTCGCTCGCTGGCGCGGGCTATCGCCCAGCGCCGGCCCGCTGCTCGTGGCCTTGGTGCTCAGCCATTGGGTCCTCGATTTCCTCAGCCATGCTCCCGACGTGCCGCTCTGGCCGGGCAGCTCCCTGCGGCTCGGCCTCGGACTCTGGCACTCGATCCCGGGGACGTTGCTCGGGGAAGGCGCCCTGTGGGTCGTCGGGATCGCCTTCTTCCTGCGGGGCCGCCGGCACTACGGTTCGGATGCCTGGCGGAGGACGCTGGTTGGAACACAATCCTCTGGCAGGAGTACGGCGGGTCCGGCAACTCAATCCGATGCGGCCGGTCGCAACGTGGGAACGGTTTCAGAAAACCCGCGCGGCGATACAAGCTTTAGGAGCTAGCACCGAATCCGAAACAGAGCGTATTCGGTGGACACGGATAGAGCTGGCTCTGGTATTAGCCGAGGCCCCCGGGCGCCGTCTTGGTTCGATTCGGCAACTTCGCTGGGAGGACATCGATTTTCAGCGGGCAAGCATTCGGTGGCGCGCGGAGGCGGACAAGAAGCGGAAGGAATGGGTGGTTCCGATCCCTCCGGGCCTACTCCGAGAGCTGAAGCGGTTTCGGCGCGAGCTTGGTGCAATCGTAGGGTGGCTTTTCGCCGCCGAACGGAACCCCGATCAGCCGATGGACCGGCATCTCTTCGATAAGTGGCTGAGTGTAGCGGAGAGCGCCGCGAAACTTCCGAAGCTGGAAGGCGGGCTGTGGCACCCCTATCGCCGGAAATGGGCAACCGAGCGGAAGGGGCACTCATTGAAGGACGTGGCCGCAGCCGGTGGCTGGCTGGATACCGAAACGCTGTTGAAATGCTACCAGCAGCCCGATAACGAAACGCTCCTCGCCGTCATGAGCGAGGAGCGCAAACTCCGGGAAGTCGCTTCAGGAACCTCATAGGCCCGAGAAACGGCACCCCAAACAGCACCCCAACTTTGTAACCTATCGGGACGGCGGGATTTGAACCCGGGTACCAAATCGGGTGAACTCCAGTTATTGA
>CAYUWF010000118.1:0-6513 GCA_964448245.1 uncultured Anaerolineaceae bacterium | reverse complement strand
GGGCGTCACCCCTCCCCTGATCGCGCAGCATCCCGTAGCCCTTCGGCAGGCTCAGAGCAGGCTCCACGGAGGGAAAGCGGTGTAGTAAGGAGTCGTGCGTGCGCTACTGCGATGCGCCGCTTTTACACACGGTTGAGACGCTCCTCGTAACATAGGGAACGAAAAGCGGCGGATCGCAGCCTCTCGCAGAAGGCACGACTCACCGCCGCTCACCTGCACCGCAACTGCGGTGCGCCGCACACCTGCCCTGGCGGGCGGCGCCAGGGGGTGCAGGTGTGCGAGGGAGGGGGGTTTGTCCTTCGGCTTCGCCTCAGGATGCTTCGCGAGGGTATGGGGACAAGGGGGAGGGGAAAGCACTTCCCCTCCCCCTGTCCCCTGAGAGTCCAGATCGAGAGCGCGAACGCCGAGGCGGACGACTTTCGCGCAGCATCCGGTAGCGAAGCGGAGGGATCGTCCCCCCCGAGTCCCCCTAGAGGGGGATGATAGGGGGTGACCAGAGAAGAGAGATTTCCCTGCAATAGCCGCCCTCCCAGAAGGACACTGGGGCGATGAGACGGCCGGGACCATGTGAGCGGCCACACTCCATCTTGGGCTTCGGCGTTACGCCTGTGGCCGCAGCCGAAGGGTTCGCGGCCGACGGAGGCGCGGAGGGTTGGAGCGGCGTCGGCGCACCTGCATCACGTCCCGGCGTGCTTACGCCAAGGGCTTCGGCAGACGTCGGCGCGCGAACCGCAGCACCGACGCCAGCGGCACATAGCGCGGGGTCCGTCGATAGTAGTCGCGGCAGGCCGGCAGGCGCTGGCGCAGTTCCCACTCGCCCAACTCAAGCATCCCGTTCCACAGGATCACCCAGGCCGCCAGGCAGACCCACACCGGCGCGGCCGGCCGGAGCAGACACAGGCCGGTGGCACAGACCATCACCCCCAGCTCCAACGGGCGGCGGATCGCCCGGTAGGGCAGGTGCCCCTCGAAGCGATCGGCGCGCCACGCACGCAGGACGCCCACCCCGCGAATCCGTAGGGCCCATCCGGCCAGTGCGCCGCCCGCCAGCGCGAGAAACAACCCATCGACGATGTGTGCCCCCGACGGTGTCGCGATCGGCGGAGTCGTCGCCGCCCAGGAAAAGGCGGTGAGAAACGACGCCGCCGATGCCACCGCCGCAGCCAGAGACAGTGCTCCGAGCCATGCGCCGAAGACGAGGGCGGCCCGGCGAAGCAGGATGGCGCTGCAGCCGGCGAGGAATCCGCCGAGGGTGAGGATCAGATAGGGGTATTCGGCCAGCACCGCGCCCCTCTAGCGCGCCGCCAGAACAAAGACCACGGCGACGAGCACCGCCATCCCGGCCAGCGCAGAGAATCCCAACCCGGCGACGAGGACCCCCAGAGCCAGACCGGATCGGAAGCCCCCTTCCGATGATGCCTCCAAGACGCCCCTCGGTCCTTCACCGTCCCGCTCTCGATCGGAACCGGCAGCGACGAGGGCGAGCGCTTCGGCGCGGGCGGGCGCCGCCAGGTAGAGGCCGGCCAGCAGGACCAAGCCGAGCAGCATCGCCGGGGAGAACATCAGCCCGAGCCGCAGCAGCGTCTCCGCCGGCAGACGCTCGGCCAACCAGGCGAGCCTTTCGGCGGAGGCGCTGACCCACACCAGTCCGGCGCCACTCAACAGCAGCAGGCCGAGGGCCGGCACGAGAATGAGCAGGGCCCCCAGGCGGGCCACACGCGCCGTGCTCCACGCCCGGGCGGCGCCGGCCCCTTCAGCGGAGGCCGCCCGGCCGGGCACGAACCCGAAGAGCAGTCCAAGGGCGACGGCAGCCAGGGCGACCAGCAGGCTGGCGTCGAAGAGGCGCGTGAACAGTCCCGTCGCCGGCAGCGCCTGCAGCCAAAGCTCCACTCGCTCCGGCGCGACGAAGGCCACCAGGTGAGCCGCCGCCACCAGCATCAGCGCCGGAAGCGTGACCCACAGGGAGGCGCGCGCCAGCCCGCCGCGCTGGCGTGCTCGAAACGCCCTCGGGCGGCGCGAGGGGCGCGTGGCTTCCACCGCCTCGCGCCGGGGCGCGTCGTTGGCATACAGCACGGCCATGACGATGATCGCCAGCAGAGTCGCCGGGGCGAAGATCAACGCCGTCCGCAGCAGATCGTCGCCCGGCAGCCGGCTCAGCCACGCGTTGAAGCGCGTCGGCATGGTGTAGAACACCGCCAACGCCGCCACCGACATCGCCAGCAGCGGCACCGCCGGGACGAGCACCGCCACCGCCACGATCCGGCTGGCGGTCCAGCCCGCGGGTCGCTCGCGCTCGTAGGAGGGGCTCGAGGGTTTCAGGGTTCGATCCGGACTTCGACTGACGCCAGGTGCAGCGCCTGCCCGAAGGCCGGGCTCGGATCGCGCACGACGACCCGTCCGGGTCCGGCGGCGCTCAGGGTGTAGGCGACATCGACGGCGAAGGGGCCGGGCACTCCGTACTCCGCCGCGCTTACTGTCGTCGGAGCGCTGCCGATCAGCTCACCTTCGGCATCGTAGAGTTCGACCACAAGGTTCCCCTCGAAGCTGGCCAGGCCGATGCCTGCGACGTGGGCCGTGCCGCCGCGCACGACCTCGGTCACGACCGGGGAGGTGATCACGATCCGTTCGGGGTGAGCCTCGGCCGGCCGGATGTCGCTCTCGCCGGAGGAGGCCAGCGTCACCTGCGCCGAGGCCAGATGCGTGATGCCGCCGTCGCGCGCGCTGGTGGCAAAGACGAGGACCTCCCCAGGCTGCTCTACCGCCCCATCAAAGACGAAGGGGATGTCTACGGCGAAGGGCCCGCGCTGGCCGAGCTCCGCCTGGATCACCACCGGCCGCTGGGCGAGAACCTGCGGGACCTCGCCTAGCAGGACGACCTGGATGACCAGCGTCTGCTCGAAGGTCGAGTCGCCGATTCCCTCGACGTGCACCTGGCCGACCAGGCGTGAGCCGTTGCCCGGCGCCAGCATCAGGATCGCTTCCTCAGGCAGCGCAGCCTGCGAGGGCGTGCTCCCGGTGGTCTCCCTCGGTGCCCCGGCCGTGCCGGTTCCCGGGATGGAGCCGCAGGCCGCCAGCGCCCCGGCGAAGATCAGGACGATCCATGCTCTCGGCTTCACAGGCGGCCTCCGCTGGGCAGTGTAATCGGCCAAGCTGGGTTTGACAGTAGAACAAATGTTCGGTATACTCTAAGTCCGGCATGTTGCCCCGTCCTCCTTCCCCCGTCCTCACGCTGCCGACTTCGGAGGCCCCACCGCCCCGGTCCACCCCGTTCGGGTCGGGAGACCCGGTCGACCGGGGCGGTGAAACGGCCGAAACAGGTGCACCTGCGGGCGGCCGCATCCTGGTGGAAGCCGGGGACGAGCTGGCCGAGCATCTGCACCGCCTGGCGCGGTCGCGCGGCCAGCCCCTGGAAAGCTTTGCCGCCGACCTGCTGCGACGAGGTCTGGAACAGGAGACACGCCGCAAGCGGGCCGAGGCCGCCCTGGCCGGCCTGACGCCGCGCCAGCGCGAGGTCGCGCGGCTGGCGGCCGGCGGCCGGACCAACCGGCAGATTGCCGGCGAACTGTGGCTCTCGCCGGAGACGGTCAAGACGCACCTGCGCCGCGCCCTCGAGCACTTCGACCTCCACAGCAAGGCCGAATTGCGTCTGCTGCTGATCGACTTGGACGGCGAGAGGCGCTTCTCGGGAGACTGAATGGCCAGGCTCGAGCAGCTCTTCGTCGGCTGTCCCTTCCAATCCCGGGTCCGCAAGCACTACGACCGGCTGAAAGCCGAGCTGGAGGCCGAGACACCTCTGCGCGTGGTCCTGGCCGACACCGCCTCCATCACCTCCACCGACGACCTGCTCGAACACATCGCGGCGCTCATCCGCGATTCCGCGGCGTGTCTGTTCGACGCCACGGGCGCTAACCCGAACGTCTCGCTCGAAGTGGGGATCGCTCACGCCCTCCCCACCGACTTCCTGCTGACCATCAGCACTCGGCGTCCGCACCCTTCGAGCAGAACGAGGAAAGCCATCCGACCTGCCTCCGACCGCCTGCGACCCATCATCTCCGACCTCCAGGGACGCAACCGGATTGAATACAAGACCTATCGTTCCTTGAAGGACCAGGTCCTGCGGAGATACCTGGCGGGCCTGCCCTACCTGAAACGCTGGCACGAGTTCGAGAAGAACCACAAGTCGTATGCGCCGCTGGCGCTGCCGCTGCTCCACGAGATCCGATCCTCCGGCCGCACCACCCGGACGCGCCTCGACGCCATCCTGTCGGCCTCCGGGATTTCCGCCACGGCCCTCACCCGCGCTCTCACCCGCCACCGCCTCGTCACGCTGCGCGGAGGCCGGGATGGCGGATACTTCTACCCATCAAAATAGCCGCCGCGCGCCGGCGCGCTCCTGGGCCTGGGCCCTGCCGCTGGCCGTGTGCTACCATAGAATCCGGTGAGGCAGGGTCCGGAGACGGGCCCCAATCGACTCCCCTTGTCCGAGCAACAGCCAGGCCCGCTCGATCAGGCCGCCATGAAGCGCCTGCTCGACATCAGCGCCGAGATCCTTGGGCAATTGGACCTCGACCGCTTGCTCGCGTCGATCATGACCGGCGCCGCCGACCTCCTCGACGCCTCCCAGATCAACCTCTACCGCTACGCCCTCGAGCGCGACCTCCTGGAAACCTGGATTCCCCTGCGCGCGCCCGAGGGGCTTGGGCGGATCGAACACCCGCGCGGCGATGGCGCCGCCGGCACGGTCCTGATCACTGGGCGCGGCCTGCGGATTGACGATTACGACAGCTGGGAAGGGAGGTCGGCCCAGTGGCCCAAGGGCGTTACCGGGCCGGTAATGGCCGTCCCGCTTCGCCGGTTGGAAGAATGGCTGGGAGTCCTCACTGTCGGACGACCGCCAGGCGGCCGTCTCTTCTCCGAGCCGGATCTTACCCTGCTCCAACTCTTCGCCAACCAGGCCGCCGTCGCCATCGCCAACGCCCGGCTCTACGCCGGCGTCAGCCGCAAGGCCGACGAGCTGTCGAAGCTCTATGACACCTCGCTCGACATCGTCAGCCAGCTCGATCTGACGCGGGTCCTGCAAGCCACCCTCGAACGGGCCACGGACCTAATGGACTGTTCGGCGAATCTGCGCCTTTACGACCCGCAGAAGGATCTGCTGATCCCTCTGCTTCCTTTCAAGCAGTCCAAAGACATCGCGTACGCCTCCCTGCGGCCCGGGGAGGGCCTTTCGGGAAGAGTCTTCGTCACCGGCGAGGCGTTGGTCGTGAATGATTACGACCATTGGGAGGGCCGCTCCAGCCAGTATCCGCCGGGGGTCATCGCCCGCGCCATGGCGGCTCCCCTGCGCGAAGGCGGGAAAGCCATCGGCGTGTTGGCTCTGGATCGGACGGCCGATCGGCCGCTTTTCACCGACGACGACTTGCAGCTGCTGAGCCTGTTCGCCAATCAGGCTTCGGTAGCGATCACCAACGCCCGCCAGGTCGAGCAATTGAAACATTTCCATGCCCAGCAAATCGAGAAGGAACGCCTCGACCAGCAGCTGCGCACGGCGCAGGCCGTCCAGGCTGGGCTGCTCCCCCTCGAGCTTCCCGCCATTCCCGGCTGGGACGTCGCAGCGCTGTGGCGCCCGGCCCTCCAGCTCGGCGGCGACTACTATGATTTCATCCCGCTGGCGCCCGACCGTTGGGGCCTGCTCATGGCCGACGTCTCGGACAAGGGGATCCCGGCGGCTTTGCTAATGGCGGTGGCGCGCAGTCTGTTCCGGGTCTATGCCGCCGCGGACACGCCGCCGCACGAGACGCTGTCCCGGGTCAACCGCGACCTGGTGGCCTCATCGCATTCCGGGATGTTCGTCACCGCGCTGTACGCCATCCTCGAGACCGATAGCGGCGCCCTGCGCATCGCCAGCGCCGGGCATCCGCCCGCCCAGGTCGTGCGTCATCCCGGTCGGGAGGTTCAGGCGCTGCGCGTGGGTGGCATGCCGTTGGGAATCCTGGAAGAGGCAGTGTTCACCGAACAAGCGACTCACCTAGAACCGCACGAGATCATCGTCCTGTACACCGACGGCATCACCGAGGCCAGCGACTCCACCGGAGAGCAATTCGGGCCGGCGCGCCTGCAGGCTTTCCTGGGCCAAGGCGCGGCCGCCTCCTCGCGCCAGATCATCGCCGGTCTGGACGAAGCGGTGCGCAGCTTCGTCGGGGAAACCCCGCCCTCGGACGACATCGCCTATCTGGTGGTTCGCCGCGAGGCTTGATCGCCTCGACACGCCGACGGCCCAGCAGGGTGTCAAGGGCCTGTTTTCCGCCTCACCCCCCGACCCCTCGGGGAGCAGCCCTGTGGGCCTCTCCGCCGCCACTGTACGTAGGGGCGGAGGACATCGTGGCGGAGAGGCCCTCCGCCAGCTACGGGCGGCTTCGCACGGGGCGGTGGTCTGGGGGAGCGGCCAGGGAAGGGGGTTCGAGGATCGCCGCGTTCTTTTCGTGGCCAACAAGGCGCCCGCCGCGCCGGGAG
>CAYUWF010000117.1:4967-6531 GCA_964448245.1 uncultured Anaerolineaceae bacterium | reverse complement strand
TCGTCGAGCGACACTTCGCCCAGGGGGACGTAGTACGACCCGGGAGGATAGTTCTCATAGAGGGCCAGGATGCTTTCGGGGCGGCGGTTGAGCAGACGGCCCAGGACGCGCAGCATGGTGTCCTGCGCCTCCTCGTCGCCCAAAATGCCGGTGTCGATCCACAGGGCGACGGCGTCAGTCTGCGTCGCCAATCCGAGGCCGGCGCGGTCGTAGATGTTGGCGCGCGTCGGCGTGACGTAGTCGGCAAACAGCGTGTTGCCGCCGGCCAGCTCGGACAGGATGGCCGAGTCGCTCCAGGCCACGCGCCAGTCGTCCTCGGCCCGCGTCAGGTCCATGGTGGTCTCGCGCACGATGTCCCCGAAGACGGCCGAGTGCAGGTTCAGGCGGTAGCGGACCTGGGCCGCCTGGGGATTGACGAGCGACGAGACGATCTCGTAGTCGATCCCGGTCAGCGCCGCCGTCCGCCACACGTCGGCATAGCGCCTCTGGAACTCGTCCAACGAGATCGCGTCCCGGGTCAGCGGGCTGAGCTGGCCGTACATGGCGGAATAATCCTGAGCCTTCCAGGCGTCCAGGAAATGGGCCGCCGCCAGCTCGGAATCGGGCGCGGCGATCGAGGTCACCCCCGGCGTCGGGAGCTCGGTGGGCGCGCCCTGATTCGGGCCGCAGGCGCCGAGCAGCAACGCCGGGGCCAGGAGCAGGAGGACACGTCGCCAGGAGGTCACGCCGTCTCTCCCAGAATCGTCGGGTAGACCTGGCAGTCGTAGTGGGTGTGGGCGATGCACGCCGCCGGCACATCGCCGGACGGTTCGATGCCGGCGCGCCGCAGGCTCCGCACCACGTGGCACAGCGGCAGCCCCATCACGTTGGCGAAGCAGTCGTGGAAGGATTCCATCGCCACCGGCTCGAACAGTCCGTCCTGAATGCCGTAGCTGCCGGCCTTGTCGAGCGGGCTCCCGCTGGCCAGGTAGCGCTCGATCTCGTCGTCGCCGTAGTGGCGCATCGGCACCGTCGACTCGCAGGTGTCTTCGATCATCGTCCCGTCCGGGGCGCGCACGGCGATCGAAGTGACGACGACGTGGCTCCGCCCGCGCAACTGCTCGAGCATGCGCCGAGCCTCGGCCGCGTCGGCCGGTTTCCCGAGCAGATCGCCTCCATCGACAACCGTCGTATCGGCCGCCAGCACGATCGACCCATCCGAGGCTTCGGCCGCCAAGGCCTTGACGCCGGCCAGGCGGCGGGTCAGCTCGCGCCCGTTCTCGCCGGGGCGCGGCGACTCGTCGGCGCTCGTCGGGCGCACGACGAGGTCCCATCCGGCCAGGGCGAGCAACTCGCGCCTTCGCGGCGAGCCGGAGGCCAGAAGCACCCTTCCGTCCGAGTCCGCGCGGCGGTTCAATTCGCCTTCGGTGCCCGCCGCCAGAGCGAGCGCCCGCTGCGACACATCACGCATTCGTTCGTTTCTCCCTACGCGA
Source organism: uncultured Anaerolineaceae bacterium (assembly GCA_964448245.1). Taxonomy (GTDB): domain Bacteria; phylum Chloroflexota; class Anaerolineae; order Anaerolineales; family E44-bin32; genus DATEVL01. Next base: position 5,059 of record CAYUWF010000117.1, on the reverse strand, counting down.
AGCGGCGGTCGAGGCCGCCCGCGCGGAATTATAGCATCGCGGTCACGCTCGGCTCGGCACCCGGGTGTTAGAATGCGATGAGAAGCATCCAG
>CAYUWF010000117.1:0-4867 GCA_964448245.1 uncultured Anaerolineaceae bacterium | reverse complement strand
CCATCACCGGCGCAGACTCCCTCCCAGGCATACGTCGGATTGGGTGTCGGGATTCTGGCGCTCGGATTCTCGGCCCTGTTCGTGCGCTGGGCGGCCGCGCCCGGCCCCGTCACCGGCTTCTACCGCATGGCGATCGCCTCGATCATCCTCCTGCCCATCGCCTTGCTCCGCCACGGGGACCCGCGAGGCTGGCCGGTGGCCGGCCTGCGGCTGGCGGCCCTTGGGGGCGTTGCGCTCTCCTTTGACCTGGCGCTGTGGAACACTTCCGTGCTCTACACCTCCGCCGCCAACGCCACGCTCTTGGCGAACACCGCGCCGCTGTGGGTGGCGATCGCCGCGGCACTCTTCTTCAAAGAGAGGCTCTCGGGACGGTTCTGGATCGGCCTGGCGCTCGTCCTCTCGGGCGCGGCGGCGGTGCTCGGCGCCGATTTCCTGCGGGACTTTCACCTCGGCGTGGGGGATCTGATGGCCATCACCGCCGGCGTCTTCTATGCCGGCTACTACCTGGCGACCCAGGCCGGCCGCCGGCACCTGGCCTCGCTGCCTTACGTCACGGCCGCCGGCGTTACGTCGACACTCGTGCTCCTGGGGATCGTGCTCTTGTTGCGGCTGCCGCTGACCGGTTTTCCGCCGCAGACCTGGGCGGCCTTCGCCGCACTCGGGCTGGTGACCCAAGTGCTCGGCTACGTTGCCGTCGGTTATGCCCTGGGCCACCTGCCAGCGAGCCTCGTCGCGCCGACAATGGTCGGGCAGCCGGTGATGACCGCGCTGCTGGCCATCCCGCTCCTGGGTGAGACTCTCACGTCAGTGCAGTGGATCGGGGGGGCGGCTGTCCTGTTCGGCATCGTGCTCGTGCATCGATCGCACCGGGGCACGCGTGTCGGTAGTCCCGGGCTGTAGTCCCGGGCTTTAGCCCGGGTCCGACCGTGCCGGCGATCTTGCCGCGCGACTACCCTGTGAGGTCGGTGCGTGCGGGCTCGGGGAGATGAATGCCCTCCGGTGCAGGGCGGAATGTGGGGATCCGCAGGAGATGGACCGTCACGGCGACGGCGATCACCGCCAATCCGCCGCGCGCCCACCAACTAGATAGCGCGTATATCGCCGACAGCAGGATCGCCACCCACAAGGCGGCGATGGTCAGGGCTTTCTCGCGCAGCGGCAGGCCGCGCCCCTCGCGGTAGTTCGCCAGGTAGGCGCCGAACCAGCGGTTGGTGTGCAGCCAGCCATAGAAACGCGGCGAGCTGCGCCCAAAGAAGAACGCCGCCAGAAGAAGGAACGGCGTCGTCGGCAGGATCGGGACGAAGATCCCGACCAGCCCCAGCCCGACGGCGGTGAAGCCCAGGGCGATCAGCACGTAGCGAAAGGGCCGCTTGAGCATGGCAACATTCTAATCGGAGTCCCACCCCCACCCTACCCTCCCCCTAAAAGGGGGAGGGTCGCCTCCTCCCCCTTTTAGGGGGAGGGTAGGGTGGGGGTCGCGCTGCAGCGCATCTCCTCTCCACCCGCGCTGGTAGAATGCCCGGATGGACCTCTTCGAGCACGCGTTGCGGGAGCGGCTGAGCCGCGAAGCACCGCTGGCGGCGCGCATGCGGCCCCGCACGCTCGAGGAGTTCATCGGGCAGGACGAGATCATTGGGGAAGGCCGGCTGCTGCGGCGGGCGATCGAGACCGACCGGCTGTTCTCGTCGATCCTGCTCTGGGGCCCGCCCGGCTCCGGCAAGACGACCCTGGCCAGCATCATCGCCAACCACACACGCTCGCACTTCGAGTCGATCGCGGCCGTCCTGGCGGGCATCGCCGAGCTTCGCCGCGTCATTGCCGAAGCGCGGGAACGGCGCAGCCTACATGGGACGCGCACGATCCTGTTCGTCGACGAGGTCCACCGCTGGAACAAGGCCCAGCAGGACGCCTTACTGCCCCACGTCGAGGATGGAACCCTGACCTTGGTCGGCGCCACGACCGAGAACCCGTACTTCGAAGTCATCGGGGCGCTGGTTTCCCGCTCGCGCGTCTTTCAACTGCGGCCGCTGAGCGACGAGAACGTCCGGCGCATCCTGACCGCCGCCCTGAGCGACCGCCAGCGGGGCTACGGCACGCGCGCCGTGCGTCTCGACGAGGAAGCCCGCGAGCATCTCGTCCGCGTCGCCGGCGGCGACGCCCGCAACGCCCTCAACGCCCTCGAGCTGGCGGTCGAGTCCACCCCGGCCGACCCCGATGGAAGCCTGACGATCACGCTGGCCGTCGCCCAGGAATCGATCCAGCGCCGGGCCGTGCTCTACGACAAGGACGGCGACTCCCACTACGACACGATCTCGGCCTTCATCAAGTCGGTGCGCGGCTCCGACCCGGACGCGGCCTTGTACTGGCTGGCCAAGATGCTCTACGCCGGCGAGTCGCCGCGCTTCATCCTACGCCGGCTGCTGATCCTGGCCGGCGAGGACATCGGCCTGGCCGACCCGCTAGGCCTGGTCGTCGCCTCGGCGGCGGCCCAGGCCTTCGAATACGTCGGCCTGCCGGAAGGGGTCTATCCGATCGTCGAGGCGACGCTCTATCTGGCGACGGCGCCCAAGTCGAACAGCACCGGCGCCTACTTCAAGGCCTACCAGACCGTCGAGGCGCGCGGCGAGGTGGGAGTGCCGACTCACCTGCAAGACGCAAGTCGCGATGGTACAGCCCTTGGCCACGGCCGGGACTACGTCTACCCGCACGAGCACGAAGGACATCACATCGGACAGCAGTATCTGCCGCCGGGCCTGCTCGGCACCTACTTCTACGCCCCCTCCGATCAAGGCTACGAGGCCCAGGTGGCCGAGCGTCTCGACCGGTGGCGCACCGCCCAACGCCTGGCCCTGGGGATCGCGTCGACGGTCGAGGTGCCCGATCTGCCGCTCGAGCAGATCGAAGCCATCAAGCGGCACCACACCGCCAGGGGCGCGTGACGACTTTTCTGCTCATCCGCCACGGCGAGAACGACTGGGTCGGGCGCCGCCTGCCTGGCTGGACGCCGGGGATCCACCTCAACGAGCGAGGCCGCGCCCAGGCCGAGGCCCTGGCGGCGCTGCTTCGGCCTGTGCGGCTGGCGGCGGTGTGCTCCAGCCCGCTCGAGCGCGCCCTGGAGACGGCGCGGCCGCTGGCGCGGTCGAAGGGGCTGACGGTCCTGCGGACGCGCGGGCTGGCCGAGATGCAGGTCGGCGACTGGCAGGGGCAGTCGCTGCGACGGCTGAGCCGGCACAAGCTGTGGCGGGTGATCCAGCAGGCGCCGTCGCTGGCCCGTTTCCCGGGCGGCGAGTCGTTCCCCGAAGCCCAGGCGCGCATCGTCGCCGCGCTGGAAGCGCTGCGGCTGAAGTACGCCTCGCCGCGGGCGGTCGTCGCCTGCTTCAGCCACGGCGACATGATCAAGCTGGCCGTCGCCCACTATGTCGGCCTGCCGCTCGACCTGTTCCAGCGCCTGGCCGCCGATCCGGCCTCGATCACCGCGCTGCACATCCGCGAGGGTCGCGCCTTCCTGCTGCGCCTGAACGACACGCGGGCGACGGAGGCCGCCCAACGCGGATGATATACTTCGCCTCGTCCCCATGCCTGGCTTGGAATTCGACCTAAATCCGGTCTCCCGCATCACGACCGGCGCCATCGGACCGCCCGGTCAACGGGTCTTCTACCTGCAAGGCCGCCACGAGTCGACGCTGGTAACCCTGATCGTCGAGAAGATGCAAATCCAGTCGATGGCCGTCGGCCTGGAGCAATTCCTGCTGGAGCTGGTGCAGCAGTATCCGGATCTCCCGGAGGCCGCCTCCGGTTACACCGAGCCCGATATGGAGCTCGAGCAGCCGATCGATCCGGCCTTCCGCGTCGGCCAGCTGGGATTGGGATTCGACCGGCCGACGAATCGCGCGGTGATCGTCGCCCACGAGCTGGTGCCGGAAGGCGACGACCCGGAGCAAGCCTCGGTCGCCCGTTTCTGGTGCACCCGTTCCCAGCTGCGCGCCTTCGGCCAGTGGGGCCTCGAGCTCTCCGGACGCGGACGGCCGATCTGCGGAAACTGCGGCGAGCCGATCGATCCGCGGGGCCATTTCTGCCCGCGCAGCAACGGGCACAAACGCTGACCGCGCCCGGTCCTGCCGCGCCCCGCGCCTCGCCCCTCCCCGACCCGACGGTCCACACGATTCTGTCCCAGGGCGAGATCCACCTCGAAGGCCAGTTCGTATGGGGCTCCAACTACACGTTCCTGTCCCGCCTCCGCCATCCGACGGGCGAGGTTCGGGCCGTCTACAAACCCCAACGCGGCGAACGGCCCCTCTGGGATTTCCCCGACGGAACCCTCGCCGCCCGCGAGGTTGCGGCCTGGCGCACCTCCGAGCGCCTCGGCTGGCGCCTGGTCCCGCCGACGGTGCTGCGCGACGACGGTCCCCTGGGGCCAGGTTCCCTGCAGCTCTACCTCGACCTCGACCTGGAGCACCACTACTTCACCTTCACCGATCCCGAGAAGCAGCGCCTGCGTCCGGCGGCTCTCTTCGATGTCCTCATCAACAATGCCGACCGCAAGGGCGGTCACATCCTGATCGACCCCGACGGTGATGTGTGCCTGATCGATCACGGGGTGTGCTTCCACCACGAGGACAAACTGCGCACGGTTATTTGGGACTTCGCCGGCGAGCCCATCCCCGAGTCCCTGCTCGAACCCGTCGCCCGCTTCGGACGGGAGCTCGAATCGGATGCCGGCGTGCGCCCTACCTTCGAGGCCCTGCTGAGGCCGGAGGAGGTCGAAGCGCTCCATTCGCGCGCCGCCTGGATCGTCGAAAAGGGCGTGTTCCCGTTTCCCGGGGAGGGCCGCCCCTACCCCTGGCCTCTCGTCTAGGGGTCAGTGGAC
>CAYUWF010000116.1:0-6561 GCA_964448245.1 uncultured Anaerolineaceae bacterium | reverse complement strand
TGAAGCCTCACGGCCCAGTCGCCCGGCGGGGTTTCATCGAACGGACCCTGCGACACCTCGCCGGTGACGATCTGGCCGAGTCCGCCTGGGGCGATCTGGAGGAAGAGGCGGCGGCTTTGGCACCGAGCTACGGCCGAGTCGCGGCCCGGATCTGGATCTCGCTGCAGGGCCTGCGCCTGATTGTCGGCTGGATCAACTGGCATTCGCTTTCGCCCGTGCGATGGGGCGGGGAGGTCACCATGGACGGATGGACGGATCGACGTCGAAGGCTGGTGGCGATCGTGGGCGCGTTGGCCGCGGTGCCGGCGGTGGTGCTCGTGGCCAGCGGCCTGCTCTACTCGCTCTCGGGGAGCGGCGACATTGCCCGGGCGCTCGACTCGACGCTGTATGAGCCCGATGGTTTCCTCTACCGTGTCCTGCTCCATCCCATCACGATCCTCGGCGGGCTGGCCGTGGCCGTGGCGCTCAACCTGATCCCCCTGCTTCGAATCCGCCTCGAGAAGGGGCCCGGGAACATGAGCGGGACGATCGCGCTGCGCCTGCGCGGCACACACCTGGCCATCGCCGCGGCCGGACTCGGGCTGCTGGCGATGATCCTCGCCTACGCGTTCACTGAGAACTTCGAGGTCGTCGCCAGGGCGCAGGCCCCGCGCGCCGCGCCGGCGGCGGTGGCCTCGGGAGCCGGCGGGACGGCTGTGCGGCACACGGACGAGGCCTGGACCGTTCGAGGCGTGGCCGGAGACGAGATACTGGCCCCCGCCATCAAACCCTGTCGATGGAATCACGTCCTCACGCTCGGAGCGGATCCGCAGCCCGGCCCGGTCGATCGCCTCACCTTCATCTACGACTGCGCGTGGCCGCCCGGTCCAGACTAGACCGGCTGCAATGTTTCGAACGAACCCCCGCACCGGATGAAGATGGGCGGGGGTTTCTGTTTTAGGGAGTGTGCGTGTCGGCAGCGATCGGCTAGGCGGCGCCGGGCGGCTTGAACACACCGAGCTGGATCATCAAGGCCAACCCGTCCTGCACCGCCCAGTGCTCGACGATCTTCCCGTCCTTCAGCCGGAAGATGCTGATCCCGCTCAGGGTGATTTCCCGCCCGTCGGAGGGACGCCCATGAACTCGCCCTTGTGGGTGCCGTGCAGGGTGAACCGCTGGGTCAGGTCTTGGCTGTGGTAGTGCAGCTCGGGGAAGGCGGCCAGCGTGGCGCGTTGCGCCATCTTGCCGCCGGCGAGGCCCGGCGGAGGACCGGGCGTCGGGTTGTGGCTGACAACCTCCTTGGCCACGATCCCGTCCAGGGCGTCGAGGTCGTTGGCGTTGCAGGCCTCCTGGTAACGCCGGACGATATCCCTGCTCTCCTCGATCGTCATCGTACCCTCCCGGCCGCCGAACACATCCGCCGGATGATTGGTGCCGAATGGAACGGCGCCACGAAGGACGATGCGGTTGACGTGCGCTTCGAGTCTATAATCCGCCGCATGGCGCTGCGCCTCTACATCTCGCCCCACCTGGATGATGCGGTGTTCTCCTGCGGAGGACTCATCGCCCGTCAGCGCTCCGCCGGCGACGACGTGCAAGTGGTCTCGATCTTCGCCGGAGATCCGCCGCTGGGGGAATTGACCCCGTTTGCCTATGAACTCCACCGCCGCTGGGGCGGCGAGGGATCGCCGATGGGATTGCGGCGGGCCGAGGATCTGGTGGCGTGCGGACGCCTGGGTGCCTCCGTCGTTCATCTGACGTTCCCCGATGCGATCTACCGCCGCGCGGATGGCGGCGAAGCGCTCTATGCCGATTCGGAGTCGCTCTTCGGTCCGCCGCCGGCGGACGAGGCGGCGCTCGTCGGGGCGATCGTCGAAGCATTGGATCGCTCGATCCCGCTGGAGGCCGAGGTCTATCTTCCACTGGGGATCGGGGGTCATGTCGATCATCTGTTGGCGAGACGCGCCGGCGAGCGTGTTGCCCGCCCGGCCTGGTACTACCGCGAGATCCCCTACGCCTTGCGCGAGTCTCCGCGCATCATCGAACCGGCGCCGATGGGCGTCGCCGAAGCCTTGGTGACGCTGGCCGAGGCTGAGATCGAGACGTGGGCGATCGCCGCCGGGGAATATCACTCGCAGGTTTCCACTTTCTGGCCGGACATCGAAGCGCTCGACGACGATCTCCGTTCGTACCACGATCGATTCGGCGGCCTGCCCCTCCTGCGGCGCACGACTTCTTGACGGAATGCGCAGACCATCAGCGCGGTTCATCGTTGCGTCGGACAGCGCGAGCGCGTCGCGCGCCGAGGCCCGCGTGGCGCGGACGGCGACCTGTCGGAATCGCCAGACGCGGGAGGAGTGGCGGGCGGGCGAAATTGGCCGTGGAGCGCTTGACTCTTTCGGTGAGGATGTTACACTGCGGGCACGTCGCGGCGCAGTGCGAATGGATGAGATGACGATCGAGGCGCGCTCTACGAATCAGAATCGATCACCGGCGTCGCCGCGACGGGTGCGCGCCGCGCGCCGCGCAGCCGTCGAGCTTGCCTCGCCGCACACGCCGGATCAGATGGAATGGCGCGCGCGACCGCCGCTCGACGCGGCGACCGCCTATCAGATCACCATCCCGGGTTTCCTTTCCGAACCGCGCGTCCAGGTACGGCCGCGGCTCCTGCCGCGCCGCCCGCTTCGGGCGCGTGAACCGGGAGAGGCCGACGTCGTCGTGCTGTACAACCTGGCGCTTGGCCTGGAACGAGGCCGACCGGAGGACCTCCTCTCGGATGCGGAGACCGAGGATGTGGCGCGGGCGGTCGGGGAGACGCTGCGCGAGCACGTGCGATCCATCGAACTGGCGCCGGTGTGGGACGACTTGGGCGACGTGCTGCGACGCTATGATCCGGCGCGGCATATGATCTTCAACCTGTGCGAAAGCCTGGGCGGCCGCGCCTGGTCCGAGGCGGAAGTGCCGCGGCTGATGCGCGCCGCCGGATTCCTGCACACGGGCTCCTCCTATATGGCGTTACGGCGCGCCGGTAGCAAGCTCATCACCAAGCGCACGCTGGAAGCCGCCGGGTTGCGTACGCCCACCTATGAAGTGATTCGCCACCCCGGCCGCCGCCCGACGCGGGTGCCGCTGCCGTCGATTGTCAAGCCGGTGGGCGAGCACGGCAGCTGTGGCATCACGCTGGGTTCGGTGGTGGAAGACCGCAAGGCGCTCGGCGAGTGCATCGATGCCTGCATCCGCGACTACCGGCAGCCGGCGCTGGTCGAGGAATTCATCGTCGGGCGCGAATTGAACGTCGCCCTGTGGGGCAACGGCTTTCCGGAGGTCCTGCCGGTCGCCGAGATCGCCTTTCGCTGGACGGACGACCCGCTGAAGCAGATCGTGACCTTCAGCGGGAAATGGCACAAAGACTCGCTCGAAGCGCGCGGCACGCCCGGCGTGTGTCCGGCGGATCTCTCGCCCGAGCTGCAGGACCGCGTCGAGGCCGCCGCCGTGCTGGCCTATCAGGAATTGGGCGTGCGCGGCTTTGCCCGGGTGGACATGCGCCTGCGCGACGAGATTCCGTTCGTGCTCGAGGTCAACATCCATCCGGATCTGGCAGCGGACGCGGGTTTCTTCCGTTCGGCGCGTGCCGCCGGTCACTCGTACGCCTCGATGCTTCTGTACATCCTGCGGTTGGCTTTCGCCTCGGCGGCATGATCTCGGTCCGCAAGACGGCGCCACCGGATGCCCCGGCGATCCTGCGGCTGGCGGCCGCCGAGCCGCTTTTCTCGCGCGAAGACCGCGAAGTTGTCGACGAGCTCCTGCTGGACTGCCTGGAAGAAACCGAACCGGGCGACTATCGCTTTCTCACCGCCATCGACGATGGGAAGGTGATGGGATTCGCCTGCTACGGCCCGACCCCGCTGACTCAGGGGACCTACGATCTCTACTGGATCTGCGTGTCACGCCGCAGGCGCCGGCAGGGCTATGGCCTGGCACTGCTCAAGGGGGTCATCCGCGGCGTGCGACGGGAGGGCGGCCGTCTCATCGTCCTCGATACTTCCGGCCGCCGCGATTTCGCGCCCACCCGGGCCTTCTACGAGCACGCCGGATTCCAGCCTTCCGCCCGAGTCCCCGGTTTCTACGGGCGGGGGGACGACCTGATGATGTACTACTTTCCCGTGCGGCAGAGTGAGCGGCAGAGTCAAAGGAAGCGGAAGCCCAAGACCCGCCTAAGCGGCCGGCCAGCCGGGGCCGATCGTACCAAGCCCGGGCGAGACAACTAACCCCCGAAGGGTGGGCCCGAAATCTGCCACGGTGCTGTCGCTTGGGCCTTGGCAGCCCCATCTCCGTCTGATGCCTGGAAGGCTTGGAAAGAGGCGGGGACGGGAACCTTTCCCGCTGTCGGCCAGGGACCGTCCGGCCCGCCAGTCGTCTGGACAGTCCGGGGGAGATGTGCTAGACTGCTCCGACCGAAGCAGGACCCACGGGCTGAGAGCGATCTCTCAGTTCTTTTTTCTCTCTAGGCGGTCCACCGATCTCGGGCGGAACCAGACGGACGAAGAAACGGGCCCCGCTGCCGACCCGCCGGCCACCCGTGCAGGAGCGACATGGGAAACAGCGCCGTTTACGTCACCGCGGAAGGGTTGAAAAAGCTCGAGGAAGAGCTCGAGCACCTGCGCACCGTCAAGCGGCATGAAGTGGCGCAGCGTCTGCACGAGGCGATGGAAGGCGGCGAGCTCATCGAGAACGCCGAGTACGAGGCCGCCAAGAACGAGCAGGCCTTCGTCGAAGGACGGATTCTGGAACTGGAGCACATGCTGGCCCAGGCCCAGGTGATCGAGCCCGGGAAGTCGACCGGCGTCGTCGGGATCGGCAGCACCGTCGTCATCCAGGAAAGCAGCAAACCCTCCGAGACGTACACCATCGTCGGCGCCGCCGAAGCCAATCCCCGCGACGGGCTCATTTCGAACGAGTCGCCTCTGGGGCAAGCCCTGCTGGACCACAAGGCCGGCGACGAGGTCGACGTGCGCGCTCCCGCCGGCACCCTGCGCTTCCGCATCGTCAAGATCAAGTAGCCTCACCCATGCGCCCCGCGCCGTCGCCGTGGCGCGGGGCGTTCTCGTGTACACTACGCGCGCTCAGGCAAACCGCCGAGCCGAAGCGCATGGCCAATCTTACTGATCTCGAACGGATTCGCCTGGAAAAGGCGGACAGAATCCGCCGGGCCGGCCTGGAACCCTACCCGGCGCGGGCGCGTCGGACGCACACGAGCGCCGAGGCGATCCGCGCCTTCGAGGCGGCGGGCGACGACCGCGTGACGGCGACCGTCGCCGGGCGGCTGCGCTCGATCCGGGACATGGGGAAGGCCGCCTTCGCTCACGCCCAGGACCGCGACGGCCTGCTGCAGCTCTACCTCAAAGCCGATGACGTCGGCGCCGATGCCTATCGTCTGTTCCAGGAGGCCTTCGATCTGGGTGACTTCATCCAGGCCGACGGTTTCCTGTTCCGCACGCGTTCGGGCGAGGTCTCGTTGCATGTGAACCAGTTCCGCATGCTGGCCAAAGCGCTCTCGCCCCTGCCGGCGGCCAAAGAGGAGATGGTCGACGGCGCCCGAGTTGTCCACCACGCCTTCGCTAATCCGGAAGCCCGCTACCGCGAGCGCTACGCCGACCTGGCGGTCAATCCGGAGGTCCGGCAGATCTTCCTGACCCGCGCTCGGGTCGCCGCCGCGCTGCGCACGTTTCTCGATGGCATGGGGTTCGTCGAGGTCGAGACGCCGGTGCTCCAGCCGCTCTACGGCGGCGCGGCGGCGCGGCCCTTCGTCACCCGTCACGAGCAATTGCACCAGGACCTCTACCTGCGCATCTCGTTCGAGCTCTACCTCAAGCGGCTGCTGGTGGGTGGGCTGGAACGCGTCTACGAAATCGGGCGCGACTTCCGCAACGAAGGCGTCTCCTTCAAACACAACCCGGAGTTCACGCAGCTTGAGTTCTACATGGCCTATGCCGACTACGAGCAGGTCATGGACATCACCGAGCGCATGGTTGCCTATGCCGCGCAGCAGGCGACGGGCGGCACCTCGATCATGTTCCGCGACCAGGAGATCTCGCTGGCGCCCCCGTGGCGGCGCTTAGGGCTGCGCCAGGCCATCGCCACGCTGGCCGAGATCGACATCGCCGAGCACGCCAGCGCCGACTCGCTGCGGAAGGAAATGCGCCAACGCGGCCTCGACCCTTCGAGCGAAGCCACGCGCGGCAAGCTGGTCGAATCGCTGCTTGCGCATTTCGTCGAACCGAAGCTGATCGAACCGACGTTCCTGATCGACTACCCACGCGATATCTCGCCCCTGGCCAAGAGCAAACCGGACGACCCGGCGACGGTCGAGCGTTTCGAGGGTTTCGTCGGGGGGATGGAGTTGTGCAACGCCTTCACCGAGCTCAATGATCCCCTCGATCAGGAACAGCGCTTCCTGGAGATGGGGCGCGATTACGCCGCCGACGATGAAGAGCGGCACCCGCTGGACGAGGACTACCTGCGCGCCATGCGCTACGGGATGCCCCCGAATGGGGGCTTCGGCATGGGGGTCGACCGGCTGGT
>CAYUWF010000115.1:0-6571 GCA_964448245.1 uncultured Anaerolineaceae bacterium | reverse complement strand
GGCTGCGGCCGAGGCTGCGGCCGAGGCTGGCGCCTTCGCGGGCGCCGCAGGATGCTCAACGGCGGCCGCCGCGATCCCCTCCGGCAAGGCCTCTCCGGCGGCGCCGATCATCGCCAGCACCGTGCCGGCCTGCACCGTCTGGCCCTCGGGCACCAGGACTCGCAGAAGAACCCCGCTGGCCGGCGAGGGGATCTCGGTGTCGACCTTGTCGGTGTTGACCTCCAACAGCGGCTCGAACTCGCTCACCGTCTGGCCCTCGGCCTTCAGCCACTTCGAGACCGTGCCCTCAACGACCGATTCGCCCAGCTGAGGCATGATGACTTGGGTTGCCATTGCCTATCCCCCGGCTGTGGTCGGTGGTCGGTGGTCGGTGGTCAGTGAAGCGGCAGCACGGCGCCGAGCAGGCAGACGATTGATCAAAGTGTAGGTCATCCTGCGAAGCTCCTCGACAAGTGCCTGGGCGACATCCGAGTCCCCAGGCTTGAGATAGCCCAGCTCATGGGCAAGCACCAGCTGGGTGTCGACCTCGGCCAGCGAACCAAGGGCCTGGAACAAGAATTGCCGGAACTCGCCCGTACTCCGCCGAGCCTGTCCCTCCGCGATGTTCGATGGCACCGACACCGCCGCACGCTGCACCTGGCTGACAAGTCCGAACCTCTCACTGGCCGGAAACCGCATCGTGATGCGATATGTTTCCTTCGCCAATTCAATCCCTTTCTGCCACACAATGAGGTCCCGGTAATTCCTGATCGCCATGTCCCCCTCCGCTACTCTCGGATGCTCCCGATGACTCCGGCTGACCACCGACCACGGACCACTAACCACTGATCCTAGTACGCTGCCAGCTGGCGCATGGCCGCCGCGATCTTCTCGGGATTCAGCATGAACCAGTCCTGCAGGGGGTGGCTGTAGGGCATGGCCGGGACGTCCGGTCCGGCCAGGCGACGGATGGGCGCGTCCAGGTCGGTGAAGGCCTCCTCTGCCAGGAGCGCGGCGATTTCGGCGCCATATCCGCCGGTCAGGTTGTCTTCGTGGATGACCAGGGCCTTCCCTGTCTTGCGCACCGAGCCCAACAGCGTCGCCTTGTCAAGGGGAAGCAGCGTGCGCACGTCGACGACCTCCACCGAGAGGCCTTCGGCGGCGACTGCCTCGGCCGCCTGCAGGGTGTAGTGATGCATCATCCCGTAAGCGACGGCCGTCAGGTCGGTGCCGCTGCGCGAGATCTTCGCCACGCCCAGCGGTTCGAGGACCTCCTCCTCGGCGGCCACCTCGCCCTTGATCAGACGGTAGCCCTTCTTGGGTTCAAAGAAGACGACCGGGTTCGGATCGCGCACGGCCGCCTTGAGCAGCCCCTTGGCGTCGTGCGGATTCGAGGGGATGACGACTTTCAACCCCGGCACATGCGCGAAGAAGGCTTCCAGCGACTGCGAATGGTACAGCCCGCCGCCGATGCCGCCGCCGTAGGGCGCCCGGATGACCAGCGGCACGGTCCATTCGCCGTTGGAGCGATAGCACATCTTGGCGGCTTCATTGACGATCTGGTTGAACGCCGGATGGATGAAATCGGCGAACTGGATTTCGCAGATCGGCCGCATGCCGTACAGCGCCGCGCCGATGCCCACCCCGACGATCGACAGCTCGGCCAGCGGCGAGTCGATGATCCTCCCCGCCCCGTATTTCTCATACAGCCCTTGGGTGGCGCGGAACACGCCGCCGCGCGGCCCGACGTCTTCCCCGACGATGAAGACGCGGTCATCGCGGGCCAGCTCCTCGTCCATCGCCTGACGCAGGGCCTCGATCAACGTCATCTCAGCCACGACGGATGTCCTCGACATAGACCGGGTACTCGGCCTCGGAGACGTCCGGGTAGGGCGCCGCCTCGGCGAAGCGCATGGCGTCCTCGACGGCTTCGACCGCCTCCGCCTCGATCTCGGCCTGCGCCTTCGGCGTCAGGATCTTCTTCTCGAGCAACAGCTGTTGGTAGGCCGCCAGGGGATCACCGGCCTTCATCGCCTCGACCTCCTCACGCGGCCGGTAGCTGCGGTCGTCGTCATCCGAAGAGTGAGGCGTGAGCCGATGAACGCGCGCTTCGACGATGGTCGGCCCGTCGCCGCGGCGCGCCCGCTCGACGGCCTGCGCCACAGCCTCCACCACGGCCACCACGTCCAGCCCGTCGACGCTCACCCCCGGCAGGCCGAGGCCGGCCGCCTTGCCGGCGGCCCCGGCCACCGCCATCTGCATCTCCTGACGGACCGAGATGGCGTAGATGTTGTTCTCGACGAGGAAGATCACGGGCAACTTGTGCACCGCCGCCCAGTTGACGCCCTCGTACCACTCACCCTGCGAGGTCGAGCCCTCGCCGATGGAGGTCAGGACGACGGCCGAATCGCCGCGCATCTTGATGCCCAGGCCGATCCCGGTCGCATGCGGGGTCTGCGTGGCCACCGGCGAGGAATGGCTGACCACGTTGGCGCGCCGCAGGCTCCAATGACTGGGCATCTGGCGCCCCCCAGAGCTCGGCTCGCCTTTCTTGCCCATCAGACCTAGGGCGAACTCGCGCGGCGACATCCCCAGCGCCAGGAGCATCGCCAGGTCGCGGTAGTACGGGACGACCCAGTCCTTGCCCCGCTGCAAAGCGAAGGCGGCGCCGACCTGCGCCGCCTCGTGCCCGATCGCCGAGATATGGAAGGCGATCTTACCTTGGCGATGCAGCACCCAGGCGCGCTCATCCAAGCGCCGGGAAAGCAGTATCACCCGGTACATCTCGAGAAGCATTTCCTTCGGCAGCCCCATCCACCGCCTCCGCCTCGTCCGTTGACCCTTCTGCCGGCCCTTGCGCCCACCTTGCGACAGCGTCGGCGCATGGCCATCAAGGCGTCGCCGGTCACTTCCAGATCGATAGGCTTCGTGACTTCTGAAGGGTCGGGCGCGGCAACCGAGAAATCTTATCCGGTTCGGTCCGGAATCTCAAGCATCCCGGCTCGCCGCCCTCTCCGAAGAAGGAACGTGGCTGGGGGCCCATCCCCTCCGGAGAAGACAGCATAGGCGACCTTCGGGACCTGAACCTTCACGGGCTGCGCCGGCCGGCCCGTCGACGTAGGATGGAGTCAGACGCCTCGCGCCGCTCCTGCTAATGCTTGCGCCCCATCTTCCGCCGATCCATCCAGGGCCGCCCGAGAGGATCAGGAAGGGGAGCGCCAGGAGCGCGAGTTGGCCAGGAAGACGGCTGCGATGAGTCCTTCCTTCCCCGTCGTCCGGTCCGGGACGAGGTACACGGCGAACTCACGGCGAGGGTGGGAAAGGGCAATGATCCCCGGCTCGGTGATCTCGAAGGTGAAGACCGGCCTTGCCGGGGCCCGCCGCTCGTCGTACGGCATCAAGCCGGGCCCGGCAAACGAAACGGGGATCGCCCGTCCGCTATCGGCCTGCTGGACGGTGAGCCACAGGAGAGAGTCCGAGGCCCGTAACCCAGCGGTCATCTTCAGAAGGTTGACGTCGAAAGGCACCTCTCAGCACGCCCAGCACGACGCTGCGGATCTTGGGTTGAGGCGGAGGGGGCGTGGTCATTCCCGGCGAGCACGGTGGGCGCCAGGCTCAGGGGGTCACACGAGCGACGCGCTCGGCCACGAGTTCGACGACATCGCGGACCTCGATCTGATCGCCCTGCTCCCGCGCCGCGTCTCCCAGCATGACCAGGCAGAAGGGGCATCCCACGGCGACGACCTTGGCCCCCGTGGCGCGGGCCTGCTGGAGGCGGAGCTGGCTGACGCGCAGGTCCCCATGCTCCTCCTCCTTCCACATCTGCCCGCCGCCGGCTCCGCAGCACAACGACCGGCTGCCGTGGTCGGCCATCTCGGCCACAGTCGCCCCCCCCATCGCCAACGCCTGCCGGGGCGCATCGACCACGCCGTTCTGCCTTCCCAGGTAGCACGGATCGTGGAAGGTCAGCAGCTCCTGAGGCGCCGTGCCCTGCAGCTTCAGGCGGCCCTGGGCCATCAGCTCCGCCAGCAGCTCGGTGTGATGGATCACCTGGTAGCGGCCGCCGAAGGCGGGGTACTCGTTCTTCAGAGTGTGCAGACAGTGCGGGCAGGTCGTGACGATTCGCTTCGGCGCGACACGATTAAGGGTTTCGACGTTGGCCTGGGCCAGCTCGTGAAAGAGATACTCATTGCCGCTGCGCCGAGCGGAGTCCCCCGTGCAGCGTTCTTCCGGCCCGAGCACGGCGAAGCGAACGCCGGCCGACTTCAGGACTTGCGCAAACGCGCGGGCCGTCTTCTGGGCGCGGGCGTCAGTCGCCGGCGCGCAGCCGACCCACCACAAGATCTCGGCGTCCGGGGCCTGCGAGGCGAGCGGGACGTCGAGCCCGGCGGCCCATTCCAAACGTTTCTCCGGGCCAACGCCCCACGGATTGGCCGAGCGCTCCATCCCACGGAAGGCCGTCTGCAGTTGTTCGGGGAACGCGCTCTCGGTCAGGACGAGGTGACGCCGGATCTCCAGGATGTCGCGCATCGGCTCGATGCCCACAGGACAGACATCGATGCAAGCGCCGCACGCGGTGCAGGCCCAGACCGCCTCCGGGGTGATGGCGAACTCGAGCAGCGACTGGGAGCTGGCCTCGCCGGAGGCCAAGCGTCCGCCCTCCTGGTTGAGGAAGTAGCGCTTATTGATCTCCAGCGCCGCCGGCGAGAGGACTTTCCCGGTGATGTATGCCGGGCAGGCGTCCTGGCAGCGGTTGCACATGACGCACGCGTACGCGTCAACCAGCGCCGTCCACGACAGGTGTTCCAGCCGCGAAGCGCCGAACTGCTCGATCGACGGGTCGTCGAAGTTCAATCGGTCGAGGGCTCCGATCGAGGTCCGGCGCGGCTTCAGCAGGAAGTTGATCGGTGCGAAGAAGAGGTGCAGGTGCTTCGAATACAGGAAGTAGGGAAGGAAGGCGAGGATCAGACCCAACGCCACCCAGAAGGAGACGTGCAGCGCCGCCGCCAGCGCGCTCTCGCTCCAGCCGGCCCAGGCGCCAGCCAGCGCCGAGGCGAATGGCTCCCAGGGGTCGGCCCCGTCGAGGGCGAGCAGGAAGCTCCGCCCGACGAAGCGCGCCCCGACGTGCAGGACGATGAAAGCTGCGACGATCGCCGAGTCGCGGCGGATGCCGACGCGGGCCTTGGGGTGGAGCAGCGTCGTGTCGCGCACCGTCAACGATGACGGACGCACAATGAAGCGGCGGACGATCAGGTAGGCCATCCCGACCAGCACGCCGAGGCTGAGGACGTCGGCCCCCAGGCGGAAAAGGTCTCCCAGCGTCGCGCCTCCAAGGAAGACATATCCGGGGAGGAAGGCCTCCGTCACGTCGATGAGGTTGACCAGGAGATAGAAGGTGAAGCCCCAGCCGACGAGAGCGTGAAAAAGGCTGGTCCAGCGACGGACATTGAACGTCGGGGCGAAGGTGACAAACTTCGCCATCGCCTCCATCATCCTGCGGGCAAGGCCGTCCAACTGCGGCCGCCCCTGCCCGCGGCCGATGGTGCGGATGATCCGCCGGGCGGCGAAGGCGGTCAGGGTCAGGCTGAGCAGCGCGGCCAGAACGAAGAGAACTCTCTCGACAGGGGTGAGCATGGCTCTTCTCCGGCGGAGGGGAGACGCGGAGCGATAGCGAGATGGTCTTGCGCGCCGAGTCTATCACAGCGCCCGCGCCTTCCCTGTGACAAGCGGTGCTATCCCTCTTGCCAGGCGCGCTTCGACGGGCTCAGCGCGCCTGGGAACGAGGCATCCTGAGCCTGTCGAAGGATGCCGGATAGCTCTTCCGGCGCAGGGCGCGCTTCGATGCCATCCCGAGCGACGCGAGGGACAGGCTCAGCGCGCCTGGCCATGGCGTCAGGTACGGCAGCGCCGGGTCACGCGGCGAAGGCCCGTTCGGCGGTCTCGATCGGGGCCGGGAGTGGATGCGTCGACAGGTAGGCTTGCACATCCCGCAGCGCTTTATGGAAGCGCTGCAGCAGGTCCTGGTCCGTGCCCTTGAAGCGGTGGAGCGTCTGCAGGGCGCAGGCGGCGCAGCCGCGCATAGCGCGATACGAATCCGTCTCACAGCTCAGGCAGCCGTCGAGGCGGATCATCATCAGAGAGAAGGCCAGGGTTTCGGGGTGCTCCGGGGGGAGGGACGTCACCCGCCCAACAAGGTCCCGCCAGCCCTCCCCGCGGGCGCGGGCCAGATGCGGTATGACGTAGGGTGGGAAGAGCAGCTCGTTCTCCACGTACATCGCGGGAATTGTAGAGTCGTGCGGAGCCACAAGGTGACGGTACTTTGGTACCAGGGGTGCGGGGTGGATCGCGGCCGGCCGGCATGGGTGGCGGCTTCACGCGAAGCTCTGGGAGAATTAGCAGGGTGCTGAAAAATGGCGACCGCCCCCAAACCCTGACCCCTGCCCATGCACCCGCTTGGCTCATAGCCCGGAGATTCCTGCAGGGGGTGGGGAGAGCATTCCGGGGGGTGGGGCGATGCTCCCTCCACCACCCAGAGATTCCGCCCCGCGCGGAGCCGCCCGTAGCGAAGCGGAGGGCCTCTCCGCCACGGTTC
>CAYUWF010000114.1:0-6614 GCA_964448245.1 uncultured Anaerolineaceae bacterium | reverse complement strand
GGATTGCGCCGCGGGTCGAGCTGCCGCCGTGCCTCGCCGCGGATGGGCGGGACCCACACCGGGACGGGCGGTAGATCTGGAAGGGGAGACTGAGGAAGGCGCGGGCCGAGGGGTTGCGGCCGGGCTGGACTTGTTCGACGCGGATCATCGAATGGCGTTCCTCGAGGCGGAGATCCTCCGACGCGTGGAGGAAGTCGGCTTGTCAGCCGGCGCCCGGGCGAAGGATCGAGTCCACCAGACGCGTCAGCCTGGCTCGATAGAGGTTCGGGCGCAGCTTATACCATGCCGCGGAGGCCTGGCCCTTCTCCCCGGCGACGCCGCCGTAGCGCTCGGTGTTATAGGCTTCGACGATGGCGGCGATGGTCTCCTCCTGTTCGGGGATGACCCCGGCGACGGCGCGGCCTCGGTCGCTTGGGGTTGCGTCTCTCTCCAGCCGACCCCCCAACCGTCCGACCCAGGGGGCGAGCCGTCGAAAGACCGTCGAGGCTTCCGAGGTCGGCTGCTCCGCCCATTCTTGGAAAACCGAGGGCGCCGCCAGCCCGAACTTGCGCGTCCCGGCGACAGTCCAGCGGGCGGCCACACGGCGGGCGGGAGTCACGTAGATCACCAACGCCAGGAACGCCAGGGCGAGTAGACCGTATCCGAACCACGGCGTGGGTCTCACCGTGGTCTCGGGGATCTGGATATCCTCGATGTCAGCCAGTTGATCCAACGAGTCGGAGGCGAGGCCGCCCGCCGCGCCACTAGCCGCCCCGCTCGACGTCTCTTCCGGGCCCGCCCCGCCCTGCTCTCCCTCAGCGCTCTGGCCCTGGGTCCGCTCGAGCACCGGCTGGGAGACCGTCGGCTCGAACTCGACCCATCCATATCCAGGAAAGTACACCTCGGGCCACGAATGCAGGTCGGCCTCCGAGACCAGGTACTGATGGGTTTCGGCATCAAAGGCGCCTTCGGCGAACCCGGCCGCCAGCCGGCTGGGGACTCCTTCCGAGCGCAGCATCAAGACCGCCGCGCTGGCGTAGTAGTCGCAGAACCCGACGCGCGAGTCGAACAGGAACCACTCGACCGGGTCCTGTCCTTCCGGCGGCGCGCCGATCTCGCGCTGGTAGCGGATGTTGGACCGCAGCCAGGTGATGATGGCTTCCGTCTTGTCATAGGGAGTCGCCACATCGGCGGTGATCTCGTTCGCCAGACGTTCCACCCGCCGCGAGAAGCCGGGCGGAAGGTGCAGGTATTTGTCCTCGACCCAGGCCGGGTAGTCGGCGCCGGCCTGCCGCAGGTCGCCCGCCAGAGGCGCCGCCAGCCTCGATCGAACGCGGTAGGAATCGCCGGGGAGCAGAGTCTCGGCCGATGTCGCCTCGAGAACATCGACAACAGCCCCCTGCTCCGTCACTTCCCGGAGGTCGGCGGAGCGGTTGATCCAGGCGATCTCGGCCGGCAGGTAGAGGAGTTTCAGTGCAGGCATGAAGGATGAGACGATGAATTCAAGCTCGACCCGACCGGCATGGGTAGGCTCCGCCGCGTCGCCCTGGCGCGGTCGAAAAACGGTCGAATCGCCAAGGGTGACCTCCCACTTGCGATTGCGGTATGTGTCGTAGGCCCGGGCGCGCCAGTACACGCGCGAGCCCTCCGGCACCTCTCCGAGCGCCGTCGCCTGGAAGACCACCCTGTCCCCCGGCAGTCGTCCGGCACCGAGCTCGAGCGTGCTGGCAAAGGTCTCGCCGTAGAGGTTGACCGGCGAGCGCAAGCCCGCCAGCACGTCCGAGAAGAGATCGCCCAGCGGAGACCGCGCACCGGTGAGGCCTGCGGCGGTCTCGACCTGGGTATCGGAAACCCTCGGACCCATCCAGGCCAGGAGCACCAGGAGCAGCGCGGCGATGATTCCCGCCTGGGTGACGCGCGAGGAGACGTCGGTCGAGACCTGGGCCCGGCGTTGTTCCCAATCGCGACGGCGTCCGTTCAGCTCGACGCGCACGATCAGGGCCAGGACGACAAGCAGGAAAACCGGCAGGTAGATCTGCAGCCGCGTTCCGTAGCGGTAATAGTAGACGTTGAGGAAGACGGCCACCCCTGGAAGCAGGATGGCCAGCCACAGGCCCCCGCGCCGGAAGAGCCACCACGTCCCGAAGACGGCGATCGTCCAGAAGACGAGCGACATCGCCAGAACGAACATCAGCGAGTCGTGACTCGGCTCGCCAACCAAGACGACGGTGACGAAGGTGGCCACGCGCGAGGCCAGGTCGAAGGCGCGATCGCGCCAGGACAGGCCGGGATCGAGGGCTTCGGTCAGCTGCCACAGGATGAGGACGAAGCCATAGCCGGCGGCGAGGACGATCGCCGCGGCGCCGCGAAATCGGCTGATGACGAGCAGCGCGCCCAGGACCAGGCCGGCGGCGGCGAGTACCGGCACGAGGCCGAGGTCGTCGGTCCAGTTCGCCGCCGGCAGCGCCATGGCCGGCACCAGGACTGCCGCCGCCCAGAGCGCCAAGCTCCAGCCATCCAGGCTTCGACTCGTTCCTGTCTCTCGCTCGGCCGCCTCCTTGGCCGAAAGCGCAGCGTCGGCGGTGCTCATGACCCCAGTCTAACGCAACCCCTCACGGCCGGGCACGTTCGTCCGGCAGGGCACGGCGCATAGGGCCTCGGGTGCTTGCTTGTCCCGCTCGGTCGAACCTGCTATGATGCGCGCCTCAATCGGCAGGCCCTCATGCGCCGGTCCAACCGGACCCTGTACGTGTTTCTTGCGGCCATCATCGTCGCCACAATTCCCTGCTACTTGGCCGGGATCGTGGCGATTCGGAACGCCCCCGGGCCGGCCACAGCCACGCCGTCGCCAACCGCCACGCTTCCCTCGCCCACCGCGGCGATCCTGATGACCCTGCCGCCCTCGGCCACGGCCTCCGACACACCGTCATCGGTGACCGCCACCGCCACATTTGCGCCGCCCACAACGACCCTGACCTTCACCCCGTTCCCCACCTCCACCCCTACGCCGACCGAAACCGATACGGCCACGCTTCCACCCACGGCGACCGACACCGACACACCGACGCCAACGGAGACCCCGACGCCTTAGTCCGTCAGCTCGGCTCTCAGGACTACAGGCGCTGCTGCCCCAAAGCTGTCATTCCCGCGAAGTCGGGAATCCAGGTGCAACAATAGGACTGGACCCCGCCTCCCCTCCGGGATGCCCTTCCAGGGCGCGCACACGCGACGAAGCGCGATTCGCGGGGGTGACGCCAAAGCGTAAGTCATTCCCGCGTAAGCGGGAATCCAGGATTCGGGGCCGGGCCGGACTAGACCCCCGCTTCCCCTCCGGGATGCGAAGCGCTATTCGCGGGGGTGACAGCAGGGGGAGCGTCATTCCCGCGAAGGTCGAAGACACCCGAAGCGAAGCGGAGTCATGCGGGAATCCTTGCCTTGAGGCCTGGGGAATCCAGGACCCCCGCTTCCCCTCCGGGATGCGAAGCGCTATTCGCGGGGGGGGGTGACAGCAGGGGGAGTGTCATTCCCGCGAAGGTCGAAAACACCCGAAGCGAAGCGGAGTCATGCGGGAATCCTTGCCTTGAGGCCTGGGGAATCCAGGACCCCCGCTTCCCCTCCGGGATGCGAAGCGCTATTCGCGGGGGTGACAGCAAAGCGAACGTCATTCCCGCGACCGCGGGAATCCAGGATTGGAGGCCGGGCCGGACTGGACCCCCGCCTTCGCGGGGGTGACACCAATGCGGATGTGATTCCCGCGTAAACGGGGATAGGCCGATCTCAGAGCACAGCCTTCATGTCCGGCGGCGGGGCCTGCCCGAGGAGATTGCCCGGGACGCGCTCGCCGAGCAGTCCGACGATCGCCGCCACGTCGCCTTCCTGGGCAAGGCGGTCCAGCTCGTCAATCGTCGCCGCCAGGCTTTCGCCTTGCAGGGGGATCTCATCTTCGCCGCGCACGATGTCGGGATGTTCGGTGGGCTGGTAGGTCATGCCTTCGTCCCACAGGCTCTCGCTCAGTTTCTCACCGGCGCGAGAGCCGGTGAAGACGATCTCGATGTCCCGCCCGGGCTGCAGTCCGGAGAGGCGGATCAAATCCTCCGCCAGCTCCAGGACGGACACCTGCTCGCCCATCCGCAGCACGAAGACCTCGCCGCCTTCGCCCATGCCGGCCGCCTGCAGGACGAGATGGACTGCTTCGGGGATGGTCATGAAGTAACGCTTCATGTCGGGATGGGTGATCGTCACCGGACCGCCCTGCGCGATCTGGCGCTTGAAGAGCGGCACGATGCTTCCGCGGCTCCCCAGCACATTCCCGAAGCGGACCGAAGCGTATGCCCGGCCGGAGCGACGGGCGGCATCGCGCACGATCAGCTCGGCGATGCGCTTGGTGGCACCCATCACGTTGAAAGGCTGCACGGCCTTGTCGGTGGAGATCAGCACGAGACGCTCGGTCCCGTGGGCCAGGGCGGCGTTCACCACGGTCTGCGTCCCGATGATGTTGTTGCTCACGGCTTCTTCGGCGTTGACCTCCATCAGGGGTACGTGTTTGTGAGCGGCGGCATGGAAGACGACGTCCGGCCGCAAACGCTCGAAGACACTGTTGATGCGAGGTTCGTCGCGAATATCGGCGATCACGGCGTGCATCGGCAGATCGCCATAGTTCTCTTCCAGCTCGAGCAAAGCTTCGAAGATGCTGTTCTCGCCGTGGCCGAGCAGCGCCAGCTCCGCCGGCCGCCAGCGCGTGACCTGACGGCACAACTCCAAGCCGATCGAGCCGCCGGCGCCGGTGACCAGGATGCGCTTCCCGGCCAGAGTCCGGCCGACGGCTTCATCGTCGATGGCCGCCGGTTCGCGCCGCAAAAGGTCGCTGATCTCGACCTCGCGCAAGCGGCTGACGCTGACTTTGCCCCCCAGCAGCTCGTAGATGCCCGGCATGGTGCGAAAGGAGATGCCACGCTGGCGGCAGACCTCCGCCACGCGTCGGACGGTCGGGCCGGAGGCGGTGGGGATGGCGATGATGACTTCGTCGGCGTGGTGGCGCTCGACGACCGTGGGCAATTGATCGAAGCGGCCGGCGACGCGCACGCCGTAGATTTCCTTCTTCAGTTTCTCCGTGTCGTCGTCGACGAACGCCACCGGGCGCAGGTGCAGCTGCGGATTGCGCTGCATCTCGCGCACCATCAGCGTCCCGGCGTCGCCGGCGCCGACGACGACCACCCTTTTTACGCCGCCCGGCCGCGGCTCGTGACCGTTGCGCTGGGTCATCTCGGCTATGAGGCGCACCGAGAAACGCAGCCCGCCGATCAGGAACAAGGAAAGCAGCCAGTCGATGCCCAGGACAGAGCGCGGGAAGCCGCGCAGGCCGACCAGCGGCACGAGCAGGATGACAAAGAGCGCCACGAGGATCGAGGCCGTCGCCGTGGCCACGGCGATGACCTGGATCTCGCGCACGCTGGCATAGACCCAGTAGCGGCGGTAGAGGCCGAGCAGGTAGTAGACCGTCGGCTTGACCAACAGGGCGATGGCGATCATCAGCCAGGCCTGCGGCAGGTAGCTGACAAAGGCCGGGCCGATGTCGAGGCGCAGCGCAAAGCTGGCGACCACCGCCGTGACGATCAGGACGAGGTCGGCCAGAAGCAGGAAGCGGTTGCGGATCTGGAAGGGGTGTTTCATGCGGCGGCGGGCTGGTTTCGAGCCCGCATCCATTCTACCGTTGCCTGCAGGCCCTGTTGCAAGTCGTGGGCCGGGCGATACCCCAACGCTTTGGCCGCCCGGCCGACGTCGGCTGCCGAGGTGCGGATATCCCCTGCCCGGGCCGGCCCGAACACCGGCGCCGGGGACCCCGGCATCAAGTCGGCCAGGACCTCGACCAACTCGAGGACCGTCCGCGATTGCCCCTGCCCGACATTGAACACCTGGCCGGCGACGGCCGGGGCCTGGAAGGCGGACAGATTGGCCTGGACCACGTCGTCGACAAAGACGAAATCGCGGGATTGGCGGCCGTCGCCGTAGATCGTCGGCGGACGTCCGGCGAGCATGGCTTCGATGAACAAGGGGATCACCGCGGCGTAAGGGGAGTGGACGTCCTGGCTCGGCCCGTAGACGTTGAAGAAGCGCAGGCAAACGGTCTCGAGACCGTACGCCGTGTGGAACAGCCGCGCCAGGTCCTCCATCGCCAGCTTCGAGGCGGCGTAGGGGGAGAGCGGCCGGGGGGCGGCGTCTTCCGCCACCGGGCCGGCGGCATCGCCGTACACCGCGCAGGACGAGGCCAGAACCACGCGACGGACGTGCTCGCGGCGGGCGGCCTCCAGGACGTGCAGCGAACCGAGGACGTTGGTCTGGTAGCACGCGGCCGGGTTGTCGAGCGAGGCCGGGACGGAGATCATCGCGCCCAGGTGGTAGATGGTGTCGATCCCGCGGGCCGCCGCCCGCACCTGGTCGGCCTCGCCCAGGTCGGTGACGATCAGTTCCACGGGGAGGGCTTCCAGGTTGGCCCGACTCCCCGTCGACAGATTGTCGAGCACGACTACGTCGTCCCCGCGTGCCAGCAAGGCCCGCACCAGATGCGAGCCGATGAAGCCGGCTCCGCCGGTGACCAACACTCGCGTCACGGATCAGACTCCCCTGAACCCGAACAC
>CAYUWF010000113.1:0-6749 GCA_964448245.1 uncultured Anaerolineaceae bacterium | reverse complement strand
GGGAGGGGGTAAGGGGGTGGGAGAAACGCATCTCCTGATGCAGAAACGGATAGGGTCACGGCGACGGCTGGGTGAAGTACACCTGGTCCCCAGCCACCAGGAATAGGTCGCGCGGGGGGCCGACCGCCAGCTGGGTCGGGCCCTCGGGCAGCGGCGGGGTCGGCACGAATCGCGATTGATAGACCAATCGCAGGCTGTATTGAAAGATGGTGCCGTCCGTCGCATCGAGGAAGAACAGCGACGGCTCCGGCGGCGGCGAATAGACGACGGTCGTCGGCGTCACCGCCGCCGGCCCGACGTCGATATCCTTCTCGCATTCGACCCGGATGCGCAGCGAGCCGTCCGGCGCGTTCTCCTGCGGCCGGCGGCAGGCGTCGACCAGGCCGTCGTCGTGTAGCACGATCAACTCGTCCTGGCTGGCGGCGATGTCGACGGCGTGATTCAGGTTCTGGATGACCTCGGTGAAGTAAATCGCCGGAGCGCCGGCGAACAATCCATCGGCGGCGGTGTAGATCCAGACCTGGTTGGCTTTCGGGTCGAGGACGAAGAGATTGTCTCCGATCAAGTCGACGGCCTGAATCTGGCCCCAGCCGGTGTTCGGCGGAGTCAGCTGGCCGGTGGCCGGCAGGACCCCCGGGGCGCAGTAAACCAGGCTGCCGGCGGCGTCGATCGCCACGATCCCCTGGGCCCCCAGCGCGCCGGGCTCGGGCTGGACCAAGATGTCGACGATCTTCCCCGGCGTGAAGGTGGCTTTCAGCGATTGCAGGCACTGGAACTCGCGGTCGATCTCATAGCCCCGGCCGGTGAACCAGGCGTGATAGATCTCGGAAAGACTCTCGTCATAGACGTACAGGTCGTTGGCGGTTGCGGCCGCGTGCCGTAGCCGGGCGCGCGGTCCGAACCCGCCGCCGACCGCCGGGGCGAACTCGACCCGGGCGATGTTGTCGAGACGATCCAGTGCCTGCTCCACCTGGGTCTGCAGGGCGTCGGCCTCTTCGCCGCCGCCGTAGCGGCGGGCCTCGGCCAACCATTGGGCCGCCGCCTCCCATTCGGGCCGGGCCTCACCCAGTGTCGGCCTGAGCTGTGCCGAGACGACCGCCGTCTGCGCCTGGCTCATGAACTGCCGGTACTGCTCGGTCCTGCCGCGCCGCAGGTAGACGACGGCGACAATGGCGACGATGACCAACGGGACCGCCACAGCCGTGCCGGCCAGGAGGCCCGGCGACAATCCCGAGGGCGAGGTCGGCGTCATAGAAGGAAACACGCCGCCTAAGGAGCGGCCGATCGACTGGAAAGGCGCCGCCAGCGAGCGCAGGGCGCGGCGGAAGTTGCGTGCCGCCGGAGAAGGCGGGCGGCGCAGGCCGGTCGGTCGGGCTTCGCCGATGGGACCCCCGGCCGGCCGGCGCGGTGGAATGGCAGAGGCCGCCGTAGCGGTCGTCGCCCGCACCGGCACAACGGAGGGCACGGCGAGGCGGAGAAGCATGCCGGTTAGATCCTGCGAGCTTGCCGCGACCAGGCGCTCGATCGCCTGCGCCAGCTCTAGCTCGGCCAGCCCCGAGAGCGTCGGATCCGACCACAAGGGTGGAGGGGCGGTGGAGAGCAGGAGCATGTCGCCCGGGCCGACCTGGGCGTGGTGGAAGCGCACGTTGGGCGCGACCGAGACACCGAGCGGCCGCGCCGCCGCCTCGTCGGAGGCGAAACGGGTGATGTTGCCGGGGCGGATCAGAATCGCCTGACCCGGGCCGCATTGAGCCAGGTAGAGGTCGTTCCCCCGCAGGACGGCCGCCAGCAGACGGCCCTCCACGTGCGCCTCGGCGGCCTCACGCTGGTTGGCGGAAAGCAGACGTTGGTTGATTTCGTCGGCCGCCTCGCGCAGCGCGGCGGTGATCGTACCGGGGGTCCCGAAATAGGTCTGGGCAGCCTGGTGCGCCAGCGGGTCGAGTGAACCTTGACCGAGGACAGGAGTCGAGGTCCCGACGGTGAGGAACAGCATGTCGTCGCCGCGACCGCGGGCAGCGCGGCGCGGCGGGGTCTGGGCCAAGGTGCCCGGCGGTGGGCTGACTCGAGCTCCCCCACCGGCGATATGGATCAGGGCGACGTCTGCTTCGAGCGCGGCGGCCATCGGCTTCGATTGTACCCAGACGGAAGGACCGCGGGGGACGGTGCAAGAAGCGCGCCGCCGTGTGTACAATCACGCTGGCGAACCCCGTGGAAATCTCCTTCTTGCACAACCTGCCTGCCTGGGAGCGAATCGGCGAACCGTGGAACGACCTGCTGGCCCAGGCGGCTACCGACGTCCCCTTCCTGCGGAGCGAGTTTCAGCGGGCATGGTGGACCACACTGGGGGGCGGCGAGTGGCCGGATGGAGAGCTGTGGGTGGCTATTGGCCAGGACACTGACGGGACCCTGCTCGCGGCGGCGCCATTCTTTCAGACGTCCTCTCGCCCGGGGGCGCTTCTCTTTGTCGGCACATCGGAAATCGCCGACTACCTCGACGTGCTGGCCTCGGAGCAGCACGTAGAACCGTTCGTGCGGGCCGTGCTGGAGGCCATCGGCCGGGACGGTCCACCGGGCGTGAATACCCTCGATCTCTGGAACGTGCTCGAGACGTCGCCGAGTGGCGCCGCCTTGGCGCGGGCGGCGGGCGCCAGCGGCTGGACGATCGCCCGCGAGCGACTCAAGCCCTGCCTGCGAATCTCGCTGGCCGGCGGATGGGACGCCTACCTTGAGCGACTGGACAAGAAACAGCGCCACGAACTTCGGCGCAAGTTGCGCCGGGTGGAACAGACCGCGGGGACGGCCTTCGCCCGCGCCGGTGATGGGTTGGACCTGGTGCAGGGCGTCGAGGCGTTTCTGCGGCTGATGAAGTTCGACGGGGCCAAGAGCCGGTTCCTCACAAAGCCCATGCACGACATGTTCCATGCCCTGGCGGCCGACGCGGCTCGCGAGGGTTGGCTGCGGCTGGAGTTCCTCACCGTCGAGGGTCGGCCTGCGGCCGGCGCCTTCTGCTTCGACTACGGCGACCGTCTGCTGATCTACAACTCCGGCCTAGATCCGGCCTACCTCGGGCTGTCTCCCGGCTGGGCGTTGCTTGGTCACCTGATTCAAACGGCAGCGGAAGGGGGGAAATCCGAGGTCGATTTCATGCGCGGGGATGAGCAGTACAAGTTCCGCCTGGGCGGCGAAGCACGCTACGTCGAGCGATTGACGCTGCGGCGAAAATCGATGTAGCGGCACGATTCGATCTCCCCCTACCCCTCACCCCTCCCCCCGCGGGTAGGATCCCTCGCGGCGATCGGGCGCTGCGGGGGGAGGGGAGGAAACTCGAAGGGGAAGGGGGCCAGCCTTGCCGGCCCCCGAAATCACGCGTCCCCCTCCCCCGAAACGCTCAGGATCTGTCGTGGGACCCACACCGGGGGAGGGGGCAGGGGGTGGGGGAGAAAAAACCGATCGCCTTTGCGGGCCCTTAGCCCCAGGGCCAGAAACCGAGCCATAGGGCTGCCGCGACGCCGAAGGCAACGCACAGAATCAGCCCGGTGATCGCCGCCGCCAGGGCCAGCGGAGTCGAAAGGCGGCGCGCCGCGGCGACCTTACCGGAACCCGCCACGGCGATGAGCACGGTCGTAATGTTGTCGTGTCCGCCGCGGGCTCGCGCCAGAACCACCAATGAGGCAGCGGCCTCCGAGGGCGAACCTTTCCCCAAGGCTTCGTCGATCTCATCGTCGGAGACGAGGTCGGTGAGCCCGTCGGTGCACAATAGGACTTCATCGCCGGGTTCGAGCTTCACCCCCTGGTTCCCAACGGAGCGTTTCTCGCTCTCGATCGGCGAGAGGCGCAGGCGGAAGTCCGGCTGCGGCTCGAGATTGCCTCCCAGATACCGGCGCAGCATGTGCGCGTGGGGGTGGGAGTGGGCTTCCTCGGGGGTGATGATGTTGTGTTCGATCGCTTCTTGCACCCAGGAATGGTCGATCGTCGTCTGCTGCAATCGCCCCCGCCGGCGAAGGTAGATCCGGCTGTCGCCGGCGTACGCCGTAAAGAGTCGCCGGCCGAGGATCCAGGCCACGGCGATGGTCGAAGCCATTCCCTGGCGCTCGGGGAGGGCCTCGGCCGCCGTCGACACGGCGCGCCCGGCCTCGACGACGGCCGCCCGCAGCGACGCCAGGGGATCGTTTCCACTCGACTCCCCGATCCGATTTGCCACGATCTCGACGGCCATGCGCGAAGCGATTTCCCCGGCGCGGTGGCCGCCGACGCCGTCGGCGATGACCGCCACGATCGCCGGCGTGCCGTCCGACTCGAGGCGATAGGCCGCGACGGAGAGCGCGTCTTCGTTGTTCTTGCCCGTCTCGCCGGGATGCGACTGGGTGGCGACCTCCAGGTGAGGCGAGTCAACCGGGATCATCCAGGGGCCCCTGGCGGCGCCGGCCGGACGACGACGCGCGCTTCCGCGGCCGGGGCGGCCAGGCGGAAGCGGTACGCCGCCCGCCCGAAGTAGATCCGATCGCTGTGCCGGAGGTGGCGGCCGTTCTCGTCCACCGGCGAATCGTTGACCCACGTCCCGGCGACGGAGTGCTGGTCGCGCAGGCTGAAGCCTCCGGCGGCGCCTCGAGTGAGGCGGGCGTGAATCCCCGAGACGGAGGGATCGTCCAGCAGCAGGCCGCACAGCGCCGGGTCCGACCCGATCATCAAGTCGGCGCCATCCCAGGCGACAGGCGGCCCCGCCGAACCATCGGGACGGAGGGGAATGAGGTACGCCTCGGCGGCTGGCGTCCCGGCCAGGGTTCCCAGGCTGGCGCGGCGGAGCGCACGCATCCCGCCGGCCGAAGGCCCGGCCCAACCTGCCTCGTAGGAGAGTTCGCCGAGGCGCACCCATCCCAGACTCAGGGCGACGGCGATCGCCACCAGCGCCAGCCCGGCCAGGAGCGGGACCAGCGCCGGCCGCAGCGCCTCCAAACCGCGCGGGCCAGGGATGACCTCGATCGAGACCGGGACGATCTCGGTGGACGCCGTCATCCCCTGCGAGTCGGTCAGTTCGGCGCGGACCTGAAAGGCCCGGCTTTCGACGATCGACGACAGGTCCCAGCGCACGCGGTCGAAGGGAGGCTCGAGGCGCGTCTCGTGCAGCTCGCCGTTGACGAAGAGCTGCAGGCGTTCGATCGGACGGACGTGGCCGTCGGGGAAAGTCACCAGCACGGGCAGCTCGAGGAAGGTCGGAGGGATGTCGGCCAGCGGCGTGTCCGGGTCATCGGTTCGTCGGGCGATGCTGTGCGGCGGCTGGATGAAGGTCAGCTGCGGCGGCAGGAGCGCGACGTTGTACGCCGTCAGTGCGGAGGCCGCGGCGAAATCCGGCGTGGAGACGGAGAGCTGAATGGCATGCGGCCCGGAGGCGCTGGCGGGGGAGGCGTATTCCACGGCGTAGCGCGTGCGGACTTCCTGCAATCGCCTCTCGAGGTCCGCCAGGCCGAGCGCCGGGTCGAGCACGCGGAATGTGCCGCCGGTGGCCTCGGCCGCTTGTCGCAGGCGGAGAGCTTCGGCCGAGCCGGCCTGTTCCGGTGTCCCCACCAGGACGGCCTGGATCCGGGCGCCGCTGCTCTCGGCCATCGCCCGTGCGTCGGTCAGTTCTTGCTCGTTGTTGCGATCGAGCAGCGGCGTGATGAAGATGACGTCGGTCTCCATCGCCGGATGCGGCAGCGGATCAAGCGCGGCCGTCAGCGCGTTCTGCAGCACGCCGTAGCCCACCCCGGTTTCGCTGTACACCGCCGGCCAGTCTTGCAGAGCGGCAATCAGATCCGCCGCCGCCGGCCGGTTCAGCCCCAGCTCGCCTTCGGAGGTGAGCAGCGACACCTGGTCCGCCGCCAGGGAGGCAGGGCGGTCCGCCCAGGCATCGATCAGGGCTTGGCGCACCTGGCCCATGCGCGTGACGCCGAGCGCGTCGCGCCGCTGCAGCGGCGCCACCGTGTTGACGGCGTAGATCTGCCTCGAACCGACGACCTGCTCGTCCATCGCGAAATCGGAGATCGCCACCCCGTCCTCGGTCAATTGGAAACTCGTTGGAGGCAGCGCGTGGAGCGGGCGCCCGTCGGGACCGATGACACTGGCGTAGAACACGACCCGGGGGAAAGACGAGGCCGAGGGTGAGGTGAGGAGGATCGACCCGGCCGCCTGAGCGGCGGTGACGATCCCGATCGACGCCCCGGCCCCCGCCAGCAAGGTGCCTGCAAGGTAGCGGAACCAGGGATGGCCGCGCATGCGCCGATTCTAGCATGCGCCCTTCGGCTTCGCTCAGGGTGAGCCTGCCCTCAGGGAAGGACACCCCGTTCGGGCCGCGCACCGTCCCAGACGGAAGCCGAAGGGCCCCCACGGACCTTTGCAGTCCGCTTACAGAGAACCCACGCCGAAAGGATCCTCTCTATCATGGGAGCGTGACAACCCAAATGCAGACCTCGGGAAGAAACAACGAGAGCGCGTTCGAGATCGTGGCCGCTGCCAGGCCCTATGGCCCTCTGCTGACCTCGACCGAACAGGTCCTGCAAGTTGAGTTGGCGGTCGCCTTACTGGGATTGCTGGCGATCGAAGGCTGGTTCCTCTGGCACGTCTGGACCCTGTGGGCCTGAGGCCCGCAGACGGCCGCCTCCTCTCGAGCGAATCGAAGGAGCGGCAACAACCTAGTGGGCAAAGAGGCCCCTGTATCATCGATCCAGGGCCGCCTCTTCAGCCTCCCTCCGGCAGACCCTCCCGCAAACCCCGCC
>CAYUWF010000112.1:0-6841 GCA_964448245.1 uncultured Anaerolineaceae bacterium | reverse complement strand
CTTGTTCAAGTCGTCCATTTGGGCCGGCTCGTAATGGTCCGTGCGCCGATGGAGCTCGGATACGCCGGTCTCCATGCGCTTGCCGGCCTCCTCGCCAATCCGCCATACGGTTGATCCAGGATTCGCGCCACCACCTTCGGCGCGGCTGATGCAGATTGCGCCAGGCGCGGCGGGGTCTTCCTGGTGGTGGAGATTCGCCTCATACCAGCACCCGCTGCAGGCCGTACTGGATAAGCCACAGGGCGATCGGGAGGAGGAGGGCCGCAGCCAGGCCCCGGATGGTCCCGGGCTCCCATGGCCAGGTGGGGATCCTCTGCAAGGCCGTCCGTTCGATTTCCAGACTGCCGAGGGTCTTGTTGAGGTCGTCGGCGCCGGAAAGCTTCAGCGAATCCATCCGGCGCCGCAATTCATGGAACCCGGCTTCCAGGCGGCGGGCATTGTCGTCCAGGAGACGCGTCTTCTCCGCAGCCAGCAGCCGGTGCGCCCCGCCCAGGGGTCCGACGAAGGCCACCAGCGCCAGCAGCGTCAGCGTCCCGCCGGCTGCCAGGTTGAGGGGGTGGAACCGAAAGTCGGGATCGGCAGCCAGGAAAGAGAGGTAGACGAAAAGCAAGATACCGATGGCGATACGCTGCGTATGGTGCGAGAAAGCGGACAGCGGGGTGCGGTGGAAGAAATCGATCCGGGTGCTTTGGGTGTAGATGCGGTGGATGATGACGAGCTGACGCACGGTGTGATAAACGAAGACCCCGGTCATCCAATTGGTTGCGGCCAGCAGCACCCCGGCGACAGTCAGGGAGAGGGGGGTCGGGGCAAGCCCGAGCACCTGGATGTCCCCGATGAAGAACCATGCGCCGAGGCCGATCACGACGACGCTGGCGGCTCCCACGGCGAGCGTCGGCCTGCGGGGGAGCGTGGTGAGCTCATACTCGAGGGAAGCCGGATCGACCCCGGCGCGCAGCGCCGCCCGGAACTCCCGTACCGCTCTCGCCGCCGAACGATCCAAGTAGCGGATGAGCCAAATGATGAAGGGCACGTAGGCGGCCGCCATGGCATGCACCGGCCGGAGGGTCCCCGGAGGGTAGGCTCCCTCGCGCCACTGCACCAGCGTCAGGACCAGGAACGACAGAAGCGCTACGACCAGGAGAACCGCCCACGCCGGAAGACGCCGGTGGTCGAGCCAGGCGATCAGCCGGTCGATCCAGCTGGGAGGGTAGGGTGGGACGAAGGCCGGCGCCGCTGGTTGCTTGGGAGCGCCGACTTGCCCTCTCGCCGAACGCTGGGAAGCTGTCGCTCGTCGCTTCATCCAAGCAGCCGCTGCAGCCCGTACTGAGTGAGCCAGATCAGGATCGGGAGGAAAACCGCCGCGGCCAGGCCGCGCAGCGTCGCCGGTTCGCAAGGCCATGTCGGAAAGCGCTTCAGAGCAGCCAGCTCGATCTCTAGGGAGGCCATCGCCTTGTGGAGATCGTCCATCTGCTCAAGCCTGCCGGCGTCCATTCTGCGGTGGAGATCGGCCGCGGCGGCCTTGAATCGAGATGCGTTTTCGGACTGCGCGCGCTGCTTCTCGCTGACCAACAGACGGTGAGCACCCCATAACGGCCAGACAAAAAGTGCCGCGGCCAGGGCCATGACCGGGGGGCCGATCAAAAGGTTCATCAGATCGGGGGAATTTCCGAGAGAGGTCCAGGCAACAGTCAGAAAGAACATCACGGCCGCGGTGCGGGCTGTGAGCGGCGAGAAAGCATACAGGGGCTCGGGGTGATATAGGTCGACGGCTGCCGCATTGGCGAGCAGCCGTCGGACGGTCCGCAGCTCGTGGACGAGGAAGTAGAACAGGGCTGCGAACGTCCATCCCTGCAACCATAAGAAGGGCGCCCCGGCCATCTGCGACACCAAGGTCGGGGCCAATTGGCAATTCGTCATTGCGGCGGGACCTTCGAGGAGGGCGCTGGCCGAGATGATCGCGGCGGCGAGGCTGACGATGAGCGTCGGTCTCGCGGGCATTGTTATGAGGCGGTACTGGGCATCTGTGAAGTCGCCTCCCCGGATGGCAGGCCGAAAGCGATCCGCGCCGGTGGAGGCGACGTGCTGCAGGTAGTGGATGATCGCCAGGTAGAGCACCGGCGTCGAAAGCAAGAAAAGGTGCCAGGGGACAAAGCCGTCCTGGTAGGCGCCCTCGTACCACTGTACGAACACTTCCACCCCGACCAGGATCGCTGCGGCCAGGACGTAGTACATCCCGGTCGGCCCAGGGCGACGTTCCAGCCAGGAGGTGAGAAGGTCGACCCAGCTCGGCCGGTAGGGCGGGACGAAAGAAGCGGATGCGGCCGAAGCGACCGGGACCGGTGGCAGTCGCGGCTTCGAGGGAGCCGCGGCGCGGGTTGCCTTGCGCTGTGTCATCCCAGCACCTTCTGCAGGACATACTGAATCAACCAAATGAAGACCGGGAGCAGGAAGGCCGCCGTCAAGTTACGGAACACCCCGCGCGGCCAGGGCCAGGTGGGGATCTTGTCGAGGGCGGCGGCTTCAAGGTCGAGTGTCGCCAGCGCTTTATGGAACTCGTCCATCCCGGTCAAGGGATCGTGTTCAAGGCGTCCGTGGAAGCGGACTGTGATCGCGTGGGGTCGGCGCCCGACCTCCTCCAGCGCCGCCTCCTTGTGCCGGGCCAGACTGCGGTGGGCACCCCATAGCGGCCAGACGAAGATCACCATCGGCCACAAGTAGAAAGGGACCGTGAGGAGGATGGAGATGTCGGCCTGCGGATTGCCGCCGGTCTGTGTGCCCGGATCCGCCAGCCAGGGATAGGTGTAGAGCGCGAAGCCGAGGGCGGTGACGGCGGTCAGCCCGGCCAGGGCGTAAAAGGGCTGGAGCCGGTACAAGTCGACCTGGGTCTCGCTGCGGTAGATGCGGTGTACCGTTCGCATCTGGTGGATGGTGTGGTAGATCAATGTGAACCAGAACCACAGCGTTGGGATAAACATGAGGAGCATGAACGTGTAGGCGGTAGGCGTGGTGTTCATCCCGGCCAGCGGGTAGTCCTGCAGGCCCGAGGGGAGCGTGGCGACGCTGAAAGCGCCGAAGGCTAGGCCGATCAGTCCGGCGGCGATGGTTGGGCGCCGCGGCAGGGTGGTCAGCTCATAGAGCAAGGCCTCGAAGGGATGGGCGCTCTCGCGTAGCGCCGGGCGGAACCGCGCCAGGGAAGTCGCCGCGCGTCGATCGAAGGCGTGCATCAGGAAAGCCGCAAGCACGAAGTTGACCGGGAAGAAGAACTGGAAGAAATGGGAGCCGTAGGTGGCGAGAATCCCGTCCCGCCACAGGATCGTCGCCTGGATCGCCTCGAGGACAATGGCCACAAGAACGTAGAAGGCCCACCACGGGATGGGCAGGCGGTCGACCCAATCGGTGAACCGGTCGACCCATGATGGCGGATAGGGCGGGACGAACGCCGGCGCGGGCAGGCGTGGAGATGAATGCTTTGCTTGTGGCACCCCTGTCCCTCGATCTTTGGCGCGGCGGGCCCGGCTGGCGATCCGGATCCGGGCGATCTGACCCACGGAGCTTCCCGCCAGCTTTCACCCCGCGGCCTTCCGCAAGATACCAAATGGAAGGGCGCGGGGCATAGCTCGCGGGAAGCTGATTCTAGATCATCCCGGCGGAACAGTACCAATCATACGCTTGGCGCGCCGCCAGGGGAAACGGCGGCAATTCGGCAAGGCCCTTTCACAGGCCTGCCGAACTTGCGTTTCTAGACCGGCGGCTAGAGAATGACGACTCTGGGCCACGCTCTGTACCCCAGGATCTTGGTCAGTCACCGGAGCCTAGGATCGCAGGTGCTGGCTTGACGATAATAGAACAGTTGACCGGCTGAGCGCAGCCGGGCTTGGTGCGAAAGCCGATGCGCCAGCCAGCTTGAAATGGGGGACCATGAGACCTGCCTTATTGCTCGTCTTGCTTCTCGTACTGGCAGGATGTACCCAGCCGCCGGCTGCACCCCAGGTCATCTATCTAACCTCGCCGCCGGAAGTGAAGATCATTACAGCGACCGCGGCAGCACTTGTGTCCATTGTTCGCACGTCCACGCCCTGGTCGGCAATGGCCGCGGCTACTCCCAGCGTCTCCCCCACACCCACGTGCGTCAAGTCAGCCTCCGTGACAGCCAAAAGAGTCGGCGAGACGCTCAGCATCTGCGGTGTAATCGTTGACGAGGGGGCATTGCCTTGTGACTCGTGTCCTACTGACAAGGTCTATTACCTCATCCTCAAAGGCGGATACCAACTTGTCTCCTACGACAGGGCCTTCTTCGGCGAAAGTGGTTTCTCGTATGAAGGCACTTGTGTTGAAGTGGAGGATGAGGTCGAGTTGCTGGCGGACCGCCCCGTCTTCGTATTCAGCCGGGTGGATGGCTACGGGGGATCGGCGTGCACAACGGGAGCCAGTGGCGAGATTTCGTGCGACCGCGATTCCTACTTGGCGTTCGTCGACCCGTCGATGTGTTACTGAACTGGGTCCTCGGCAACGGACCGCCTTTCGGGCCGGCGGGAGGAGATGAAGGCGAGGACGCCATCGCCCCATGAGGCGCGCGGCGGGCCGAGGACAAGCGCCCGCCGGCGCGAATGGACTGTCTCGAGGGGAGCGCGCCATATGGGTGTAGCAGACCTGGGCTCCCCGTCATGAGGGATCTCGGCTGTGGGCTGGAACCTACGACCTCTTCCAGAAAGCGGCCAACCCAAGGAATAGCAGCAGGAGAGTCCAGGCGGCGCCACACCCGCGCACCCCAAGTCGCTCGAGGAAGCTATCCCCGGCAATCGAGGCGGACTCGCTGATCTCCGTTGGCACTGCCACGATCGGCGTTGCGAGTGGGCTTGGCGATGAGGGCTCTAAAGGCACAGTCGTAGGCGAAAGACTGGCCTCCGGTGTTGCCGTTGAGGTCGGAAGCCAGGACGGGGCCTCGACCGGCCTCGGATCAAAGACAACGACGCCGCCCAGGTCGGCGGAGTTGAAGACGATGTACCTGCCATCGGCGGAGATCGACGGCGCAGAAGCCCCGAGGCTCCCCTGGCTCCCATCGCGGGCGAGAGAAACGCGGCTCGTCTCGCCCGCCAACCTGTCATGCACGAAGGCATCGCCCAGGGCGTTGGTGTCTGCGGCCACGAGGTTCGTGGCATCGCTATAGAAAGCGACAAATTGGCCGTCACCTGAAAGCGAACCCCATCCAGACCCGCGGTCTGCCTGTTTTCCGTCGGAGGCAACCGATACCCGGGCCGTTGCGCCCGTGAGACGGTCGTGGATGAAGACATCTGGCTCCCCGTTGGTGTCAGCGGTAACGAGATTCGTCGCCGCAGACACGAAGACAACGTAGCGGCCGTCGGCGGACAAGGACGGCCCACTCGAATCACCGTTCGCTTGCGCGCCGTCGGTGGCGACGGAGACCCGGGCCATCTCGCTGGCAAGCCAGTCCTGGACAAAGACGTCTCGCGCACCATTGGTATCGCCGCCGACAAGGTTTGTTGACGTGGAAGTGAAGCCAACGTGATTGCCGTCGGAGGAGATGGTGACCTCATCGGAATCGTCATTCCCGGGCGTTCCGTCCAAGGCGCGCGAGGCAAGGCTGGTGTGGCCAGTCTCTAGGTCGCGAAGGAAAACGTCGGTGCGTCGATTCTGGTCGGGGCCGACGATGTTCGTCGCCCAGGAGTTGAATACGACTACCTGCCCGTTGGCCGAGATGGCGGAACCCAGCGAGCCGCCGTTGCCCTGCCGACCGTCGGAAGCAACGGAAACGCGTGTGGTCTCGCCGGTCAGTTGGTCGTAGAGAAAGACATCCCACTCGCGGTTTGTGTCGTCTTGGACCAGGTTGTGGGCCCTTGACGAAAAGGTGATGTACCTGCCGTCGGCCGAAATGGAATCGGCATAGGCGTACTCGCCCCCGGCGGTTCCGTCCGGGCCGCGGGAAATGATGCTCGTCTCACCTGTGAGCCGGTCGTGGACGAACACGTCCATGTTCCAGTCAGGATCCCCTGGATGCCGGTTCGCCTCGGCCGACTCAAAGACAACAAACTTCCCGTCCGCCGAGACGACCGGTCCCCAGGACCAGTAGACAGGGGCGATGAGGGTGATGCGGCCGGTGTCGGGACTCGGCGCGGTGCTAGGTGTGGGCAGGGAGATCGGAACGAAGTGCGCCTTGTTTGAGCTAGGCATCCTCGCCGCAGCGTGCGAAGTGTCGCGGGAGGAGGCTGTCAGCCTCTCCTGAGGGACAGGGCCGCCGAAGGCGTCGGCACCGCCAGAGGGTATCGAGGCGAACAAGCTATGGAGCAGTGGACCGGCTACCGCCAAAGCGAGGACTCTGCCGCGAACAGACATTGCGTGTCCCCTTTCGTTCATCGACGCTCTGTGGTTGGCGACCGGAGCCGATCTCCCGCTGGCCCCGGAATCGCGGGAATCAGGCCCTAGATCATCCCGGCGGAACGGTACCAATCATACGCTTCTCGGGCCGCCAGGGAAAACGGCTTCGGCGAGGCAGGGCCGAGATCTCGCTGCGCCTTGGAAGTGTCGACCCACAACCGGTGGCGGCTCATGCGAAGTTGCGCGGCGTTCATCGGCGTGGTGATCACGCCTCCGACCAGTTCGAGGGCAACGGCTAGCGGTCGGATAGCGGCGTTAGGAATGCGCAGCCATGGAGGCCGGCGACCGACGATGGCGGCGACCTCGCTCAGCGCCTGGAGGTGAGTGAGGTTCTCCCCACCGAGAATGTACCGCTCACCGGCGCGGCCTCGCTCCGCCGCCGCCAGATGCCCGGCGGTCACGTCGTCGATGTGCACGTAGTTGGCCCCGCCGTCGGTGTAAACGA
>CAYUWF010000111.1:3714-6919 GCA_964448245.1 uncultured Anaerolineaceae bacterium | reverse complement strand
CGTGTCGTGCGCCGGCAGGAACTCGTGCATCGGCGGGTCGATCAGCCGGATGATGACCGGCAGGCCGTCCATGGCGCGGAACAATCCGTCGAAGTCCGAGCGCTGGAACGGCAGGAGCGTCGCCAGGGCCTGCTTCCGCTCTCCGGGGTCCTTGGCCAGGATCATCTGCTGGACGTAGGGCAGGCGCGACTGCTCGAAGAACATGTGCTCGGTGCGGCACAGCCCGATGCCTTGGGCGCCGAAGCGGCGGGCGCGCTCGGCGTCGCGCGGGTAGTCGGCGTTGGCCCAGACCTGGAGCCGGCGGAACCCGTCGGCCCAGGAGAGCAGCTTGATCAGATAGGGGTCGGTCATGTCGGGCAGGATCGTCGCCAGCTGTCCGGCGTAGACATCTCCCGTGCCGCCGTCGATCGAGATCCAGTCGCCTTCCTTGTAACCGCGGCCGTTCACCGACATCTTGCGCGTCTCCAGGTCGATCTCGAGCGCCGCCACGCCGACCACGGCCGGCTTGCCGAACTGCCGCGCCACCAGCGCCGCGTGCGACGTCCGGCCGCCGCGGCTGGTGAGGATGCCGTTGGCCGCCAGCATGCCGTGCACGTCGTCGGGTTTGGTCTCAGGGCGGACCATGATCACCTGGCGCTTCTCTTCCTTGGCCCAACGCTCGGCCGTGTCGGCGTCGAAGGCGATCATCCCCACCGCCGCCCCGGGCGAGACGTTCAACCCGACAGCGATGCGGTCGGCCGCCTTGCGCGCGGCGGACTCGAACTGCGGATGCAGATAGAAGTCGACCTGATCCGGCTTGACGCGTTGGACGGCCGTCGTCCGGGTGATCAGCTTCTCCGCCACCATGTCGACGGCGATGCGCACCTCGGCCTGCGCCGTGCGCTTGGCATCGCGCGTCTGCAGCATCCACAGCTTGCCGCGTTCGATGGTGAATTCGACGTCCTGGACGTTGCGGTAGTGACGTTCGAGCGTCTGGCCTACGCGGGCGAACTGCCTATAGACCTTGGGCATCTCCCGCTTGAGCTCGGCGATCGGCTTGGTGATGCGGGTCCCGGCCACCACGTCCTCGCCCTGGGCGTTGGTCAGGTAATCGCCTTCGATCTCCTTCTCCCCGGTGGTCACATTGCGCGTCGTGGCGACTCCCGTGCCCGAACCTTCGCCCATATTGCCGAAGACCATGGCAACGATGTTGACCCCGGTGCCGAGGTTGTGCGGAATGTGGGCGGCGTTGCGGTAGTCGATGGCGCGCTTTCCGTTCCACGACTTGAAGACGGCCTCAATCGCCAGCCGCAGCTGCTCTTCCGGCTCGCCGGGGAAAGTCTTCCCGGTCTCGCGGCGCACGATGTCCTGAAACGCCCCACTGATCTGCTGGAAATCGGCGGCGGTCAGGTCCGAGTCGGACTCGACGCCGCGTCGCTTGCGGTAATCGGTCAGGACGTGCTCGAAGGGTTCATCCGCCACCCCCAGGACGACCGAGCCGTACATCTGAACCAGCCGGCGGTAGGAGTCGTAGACGAAACGCGCGTCGCCCGTGAGCGCGATCATGCCCTGGGCGGTCGTGTCGTTCAGACCGATGTTGAGGACGGTGTCCATCATCCCCGGCATCGAGAACTTGGCGCCGGAGCGGCAGGAGACGAGCAGCGGACGCGTTGGATCGCCAAAGCGCTTGCCGGTCTTGCGCTCGACGACCTTGAGCGCCGCCCGCGACTGGGCCCACAGCCCCGTCGGGAGCTTCTCGCCCTTCTTCAGGTAGGCATTGCAGGCCTTGGTCGTAATGGTGAAACCCGGCGGAACCGGCAGGCCGATGCGCGTCATCTCGGCCAGGTTGGCGCCCTTCCCTCCAAGCAAAGCCCGAACGCCGTCCCACGAGCCGGCGACCTCTTGCGCGGCTCGCACTTCTTCAAATCGATAGACCCACTTCGTCGGCATACAACGCCTCCAGCGTGTTCCGTTGAGGTTGCGATGTCAGGCGCCGAGGAGGATCCGTAGCGCCAGGGCCGAATGATACCGCGTTTCATCGTGCCGGTCGCCGAATGGATGCAACGTTGCACACTGGATACCCGTCCTTTCACTTGGCTGGCGCCCATCCCACGTCGACGCCGTGGCGCCCTTCGTCCGCCTCCGCCCCACCCCCACCGCCCCGGCGCGGAGCCGCCCGGGCGAAGCGGAGGGCCTGGCCGCCTTGACGGCACCTCGAGAACCGACAACCCGAAGGCGGAGAGGGGGATGGCGAGACTGCCGCAACCGGCCATGTTCCCATCGCAGGGGGAGGGATAGAGGGAGGGGGTCCGACGGGTTGAGGGGGACGAGAGCCGGCTAATCCGCCGGCAAGCCGATGAGTATCTGGTCCCCCTCGACCCGCACCGGATAGGCCGGGATGTCCTCGACCGCCGGCGGCCGGGTCGCCCTGCCGGTGGCCAGGTCAAACTCGCCGCCGTGGCGCGGGCATTCGATGGCCTGGCCGTCGATCTCGCCTTCCGCCAGAGGGCCGCCGTCGTGCGAACAGATGTCGGCGATGGCGAAATAGGTGCCGGCGATGTTGAAGACCGCCACCGAGATGTCTCCGATGTCGACCAGGATCCGCTCCCCGTTGCCGATCTCGGCCGTGCTGGCGACCGGCACGAACTCGAGCTTCTCCGCTTCGACGCTTCGGTAGTTGTACAAAGAGGATTTCTTGCCGGCGCCGGCCCTGGCGACGGCGCTAGGTCAGTTCCTGCTCGAGGGACTCGATCCCGTAGACGCCGGCCTTCAGCACCTTGAGCGAGAGCAGTGCGCACTTCAGCCGCACCGGGCCCAGCTGGATGCCGAGCATCTCGAGGATATCGTCCTTGCTCAGCTTCTTGACCTCGTCCAGGCTCTTGCCGATGATCGACTCGGTCAGCAGGTCGGCCGAGGCCTGCGAAATGGCGCAGCCCACGCCGGAGAATGCCGCCTCTGCCACCCGCGCTTCGCCGTCGACCCGCACGTCGATCCGGATCCGATCTCCACACAGAGGATTGTCATCCTCGTAGGTGTAGTCGTGCGGATCGAGCTGGCCGCGGTGGCGGGGGTTCTTGTAGCGGTCGATGATCTCATCGCGGTACAGATCGTCCATGGCGCCTCAGCAAGTAGCTTCCATTTCGATTTGCAGAGCCCCCCACCCCTGGCCCCTCCCCCGCCTGGGCTCGGCTTCGTTCCTTAGGAATCTTGCGGGGGAGGGGAGAGG
>CAYUWF010000111.1:0-3614 GCA_964448245.1 uncultured Anaerolineaceae bacterium | reverse complement strand
TTACGCAAAGACCTCTTTGACTTTATACAGGCCGCGCACCAGGCTCTCGACCTCGCTCTCGGTATTGTACAGGTAGAACGAAGCGCGGGCGCTGGCCGGGAGGCCGAGCCGCGCATGCAGCGGCATGGCGCAGTGGTGCCCGGCGCGGATGGCCACACCTTCGCTGTCGAGCACCTGGGCGATGTCGTGCGGATGGACGCCGTCCAGCGTGAACGAGACCACCCCGCCCCGCCGCTCGGCCGGCGGGCCGAAGACGCGTACCCCGGGGATCTCCTCCAGGCGTTCGATGGCGTAGCCGGCCACGGCCTGTTCGTGCCCGTGGATCGCCTCACGGCCGACGTCCGCCACGTACTCGGCGGCGGCGCCGAAGCCGATCGCTTCGGCGATGGCCGGCGTCCCGGCCTCGAACTTGTGCGGCACACTGTTGGCCTCGAACGAGCGCAGCTCAACGCGCTTGATCATGTCGCCGCCTCCCAGGAACGGCGGCATCTCCTCGAGAAGCTCGAGCCGGCCGTAGAGGGCGCCGATGCCGGTGGGGCCGCACATCTTGTGCGCCGAGAAGGCGTAGAAGTCGACCCCCAGCGCGGTCACGTCCACCGGCAGATGCGGCACGGCTTGCGCGCCGTCAAGAAGGACCAGGGCCCCGGCTTGATGCGACTGGCGGATGACGTCCTCAACCGGATTGATCGTCCCCAGGACGTTCGACATGTGGGTAATCGCCACCAGCCGAGGCCGAAGGGACAGGAGGGTCGGCAACGCTTCCATGTCCAGCTCGCCGCCGTCGGTCACCGGCAGGAACTCCAGCCGCAGTTCGCGCTCGGAAGCCAGCATCTGCCACGGAACGAGGTTGGAGTGGTGCTCCATCTCGCTCAATAGGATGACATCGCCGCGTTTCAGGTTGGCGCGGGCCCAGGTACGGGCCACCAGGTTGATCGACTCGGTGGTGTTGCGGGTGAAAACGATCTGCCTCGGATCGCCGGCCCCGATGAACGCGGCCACCGCGCGGCGCGCCTGCTCGAAAGCCTCGGTCGCCTCCTCCGCCAGCCGGTGGAGGCCGCGGTGGATGTTGGCGTTGTGGAGTTCGTAGAAGTCCCGCATCGCCTCCAGCACGGCGCGCGGCTTCTGGGAGGTCGCCGCCGAATCGAGGTAGACGAGCGGAACGCCCGGATGCACCTCACGCCGCAGGACAGCGAAATCCGCCCGCCACCGGTCGGTGTCGAAAACCGCCGTTCGACTACGCTCGGCCATGGCTAC
The DNA here is from genome assembly GCA_964448245.1 of uncultured Anaerolineaceae bacterium. GTDB lineage: Bacteria > Chloroflexota > Anaerolineae > Anaerolineales > E44-bin32 > DATEVL01. The sequence continues at coordinate 2,360 of CAYUWF010000111.1, read as the reverse complement.
CGGCGTCGGGCGCGCGCCCGGCGCGGCCGCCGCACACGCCGCCGCGTAGAGGGGCGGATGTTGGAGGCGCCTTGCTGGCAGAAGAGGATGCGGTCGGGGACCATCCAGCCGTCGGTAAGGTAGACCTCCTCGACGAACTGCACCGCAACCATCTTGTAATTGGCTTGGACGACGATGCCCTGCAGCCAATCGCGCACGCGTACACCATCGCGATTGTGATCGCAAAGAACGTCGACGATGTCCCCGACGCTGCAGCGATGCTCGACCACGCCGGGCGCGGCCGCGGTAGGCTCGGCTCTTGACATAAGCTTAGTGGTCCGGTAGGGGCGGCTTACGCCCGACTTGGTGTCCATTCTCGCGTAATTGAGGCGGGCGGGCAAGCGCTGACCCGACCCGGCGGCCCCTCCCTGCGGGCCGGATATCGCCGCGCGGCTAGGCCATCTTGGCATCGATCTCAGCGCGGAAGCGGTCGCGCACCTGCTCGAACGGGATTCGCTCCAACACCGGCGCGAAAAACCCGTCCACGACCATCCGTTCGGCCTCGCCGCGCGCCAGGCCGCGCGTCATCAAGTAGAAAACGGGCTCTGCCTCCAGCTGGCCGACGGTCGCGCCGTGCGTGCAGCGAACATCGTCGGCCAGGATCTCCAGGCCGGGGATCGAATCGGCGCGCGCCTGCGGGCTGAGCAGCAGGTTGCGGTTGGCCTGGTAGCCATCGGTCTTCTGCGCCCCGGGCGCGACATAGATCATCCCCTGCCAGACCGAACGGCTGCGGTCGACGAGCGCGCCCTTGAAAAGCAGGTCGCTCGTCGTGTGCGGCGCCAGGTGGTTCTGCTGGGTGTCATGGTCGAGATGCTGCACCCCGTCGGCGAAATAGAAACCCGACATGCGGCCCTCGGCGCCCTCGCCTTTCAGGTCGAGCGAGGTGAAGTTCTTGGTGAGCCGGCTGCCGACAGCGCCGAAGATCCAGTCCAGGTAGCCGCCGCGCCCGACGCTGGCCCTCTCGTGGGTCAGATTCCACACATGCTCGCCCCAGTTCTGCAGCTCGACGAAGGTCAGCCGCGCCCCGTCGCCGACGATCAGCTCGACGGTGCCGGCGTGAATGGCGTCGCCTTCGGCCTCCGTCGGGGAGGCCGATTCGTGGACGTAGGTCAGCTCGGCGTCCCGGTCGACGACCACCAGCACGCGTGATAGCTGCAGGCCGGCGCGAGCGGGCGCCCACAGGATCGAGTGAAGCGGATCGGCGACCTTGACTCCAGGAGGTACATACACCAGCACGCCGTGCTGGCTGAGAGCGGCCGCCAGTGCGGCGAACTTCCCTTCCGCCGGCGGCACCAGGCGCCCGAGATGCGCCTCTAGGATGGCGGCGTGCGCTGCGCTGGCGGTGCGCCAGTCGGCGAACACCACGCCCTGCGACCGGATCCTCTCGGCGCCCTCCAGCCGTGGCGGCAAGCCGGGCTGCAAGACCATCAGCGCCGGTTTGGAGTCCCCGGCCAGGGGCTGAAGCAGGGCCGCATCCACTGACTCCGGCTCGGCAGACCCATCCCGGGCAGCCGCCGTCGGCAGCCCGCTCAGATCTGTCCGCCGCCACGCCTCGTCCTGCAGCGTCGGCATGGGCATCGACCGGAAGACTTCCCAGGCCGCCAGCCGGCGGCTGGCGAGCTCGGCGCTCTCGCCGAGCTCATGCACAAGCCGCTCGGCATCGGCGCGGGTGAAAGGGAACTCCGCCGGGCCGCGGGCCTGGCGGGCGGCGCCGACAGCGCGACGCGTGACGGTTCGAGTGACTTCGCGTGTCGCCATCGACTCTTCGCCCTACCCGACCGAGCCTTCCATTTGGAGCTGGATCAGACGGTTCATCTCGACGGCATACTCCATCGGCAGCTCTTTGACCAGCGGCTCAATGAACCCCGAGACGACCATCGTCGCCGCCTCTTCCTGGTTCAGCCCGCGGCTCATCAGGTAGAAGAGCTGCTCCTCCCCGATCTTGCTGACCGAGGCCTCGTGGCCGATGGTGACGTTGTCCTCGTCGATCTCGATGTAGGGATAGGTATCCGAGCGCGACTGCGGGTCGAGCAGCAGCGCGTCGCAGACGACGTGCGATTTCGACCCTTCGGCGCCCTTGTGGACCTTGAGCAGACCGCGGTAGGAGGTGCGCCCCCCGCCCCGGCTGATCGACTTCGAGGTGATCTTGCTCGAGGTGTGCGGCGCGGCGTGGATCACCTTGCCGCCGGCATCCTGATGCTGCCCGGGACCGGCGAAAGCCAGCGACAGGATCTCGCCATGCGCTCGGGGGCCGATCAAATAGCAGGACGGGTACTTCATCGTCAGCTTGCTGCCCAGGTTGGCGTCGACCCACTCCATCG
>CAYUWF010000110.1:0-6961 GCA_964448245.1 uncultured Anaerolineaceae bacterium | reverse complement strand
GGAATGAAGGTTCGCGATTGGGTTACGTTTTGGAGCCTGGGCTTGATCTGGGGGTCGTCGTTCCTGTGGATCAAGATCGCGCTGGGCGATGTCGGGCCTTTCACGCTCGTCGCCTGGCGGCTGCTGATCGGGGTCATTGGGCTGGCGCTCGTCGTGCTGATCAACCGGCCGGCTTTCCCCCGGGAGCGCAGGGTATACGGGATGCTGGCGCTGCTCGGCCTGATCAATACGGCGCTGCCGTTCGTGCTGATCTCGTGGGGCGAGCAGACGATCGACTCGGCGGTGGCCTCGATCCTCAACGGCACGGTGCCGTTGTTCGCCATGATCATCGCCCATTTCGCGCTCGAAGACGATCGGATGACCCGCGCCCGCGTGGCCGGTTTGATCCTCGGGTTTCTGGGGGTGGTGGTACTGATGTCCGGCGAGCTGGCCGGGGGTGGCTTGGGCCAGGGCGGGCTGGGGCAGGTGGCGGTTCTAGTGGCGGCCGTGTTGTATGCCTTCAGCAGCGTCTTCGCTCGCAAGAACCTGCACGGGCAGTCACGGGTGGTCCAGGCCTTCGTCCCGCTGGTCGTGGCCGACCTGTTCATCTGGACCGGGGCCGTCGCCATCGAGGCACCCGCCCTCGTGCCGACGACCCGGCTGGCCTGGTTCGCGCTGCTGTGGCTCGGTCTGCTCGGATCGTGCGTCGCCTACCTGCTGCTCTTCACGCTGCTCCACCGCGTCGGCCCGACGCGCACGACGATGGTGACCTACGTCTTCCCCGTCGTTGGGCTGGTGCTCGGCATCGTCTTCCTGCACGAGCCGGTGACGGCGAGTCTCGTGATCGGAGCGGCGATGGTCATGGCCGGGATCCTGGTGGTGAACGGCTCGACGCTGCTCCGCAGTCTGACCACGCGGTGGAAGAGACCCGCCGAGGCGGAAGCGTAGAGGCACGCCGACCTCTTTTCGTTGACAAAAGCGCGGATCGGCGGATAATAAGGAAAATAAGTACCGTCAACGGCGATGACGGAGGAAAGTAGGCTGGGGGAGTTCGCCAGGGAAGCCGGGGCACGACTGAAACCCCGGCTCGAGCGAAGCCAGCCGAAGTTCCCTCCCGAGCCGCCCGGGTGAAACCTAAGCCTTGCCCTGAGCGGAGCTGGCCGAGGGCCAGCGAAGCCGGCCTTGAGCGAGTCGAAGGGTCGAAGGGGGAGTCGAAGGAAAGTAGTCCGGGCCGGATCCCCCCGTTAGCAGGGGAGCCGTTCATCCTGAGCGAAGCCCCGAGCCGATGGCAAGGGACGAAGGCGAAGGACGGCGCAGAGTGGTCCTGAGTCCTGAGCGGAGTGAGGTCCCGAGCGAAGCGAGGGGCCGAACGCAGTCGAAGGATGAAGGGCAACAAGGGTGGCACCGCGGGAAGGAAGCTCCCGTCCCTTTTCGGGCGGGAGCTTTGTCTTGGGGAGGGCAGGATGCCGAAGAAAGAAGGACCGATGGGGGAGACGATGTCGAACGCCGAGCTGCAGAAAAGGATGGCGGACATCGAGCGCCGCGCCCTCGACGGCCTGGACGGCGTGCGCGATGCGGAGGCGCTCGCCGCGCGGACACAAAGCTTCCTGGGGCGCAACGGCGAGATGAACCGCGCCCTTGAGCGCCTGGTCGATCTGCCCAAGGCCGAGCGGGCCGAGGTCGGACGCCGGGGGAACGAGGTCAAGGCCCACCTGGAGCAGGCCTTCGCCGCGCGCCGGGAGACGATCGAAGTCGGCCTGCTCGAAGGGCGCCTGCTTGAAGAAGCCATCGACGTCACGCTCCCCGGCCGGCCGCTTGTGCGCGGACGAAGTCACCCGGCGAGCCAGATGCTGCGCCAGATCATCGAACTCTGGGCCGAGATGGGCTTCCAGGTCTATCTCTCGCGCGAGGTCGAGACGGACGAGTTCAACTTCGGGCTGCTCAACATGCCGCCCCACCATCCGGCGCGCGACGAGTGGGACACCTTCTACACCACCGACCCGCAGGTGCTGCTGCGGACCCACACCTCTCCGGGCCAGATTCACGTCATGCGCGCGCGCGCGCCGTCTTCGATCCGGGTCGTCCTGCCGGGCATGTGTTACCGCTACGAGCAGGTGACGGCCCGCTCGGAGATCCAGTTCAACCAGGTGGAAGGGCTGGCCGTCGGGCACCACATCACCTTCGCTGATCTCAAAGGCACGCTGACGGCCTTCGCCCGGCGCCTGTTCGGGGTGCAAGTGGCGACGCGCTTCCGAGCGGCGCACTTCCCCTTTACCGAGCCGTCGGCCGAGATGGATATCGAGTGCTTCGTTTGCGGCGGCGTCGGCTGCGCCGTTTGCAAGGGAACCGGCTGGCTGGAGGTGCTGGGCTGCGGCATGGTCCACCCGACGGTGCTGGCCAACGGCGGGTACGACCCGGCCATTTTCTCGGGCTTCGCCTTCGGCATGGGGCCGGAGCGGCTGACGATGCTCAAGCATCGCATCGAAGACATCCGTACCTTCTGGGGCAACGACCTGCGGTTCCTGGAGCAATTCTGAGGGAGGGCCAGATGAACGAGCCATCTCACTCTAGCGGGGATCTGTCGGACGAGCTGCGCGCCCTCGGCGAGAACCTGCGCACCGTATTCCAGGCGGCCTGGGACAGCGACGACCGTCGGCGGCTACAGAAGGAGATCGAAGACGGGATGGGGGAACTGGCGAGCTCCCTCGGCGCGGCCGCCAAGGAGTTCTCCGGAAGCGAGACCGGAAAGCAGATGAAAGACGACATGCGGGAATTTGGCGAACGCCTGCAAACGGGCGAAGTCGAGTCGAAAATCCGGCAGGACCTGACGACGATCCTGCGCAAGGTCAACGAGGAGCTTGGCCGCGCCGCCTCTTCTTGGTCGAGCCGCCAGCCGCCCGGTCCGGAGAGTCAAGCATGAAGGTGCCGCTCTCCTGGCTGCGCGAGTTCGTCGACATCGAGCTCGATCTCCCGGACCTGGCCGAGCGGTTGACACTGGCCGGCCTGGAAGTCGAATCGGTGCACCTGGCCGGGCTGGCCCTCCCGGGCGCTGCGCCGCGGCTCAAGGTCACCGGGTTGAGCTGGGACCCGGAGAAGATCGTCGTCGGCGCTGTGTGGGAAGTGATGCCCCATCCGAACGCCGATCGACTGGTGTTGTGCCGCCTGGAAGATGGGCGCCAGGAACACATCGTGCTGACCGGGGCCCCCAACCTCTTCCCGTTCAAAGGCCAGGGACGGCTCGAGAAGCCGATCCGGGTTGCCTATGCGCGGGAAGGAGCGCGGCTGTTCGACGGGCATCAACCCGGCTGGGAGTTGATGACTCTGCGCCGGGCCAAGATCCGGGGCGTCGACTCCTACTCGATGGCCTGTTCGGAGAAGGAGCTCGGAATTTCGGAGGAACACGAAGGCGTCATCCTGCTCGATGACGACGCCCCGCTGGGCCGTCCGTTGGTGGAGTACATGGGCGACGCCGTCTTCGACATCGCCTTGACGCCGAACATGGCCCGTAACGCCAGCATCCTGGGCGTCGCGCGCGAGGTGGCGGCGCTCACCGGCGCCTCCCTGCGCGCCCCGTTCACCAGCGTGCCGTGGTCCGGCCCGGCCATCGCCGGCCGTGTCTCCTTGTCGATCGGCGAGCCGGAGCTCAATCCGCGCTTCGTCCTGGGTCTGATCGAGGGCGTGGCGATCCGGCCGAGCCCGTACGCAGTGCAGCGGCGGCTGCGCCTGGCGGGGATGCGGCCGATCAACAACATCGTCGACGTCACCAACTACGTCATGCTCGAGGTCGGCCAGCCGCTGCACGCCTTCGACTTCGACGCCCTGAAGAAGCGCGCCGCCGGCGCGCCGCCGCGCCTTTCGACGCGACGCGCCCGCCCCGGCGAACGCCTGACGACGCTCGACGGCGTCGATCGGCCGCTGGACGACTTCACCGTCCTGGTGTGCGACGCGGCCGGCGCGCTGTCGATCGCCGGTGTGATGGGCGGTGGCGAATCGGAGGTCGGGCCGGAGACGCGCAACGTCCTGCTGGAGGGCGCCACCTGGGACATGACCAATATCCGGCGCACGCTGGGCGCGCAGCGCCTGTCGTCGGAAGCCGCCTACCGCTTCTCGCGCGGGGTCCATCCGGCGATGGCCGAGCGCGGCGTGCGGCGCGGCCTGGAGCTGATGGCCCGGCTGGCGGGCGGGTCGATGGCCGAGGGCCTAGTCGACGACTATCCGCGGCCGCCCGCCGCGCCAGTCGTGACGCTGAGCGCCGGCGATGTCGAGCGGGCCCTGGGGATCCGCCTCGGCCTGGAGGAAATCGCCGGCTTGCTGCGCCGGCTCGAGTTCACCGTCGAATACGAAGCCGGCGGCCTGCGCGTCCGGGCGCCCGATCACCGTCTCGACATCGGCGGCGGGCTGGTGGGAGTGGCGGATCTCGTCGAGGAGATCGCCCGCCTGTACGGCTACGACCGGATCCCGGAGACTCTCATCGCCGACCCCCTGCCGCCGCAGATCGGCAACCCGCGGGCGGAGGCCGAGAACGAGGTGCGCCAGGCGCTGGCCGGCATGGGCCTGCAGGAGGTCGTCACCTATCGCATGACCAGCCCGGAGGCCGATCGGCGACATCTGCTCGAGGCGCCGGCGGATGAGGCGCATGTCAGGCTGGCCAACCCCATCGCCAGCGACCGCACCGTCCTGCGCCGCCACCTGCTGCCGTCGGTGCTGGAGGTCGTCGAGCGCAACGCGCGCCAGCGGCCCCGGCAGGCGCTGTTCGAGATCGGGCCGGTCTTCCTGCCGGAGCCGGGCGCGCCGCTCCCGCGCGAATCCATCCGCGTGGCCGTGGTGCTGACCGGGCCGCGCGCCCGGCGCGGCTGGCAGCCGGCCGATGAGGCGCCGATGGACTTCTTCGACCTCAAGGGTGTGATCGAGGCCCTGGCCGGCGCGCTCCATCTTCCGCCGCCGCGCTTCGCGACGGTGGAGCATCCGTCCTTCCATCCAGGGAAGTGCGCCGAAGTCGTTCTCGGTGAACGCCGGGCCGGCGTTGTGGGGGAGATCCATCCCATCGTGCGCCGCCGTTTCGATTTCCCTGCAACGGCGCTGTTGGCGGCCGAGCTCGAGTTGCAGGTGTTGCTCGCCGGGCGCCCCGTCGACCGGGCCATCACCGCCGTGCCGGCCTACCCGCCTGTTCTGGAGGACCTGGCGTTCATCGTCGATGAGGATATCCCAGCGGAGCGGGTCGAGGCGGCCTTGCGCGAAGCCGGGGGCGAGCTGCTGGCCGAGGTCCGTCTCTTCGACCATTACCAGGGGGCATCGATCGAGCCGGGGCGGAAGAGCTTGGCCTACAGCCTGACGTACCAGGCGCCGGACAGGACGCTCACCGACGCCGAGGTCCGACAGGTGCGGGAGCGGTTGATCGACCACCTCCGGTCGAATTTGGGGGCGAAGCTGAGGGGCTAAACAGGACACGCACCCTGAGCCCCTCGGCCTCCCTCCGGGACGCTTCGCGGTCGCTCGGGGCAGGCACCGTCGAAGGCATCCTGAGCGCGCTAGAAGGCATCCTGAGCCTATCGGCTTCAATCGGGGCAGGCTCCCATCGAGGACGCCAATCGTAGAACACGGCGCGCCTCGCTGCCATCCCGAGCGAAGCGAGGGACTGCGCCCAACGCGCCGTCTCGCTCGACGGGGAGGACCTTACGCTTTGCCTGGTGTCCTTCGCCGGTGGCGAGGGGAAGGGGAAGAAGGCCTGCCCCATCTCCCCTTGGGGAGGGTGAGGGGTGACCTTCCTCGGAGAGGCCCGAAGCCTATCGCTTGGCGCCGGGTCCTTCGCCGGTGACCGTCTCGGCCCGGACGAGCGCCGTGGCGGCCAGCTGGGCGACAACGCGCAGCAGGTCGTGGTCGACCTGGGTGAAAGCGCGATCGGAGGTCTTGTTGAGGGCCTCGATCACGCCCAGGACGCGGTCGCCGTCGAGTAGGGGAATGGCCACCAGGGAGCGCGTCTGGAAGTCGAACGTTTCATCGACCAGGGGCGAGAAGCGCGGGTCGTGGTGGACGTCCTGCACGATCTGCGGCTGGCGGTGCGAGGCCACCCAGCCGGCGATCCCCGACCCGTGAGGGAGCCGGTAGCCGGTCAGGCGCTGCTTGGCCTGCCCGTGGACGACGGCGAAGACCAATTCCTTGGTCTCTTCATCCACCAGCATCAACGAGCCGTCGCTAGCGCTGACGACGGTCAGGACCGACGCCAACAGATCCCCGAGCAGGGCCAGGACATCCGTGGTGGGGCTCAAGCGCTGAATCAGGTCCTGCAATGCGCTCAGGGCGCGGATCGAGGAGTGCAGGACGGCCAGCTCGGAGCGAAGCTCGCGGTTCTCGTCCTTGAGGCGCGACACCTCGAGTTGCAGCAGGCGCACCGGGTTGGTTTCGGGCGAGAGGGTCATCGCCCGGCATGATAGCACAGGAGGGGCGGCGGGGAAACGGGGTGGTCGGAAAAGGCAAGCGCCCCGTCCTAAGCCTGAGACCTGAGCGAAGTCGAAGGGTCGAAGGCGGAAGGGCGGAGCGCTTGATGGGATGGCGGTGCGAGATTAGACGAGAACGACGTTTGCCGCCTGCAGGCCCTTGGGTCCAGACTCAACGCTGAACTCCACCTGCTGGCCCTCCTCTAGCTTGCGATAGCCTTCCGCCTGGATGGCGGAGAAGTGGACGAAGACGTCTTCCCCGTCTTCGCGGCCAATGAAGCCGTAGCCCTTGACCGCATTGAACCACTTCACTGTCCCTCGGAATCGATCGGCCATTTCTGCTTCTGCCTCCTGGGCGAGATCGCGCCGGCCGCAGGCTGAGGGACAAAAAGAAAACCGCCCTGGGACGAGCGGCGGTTCACGTACTGTACCACGTTCAGACTGCGCCCTGCACGAGGCGCATCCTATCACGGCCGGGAAAGCGAGTCAAGCCGCGGTATGCGTTCAGGACATATGAGACATGGTGCGATCGCCACCGGCCATGGCGG
>CAYUWF010000109.1:0-7033 GCA_964448245.1 uncultured Anaerolineaceae bacterium | reverse complement strand
GCAGCTCATGGATTACCCCGCTCTTCTCCGTCGTCGTTTTCGTCTACGGAGGCCTGCCTTTCTTGCGCATGGCCGTTCCCGAGCTGCGCACCCGCAAACCCGGGATGATGACGCTGATCTCCTTGGCCATCAGCGTGGCGTTCGTCTACAGCCTGGCGGCGCTAGTCATCTCCGCCGGTGAGACCTTCTTCTGGGAGCTCGTCACGCTGATCGACATCATGCTCCTCGGGCATTGGCTGGAGATGCGCAGCGTCCGCCAGGCCTCCGGCGCGCTCCAGGAGCTGGCCAAGCTCATGCCCGACACCGCCGAGCGCGTCACGGACGGCGGGCGAACGGAAGAGGTTCCCGTACATCTCCTCCGAACCGGCGACACCGTCCTCGTCCGCCCGGGGGCCAGCGTGCCCGCCGACGGCGAAGTGGCGGAGGGGGAGTCGGACGTCAGTGAAGCCATGATCACCGGTGAGTCCAGACCCGTGGGAAAGAAGCCGGGCGCCGGGGTCATCGCCGGCACGATCAACGGCGCGGGGAGCCTGCGCGTCCGCGTGACGGCGACCGGCGACGAGACGGCGCTGGCCGGGATCATGCGACTGGTGGAGCAGGCTCAGCAGAGCAAATCGAACACCCAAATCCTGGCGGACAAAGCCGCCGGCTGGCTTTTCTTCATTGCCCTCGGCGTGGCGGCTGTTACGGCAGTGGCGTGGACGATCGCCATCGGCTTCAACGCCGAAGTCGTGGCGCGGGTGGCGACGGTCCTGGTCATCGCCTGCCCGCACGCCCTCGGCCTGGCCGTCCCGTTGGTGGTGGCCATCACGACCGCCATCGGGGCCGGCAACGGCATCCTCGTTCGCGACCGCCTGGCCCTGGAAAACGCCCGCCGCATCGACACCGTGATCTTCGATAAGACCGGCACGCTGACCAAGGCGGAGTTCGGCGTCGTCGGGATGGCCACCGCCGCCGGATGGGCCGAGGACCAGGCGTTGGCGCTGACAGCGGCCGTTGAGGGCGATTCCGAACACACGATGGCCATGGGGATTCGCCGCACGGCCCAGGAACGCGGTCTCTCGATTCCTCGAGTTTCGGGTTTCGAAGCGATCCAAGGCCGCGGTGTTCGCGCCCAACAGGATGGGCACGAAGTCCACGTCGGCGGGCCTCGCTTGCTGGAAGCGCTGAGTGCCGAGCTGGCGGAGGACTTGAGGCGCTTCGAGCAGCAAGCCAGCCTGAAGGGGCAGAGCGTCGTCTTCCTGTTGCGCGACCGGTCGCCGGTGGCAGCGTTGGCCCTGGCCGACGTGGTGCGCCCGGAAAGCAAACCGGCCATCGAACGCCTGCACGCGATGGGCGTCGCGGTGGCGATGCTCACGGGCGACAGTTATGCTGTGGCCGAGGCCGTGGCCCGAGAGTTGGGGATCGACCAGTTCTTCGCCGAGGTGCTGCCCGAAGACAAGGATCAGAAAGTGGCTCAGCTTCAAAAGGAAGGCAGGCGGGTCGCCATGGTCGGGGATGGCGTCAACGACGCGCCGGCGCTCACCCGGGCCGATGTCGGCATTGCCATCGGCAGCGGCACGGACGTGGCCATTGAATCGGCGGGGATCATCCTGGTGAGGAGCAACCCGCTGGACGTAGTGAAGATCTTCGAGCTCAGTCGCGCCAGCTACCGCAAGATGATCCAGAATCTGGTCTGGGCCACCGGCTACAACGTCGTCGCCTTGCCGCTGGCGGCCGGCATCCTGGCACCCTGGGGGATCCTGCTCTCGCCCGCCCTGGGCGCACTGTTCATGTCGCTCAGCACGGTGATCGTTGCTGTTAACGCCCAACTGCTGCGCCGCCTGAACCTGGCGAGCTGACGCCGAGGGGAACGGCGATTTCATGCCCTCCGCGCCTCCGTACCTGCCCGCCCTTAGCTTCCGTTTCCTGACTCCGCTTTACGATCCGCTCCTGCGCTGGGCGATGCGCGAGGATCGGTTCAAGAGGCAGCTGGTCGGCCATGCCCGGCTGGAAGGGAGCCGCGTCCTCGACCTGGGTTGTGGGACAGGCACCCTGACCGTCATGGCCAAGCAGGCCCATCCCGACATCGCAATCATTGGGCTCGATCTCGACGCGGAGATGCTTGCCCGCGCCCGCAGTAAGGCGTCCAGAGCCGGATGGGACATCCGATGGGACGAAGGCCGGGCGGACCGATTGCCCTACCCGGACGGGTCCTTCGACCGTGTTCTCGCCAGTCTTGTTTTTCATCATCTGACGACCGAGGACCGGCGCCGGGTCCTGCTCGAGGTGCGGCGCGTCCTACGCTCTGGCGGCGAGCTGCACATCGCTGATTATGGGCCGCCTCGCTCGGCGGCGATGATCTGCATCGCCGCCGTCCTGCGCCACTTCGAGCAGACGGCCGACTTGTTCGACGGCAAGCTTCCGGGGATGCTCGCGGAGGTAGGGTTCGTCTCGGTGGACGAGACGGCTCGGGTGGACACGCTCTTTGGCCCACTCGTCCTTTTGTGCGCGAAGGGCCCCGCATCGCGTGGATGTGTGTGCGGGGTTGCGATCCCTCGTGGCTTGGAGTAGCATCGGGTCAGCGCTCAGGGCCAAGCCTGAAGTGGGCCTGGCCGGTCGGGATGGCCACGGTCTTGCCTCATCCAGACAGCCTGGAGCGAGGGGGAGAAGAAGTGTCGAGAGCCTTTCCCGATCTGCCGACCGACGTTGGATCCGCAGCGTGAACATCGGATCCGCTCGGCCTACGCTGATTGCCATCGCACTTCTGCTGGCGGCCGCTTGTACACCGACCACCCCGACGGGTCCACCGCCCCAATCCTTCGGTACTTCGGTCTTCGCCGCGATCGTCACCCGGAACCCCAACGAAGCCATCGACGTCGTCCTCGTGCCGGATGATGACTACGGAGACATGAACGACGTCACCGCCCGTCAGGCCTTCCTGGATCAGGTAGACGCCCTCATCCAATCCGGCTTCGAGAAGAACCAAACTTGGAGCCTGAACGCCGACGAGGTCAACTATTGGTACATGACCCGCAGCGGCGACGTCCAGCCTGGCAGCGGCATTTGCCCGTCGGTCACCTGGCCCAACTTGAGCGACGCCAATTTCGCCGAGGTCATTGTTCTCCTCCACCCCAATCCCTTGCGCGATTGCGCCTGGACGAACCGTGTGACCTCGGAGCCGACGAGTTTCAACACCATCGTCCACGAGGCCAGCCACGCAGTCTTCGGCTTGCCCGACGAATACTGCTGCGACGGAGGGTATTGGAGTGCGCCGCCGGCTCTGTACTCGTCGCAGAACGCCTGCCTCAACGACTCGGCGAGCGCCGCCTGGCAGCAATGTCAGTCGATCACCAGCTCGGGCGGTGCGGTGTGGTGGAGGTCCGAGGACACACGCTGCGACATCATGGGGTGCGCCAGCAGCGCCGTTCAGGAGTACGGGCCGGCGGATTGGGCGATCGTGAATCAGGTGATGTCGGCCCTCCCCAACGCCTCGATCACGCCGCCGTCGGTATACGCTCCAAGCGAGTGGCCCTAGGGGAAAGACGGGGTGCGAAGAGTCGGTCGAAACCTCGCCATCGTCATCGGCCTGCTCCTCTTGGCGCTGGTCGCGTGGTGGTTCTTCAACGAGACCTCTCCAGGCTCTTCCAGAATCTCGGCTGCCGTCCTGACGCCTGCCCCCACTCCGGCTGATGGCCGGCGGGTCGCTCTCCTGACCCTCGTCATCACCTCGAATGAAGCCGGCGACGTGACGGGTGTGGTGATGATGGGTGGAGTTGTCCAAGCCGGATTCGGACCCAATGTCCTCAATCGTCCGGGGGCCTGGACCGTCTCGCTGGGATCGATGGGCGAAGAAGTGCTGCGCTACGGGGTGCCCGATCCCCGTCTGGTCCGGGTCGAAGGCGCTGTCGGCGAGTTGCCCCATGCCAGCTTCTCCGAGCCTGAAGTCGAGTTCGACCTGATCGTCCCGCTCTCGGACGCGTCAGGCAACGAGTTATCCGTCACGGAACTGCGCCTTCTCGACCAGGCCGGAAGCCTGATCTTCACCGCCGGACTGCGTGAGGGAAAGCTATTCCCGATCCCCTTGCGGCAGCCGCTGGGAGCCGCCGGCTAGCTGGGCAGAGATCTCCCACCCCCAGCCTCGAGCCGTGGGACCTCTCTACTGAGCTGCGCGATTCCACCGTCGCCTGGTGAGGGCGGCAGGAAACCCGCTGTGCCGCCGACATCGCGCCCGCTTGTGGGCGGCACAGGCTGCGGCTCTCGGTCCTCCGCCTCTGCCGAGGCTAAATCTGAACCCCCTACGTCTGATCCCCCGGCCGTCTGTCATTCTCCAGGCGGCAAGCCGCGCCTCCTCCGTCTGTTGACATCGCCCCGTCGGCTGTGCTACAGTTCGGACGAACCTCGTTGGTTGGCTCAGCAAACCAACCGCTTTCTCTGGCGTGCCTCGAAAATTCCGCACCTGCGACCAAGGTCTCCTTCGTGAACTCAACCGCTCGATCTTGCTACAGCGGTTGTGGACCGGGGCAACGGGCCATGGCCGAGCGGTGCCAGGCCGCGCGCATCGCCGTGTCCTCGTTCCGCCAGGACGCCTGTGTCATGAGCGGGGTCGCTCTGGTCCTGGATGACCATCTCCGCCGGCCCCGGCTGAACCCGTCGGGCCCGGCTTCCCCGACGCGCTTCCTCGCCGAGCGGGAGCCAGAGACGGCGTTGAGAGCGATATCCTAAACTGACCGCCAGACAGGTCATTCAACCCGGAGGGAGGTGAACCAGCAACCAGAAGCCAGTGCCACCGACCAAAAGGACTTTCCACAAATGCCAAATCGAACGAGGAGGAAAGAGATGCATCGCAAGTCATACGTGGTTGTGGCTCTTCTGAGCGCCGTGGCTTTGCTCGCCGCTTGTACCGCTGCCCCGGAAGGCGATCAGGCAGAGATCTTCTCCTGGTGGACCGGCGGTGGAGAAGCCGCTGGTCTCGAAGCCATGCTCGGGGTCTTTGCCACCGAGTATCCGAATGTCGAGTTCATCAACTCCGCCGTAGCCGGCGGCGCCGGCACCAACGCTCGCGCCGTGCTCGCCAGCCGACTGCAAGCCGGAGACCCGCCGGACTCCTGGCAGGCCCACGCCGGTCAGGAAATCATCGGGACCTACGTCGCCGCCGGCCAGATCGAGCCCCTAAACAGCCTGTACGACGACGAAGGCTGGATCTCTGTCATGCCGGATACGCTCATCCCGCTGATCTCGAAGGACGGGCAGATCTACTCCGTCCCGGTCAACATCCACCGCGCCAACGTGATGTGGACGAACCCAGCGCTGCTGGACGAGTTGGGCGTGTCGGTCCCGACCAACTGGGATGAGTTCTTCGCCGCCTGCGAGACGATCGAGGCCGCCGGCAAGATCTGCCTGGCGATGGGCGAACAGTGGACGGCGATGCACTTGATGGAAGTCGTGCTGCTCGGTGCGCTCGGCCCGGACGGGTACAGCGCGCTGTGGGACGGCACGGGCGACTGGGGCAGTCCTGAAGTCGCGGCCGCCCTGGAGGCCTACAGCCAGGTGTTGCAGCACGTGAACTCGGATGCCTCCGGCCTGACGTGGCAGGACGCCTCTCAACTCGTGGCCAACGGCGATGCCGCCTTCAACATCATGGGCGACTGGGCCGACGGCTACTTCTCCGGCACCACGGACGGCGGCAACCTTGGCCTGGTCCCGGGCGAAGGCTATGGCTGGGCGCCTCCTCCAGGGACCGATGGCACCTTCCAGTTCCTGAGCGACAGCTTCACACTCGCCAAGGACGCCCCGCATCCGGAGGGCGCCCTGGACTGGCTGCGAGTCGCCGGCTCCAAGGCCGGGCAGGAAGCCTTCAACCCGGTCAAGGGTTCGATCTGCGCCCGCACCGACTGCGATACGTCGCTCTTCAATGCGTACCTGCAGACGGCGATGGCCGACTGGTCGACCGACACCGTGGTGGGCAGCCTGACCCACGGTGTGACCGCCAACGATACCTGGAAGAACGAGATCAATACCGCCCTGGGCCTGTTCCTGACGAACAGCGATGTGTCCGCCTTCCAGGCGGCGCTGGTCTCGGCTGCCGGGGCCTACGGGAATTAACCTCACGCGATACGCGAGGGTCAGAGGGGCGGAGACAACTCCGCCCCTCTCTCTACCCTGAGAGATCGGGACCGTCGAAGGAAGACCGGGGCTAGAATCAAGTCAGCCATGGTGAGGCTCGAACGATGACGGTCATTCCTGCCGCAACCGCTTCTGGAAGCCCGACGGCCCCCGTCCTCCCGGCGCGGCGCCGCCGCAACCGCGACCAGTGGACAGCGATCGCCGTCATCCTGCCTTCGATTCTCGCCACGGCCATCTTCGTCTACGGCTTCATCGGCTGGACCCTGCGGGTTTCACTCAGCAACTGGACCGGACTGATGCCGGACTATACCTTTGCCGGCCTGCGCCAGTATCTCGATCTGGCGCGCGACCCCCGCTTCGCCATCGACATCCGCAACACGGCCATCTTCACCGTGCTCTTCCTCGTCAGCTGCCTGGCCATCGGCCTGTTCCTGGCGATCCTCTTGGATCAGCGCTTGCGCGGCGAGAACATCTTCCGCAGCATCTTCCTGTTCCCGATGGCCGTCTCCTTCATCGTCACCGGCGTCGCCTGGCGCTGGCTGATGAACTCGGCCACCGGCACCCGCATCAGCGGCCTCAATCTGCTTTTTCATCAGCTCGGGCTGGACCCCCTCATTAACAACTGGCACCTGACCGATCCGCCCTGGGGGATCGCCTTCATCGCGCTGCCCGCCGTGTGGCAGATGTCGGGCTTCACCATGGCGCTCTACCTGGGGGGCTTGCGGGCGATCTCCGATGATTTGCGCGAGGCGGCCCGTGTCGACGGGGCGAGCGAGTTCCAGACCTACCGCTACATCCTGCTGCCCCTGCTGCGGCCGATCACGCTTAGCGCCGTGATCATCCTGGGGCACATCTCCCTCAAGATCTTCGACTTGATCGTCGCCATCAGTCAAAACAACATCGCCCTGGACGTCCCGGCCGTCTATAT
>CAYUWF010000108.1:0-7239 GCA_964448245.1 uncultured Anaerolineaceae bacterium | reverse complement strand
GCTCAGGATGCCTCGCAAGGCTACGTGGCGGGGGCGAGTGACTTCACGAAATCGATCACTTCGGCCGCCAGGTCGTAGCGGTGAAAGGCCGGCATCAGATAGATGCCCTGGGCAAGGCCCTGCAGTGCCTCCACGAGCTCTAGGGCGATCCGCACGCCCTCCTCGGGCGCGTCGGCCCCGGCGTGCAGGATACGGTCATGGACCGGCGCCGGGATATGGATCCCGGGGACCTCGTTAGCCAGGAAGGCAGCATGCTGGTCGCTGAAGAGCGGCAGGACCCCGACCAGCAGTGGGACCGTCAGCTCACCGAACCGTTCCGCGTAGAGCTGGCGGAACTGGCGGACGACGTCGACGGTGTACACCGGCTGGGTGAGGATGAAGTCGGCGCCGGCGGCGACCTTGCGCTGCAGCAGCCGGCATTCCCGCGTCAGATCGGGGGCGCCCAGATTGAGCGCGCAGCCGACGACGAAGGACGTCTCGCCGCCGATGTCGGCCCCGGCGTGGTCGACGCCGGCGTTGAAGTTCTGCTTGATGAGGCGGATCAACCCCGAGGGGGCGACATCATAGTCGTCCATCGCCTCGGGGTAATCGCCGATGGCGGTCGGATCGCCCATCACGACGAAGATGTCGCGCACCCCCAGGGCGTGGGCCGCCAGCAGGTCGCCCTGAATGCGGAGCAGGTTGCGGCCGCGGGTCGGGAAGTGGAGCACGCTCTCCAGGCCGAGGTCGCGCTGGATCAGGTGGCAGACCGCCCACGGGCTCATGCGCATGCGCGCCATCGGGCTGTCGGCGACGTTCAGGGTGTGGGCGCCGGCCTCGGAAAGCACTTGGGCCGCCGCCAACAGGCGGTGGGTGGAGAAGCCGCGCGGCGGGTCGACCTCGACCGAGATGACGAACTCGCCCTGTCGCAGCCGCTGCGCCAGTCCCGTCGGTTGCTCGGCCGCGGCGGCGATCGCGCGTAGGGGCGTCTCCCGCAGCGGAGCGGCCGAGGCGGTCGAGGCTTCCTCCGAATCCAGTGCTTGGCGCATGGCGGCGATGTGATCGGGCGTGGTGCCGCAGCAGCCGCCGATGATGGCCGCCCCCAGGGCCCGGAAGTGGCGGGCGTGATCGGCGAAGTAGTTCGGCGTGGCGGCGTACATGATTCTTCCGCCGTGGCGCTCGGGCCATCCGGCGTTGGGCATCACGGCCAGCGGCAGGCCCGATGGGCTCAGGCGCATCTGTTCGAGGATGCGTAAGAGTTGGGCCGGGCCGCCGGAGCAATTGGCGCCAATGACGTCGGCGCCGGCCGCCGCCAGAGCGCTCACCACCTGAGCCGGCCCGTCGCCCAGCAGGCTGCGGTCGTCCCGCGTGTAGGTCATCGAGGCCAGGATCGGCAGGTCGCACATCCGCCGAGCGGTCTCGACGGCCAGCACCAGCTCACGCAGGTCGGTGTGAGTCTCGAAGATCAGCAGGTCGACTCCGGCGGCCGCCAGCTCGCCGATCGGGCGGCGGTAGGCGGCGCTGGCCTGTTCCGGGCGGACGCGGCCGTACGGAGCCAGACGGATTCCGAGCGGACCGAGGCTGCCCGCGATCCACACGCCCTGGCGCAGCCCGGCGGCGCGGCGCGCCAGTCCGACGGCGGCGGTAATGATTTCCTCCAGGTGGCTCTCCAGCCCGTGCGCCGCCAGCTTATAGGGGTTGGCCCCGAATGTGTTCGTTTCGAGAATCTCGGCCCCCGCGCCGAGGTACTGCTGGTGGATTTCGAAAACGAGTTCAGGCTGGGTGCGGTTCAAGTCGTCGAAGCAGGTGCCGATCGGCAGGCCGCCGGCATGCAGTAGCGTTCCCATGGCGCCGTCGGCGAGGCGCGGGCGCCCGGCCTGGAGCCAGGTGGAGAACCGGTCGCGCCTTGAGAGCGAAGTCGGAGCGGTCATGGACGATGCCATCCGGGAAGAGAAACGCCTCTCGCAGAGGAAGAGGCGGTGAAGGGCGCGATGGGCTTCCTCGTGCGCCGCGGAGCGATCCGAACGCGTGGCAGTCTAGCACGCCGGGGAACCCCATGTCAACGGGATCCCTACTGCGCCGTCGTCCCTGCGCCGGCCCGCGTTGACTCACGAATCTTCCTGTGCTAGAGTCGGCGCCACTTCGGGGCCCTGGGTCGACGTCCCCTGGTGTGCCGCAGCCGGTGGGGGTTCGCCTCAGTGGCGACAGTGCGGAGGCGGATATGGAGTCGGACCGGATGCAGGGGACGGTGAAGTGGTTCAGCCGGGTCAAGGGCTACGGCTTCCTCGCCCCGGAGGACGGTGGCAAAGAGATCTTCGTCCACTTCAGCGGGATCGAGGGCGAAGGCTACCGCAACCTGGAGGAGGGGCAGCAGGTGACGTACCGCGTCGAGGAGACGCCGAAAGGTCCTCAGGCGGTCGAGGTACGGGCGGCGGAAGACAAGCCGGCCTGAGCCTCCCTCGGCGGGCCCCGACTTCATCCCGATCATCAGACCCTCCGGCCATCGGCTGGAGGGTTCGCGTCGGCTAGAATCCCGGTGTGGGAACGCTGTACCTCGTCTCGACGCCGATCGGCCACCTGGAGGACATCACGCTGCGGGGGCTGCGTGTGCTGAAAGAGGCCGCGCTCATCGCCAGCGAGGACACGCGCCAGACACGCAAGTTGCTGAGCCGTTACGGCCTCCACACCCGCCAAGTCAGCTACCATGAGCACAGCCCCGCATCGCGCCTGGCTTCGCTGCTGCAGGCGCTGCAGAGCGGCGACGTGGCCCTGGTCAGCGATGCGGGCACGCCCGGGCTCTCCGACCCGGGATATGCCCTGGTGCGCGCGGCCTGGGAGCACGGCCACGTCGTCCGTCCCATCCCCGGGGCCTCGGCAGCGCTGGCGGCGCTGGTGGCGAGTGGGCTTCCCGCCGATTCATTCAGCTTCCTCGGCTACCTGCCCCGCCAACGCGCCGAGCGCCGCCGGCGCCTCGAGGCGCACGCCCGCGACGCGGCGACCATGGTGTTCTTCGAGGTGCCCCATCGGCTTCGCCCGGCGTTGGCCGATCTGGAGTCTGTGTTCGGCGCCGAGCGCCCGGCGGCGGTGTGCCGCGAACTGACCAAGCTCCATGAGGAGATCCGCCGCGGCAGCTTGGGCGAGCTGCGCCGACACTTCGCGACGAAGGAGCCGCGCGGCGAGTTCACCCTGGTGATTTCCGGCGCGGCGGCGGGGGACCGGTGGAGCGAGGCCGAGGTGCGGGCGGCCCTGCGGGAACGGACCCGACGCGGCGACTCGCCCTCCCGCGCCGCACGGCAGGTCGCCGAAAGTTCGGGCTGGCGACGGAGCGATGTCTATCGGCTGACTCTGGAGGAGCGATGAACCTCGACGACCGCGCACACATGGACGCCGTCGACTCCGGCGGGATGTTGGGGTGGATCGATGCCCTGCCCGAGCAGCTGGAGCAGGCGTGGGCGCGCTCGGCGTCGCTGCCCCTCCCGACGGTCGGAGAGCTGGAGCACATCGTCTTCGCCGGGATGGGCGGATCGGCGATCGGAGCCGACCTGGCATCGGCCCATGCCCGGCAGCGGGCGCGGGCCAGCCTGACGGTGTGGCGCGACTACGGTCTCCCGGGTTGGGCGGCCGGTGAGGGGAGCTTGGTCGTTGTCTCGTCCCATTCTGGAAATACAGAGGAATCGCTGGCGGCCTACGACCAGGCGAAGCGGGTGGGGGCGCGTCGCATCGCCTTCACCTCGGGAGGCGCGTTGCAGAGGCTCGCCTCGGAAAGTGGCGACGCGGTTTGGCCCATCGACCACCCGGGGCCGCCGCGCGCCGCCGTGGGGTATTCCTTCGCGTATTCGCTGCGGCTGCTGGCCCGCCTTGGCCAGATCGACGACCCCTCCGCAGAGATCGGCGGCGCCGTTCGAGCGATGCGCCTCCAGCGCGAGCAGCTTCGCGCCGAAAGCCCCGTGGTCCAGAACCCGGCCAAGCGCATGGCCGGGCAGCTGATGGATCGCTGGCCGATCTTCTTCGGCGCCGGGGTGCTCGGGCCGGTCGCCCGCCGCTGGCGGGCCCAGGTCAACGAGCTGGCCAAGGCGCCGGCGCAGTACGAGGAGATTCCCGAAGCGGACCACAATGTCGTGGCCGGGACGGCCGGACCGGAACCCCTGATCGGAAAAACGATGGCGGTCTTCCTGCGGGCGACGCTGGATGAGCCGGCGCTGACGCGCCGGATCGAGGCCACCCGGCATGTCCTGATGGTCGAAGGCTACAACACCGACGCCATCGACGGCGTGGGGGACAGCCCGCTGGCGCAACAGTGGACCTGCTTGCACTACGGGGACTACGCCGCCTACTACCTGGCGATCGCCTACGGCGTCGACCCGACGCCGATCCCGGCCATCGAGCACCTGAAAGAGCAATTGCGAGGGTGAGGATGAGCTCCCCGCGAGCTTCAAGCTCGCGGGGAGCTGTGGACGCCGCGTCATGCTCCGCTCCCCCCGTCGCCCTCCGCTGCTGCTCTTGGCCGCCATCGGGTTGACCGCGGGCTTGTTGGCCGCCGTGTTGATCTCGGCCCCGCGTGTGGAGGAGGTCCAGCCACCGGGCGGGGCGACGGGAGCCCCGGCGCTGCCCTCGATCTCCATCAGCTTCACCCAACCGATGCGGGCCGACACAGTCGAGGGACGCCTTCACCTGGAGCCGCCACGTCCCGGGACTTTCCGTTGGTCCGGCCGGGAAATGACCTTCCTGCCGTCGCAGCCGTGGCCGGAAGGGGAGCAGGTGACCGTGACGCTCGACGCCGGCGCCCTTTCTGTGCGCGGCCTGCCGACCTTCGGCCCAGCACAGTGGTCCTTCACCGTTGGCGCCGGGCGGCTGGCCTACTTGTGGCCCGCCAATGAGGACTCTGGAGTCTATGTGTGGTCTTCCGACACCGCGGAACCGCAACCACTGATCCAGTCTCCCCAGGGAGTGACCGACTTCAGCCTCACCCCGGACGGGTCGGCCGTGGTGTACACCGCCTCAGCTTCTGAAGGGACGGAGATCCGCCAGCTCCCGCTGGCGGGGGGCGAGGATCGGCTGTTGTATCGCTGCCCGCCGAATTCGACATGCCGCTCGGTCTCTCTCTCCTCGGCCGGGGACTCGCTGGCTTTCCTTCAGGAGGAGCCGCAGCCCGACGGCTCGACGCTGCGCCGCGTCTGGGTGAAACCTCTGGCGGCGGGCGAGGCCTACACGGTTGCCGCTGAGGACCACGCGACCTCGCAACCGCTGTGGTCGACTCGGGACTGGCTGGTCGTCTACGACCACGCCTTGCGGGCCTACGCCCTCTATAACCAGGTTTCCACCGAAGAGGCGCGCTTGGCCTTCGTCGTTCCGAACGATCTTGGGGAGGCGCCGGCATGGTCGCCGGACGGCGCCTCCCTCGTCTTCGCCGAGATCTTCTTTCTCCCGGAGGAGGCCCAGGCCGAAAGCGAAGGAGTCGCCCCCGATGAGGAGCCGCCGCGGTACTACAGCCACCTGAAACGGGTGTCGATCGTCGACGGCCGGCAGGTCGATCTCTCCGGCGAAGAGTCGTTGCTGGTGGAGGACAGTGGGCCGGCCTATTCGCCCGACGGCGGATGGATCGCCTTCTCGCGCCGCAGCCTCGATCCGCAGGAATGGACTCTCGGCCGCCAATTGTGGCTCATGCGGGCGGATGGAAGTGAACCGGTCTCCCTGACCTCCCAACCGGCCCTCAACCATGCCGGCTTTGCCTGGAGCCCAGACGGCTCTCGGCTGGCGTACATGCTCTTCGACCAGGCGCGGGTCAGCGAGCCGGCCGAAGTCTGGTGGCAGTGGGCTGATGGGCGCGCCGGGGAGCGCGTCGCCACGGCCGGCTACGCGCCGGAGTGGATCCCGTAACCCTGCCGGGCCCGGGACTCCATCGGAATCCCGACCGGCTAGGCCTCGCAGGCAGCGGTCGGGGGGGCCCGCCGCGCTTGGAAAAAAGGTCCGGATGAGCGGCTTCAACCCTCTTCCCCTGAAGATGCATGATGGTCGGCCCCTGCCTCACACGTTCTTCGAAGGCGATGGAGCCGGCCTGATGGTCGTGCTGCCCGGCCTGCACTACGGCCCGGACGGGCCGGTGCTTTATCACCTGGCGAAGCGGATGCAGACATCGGGCTGGGATACGTTGGGTCTGACCTACGGATTCCAGGCTTCGATGGCTTTCCCATGGGCGGCGCATGCTGCCGAAACCCTCTCTGAGTGCGAGGCGGCGCTGCGCCAGGTCCTGCCGCGGCGCTCCTATGCGCGCCTCGGGGTCGTCGGCAAGTCGCTGGGGACGATCCTTCTCGTGCAGTTGTGCGCGCAAGGCGCCGTGCCCGAATCGGCGTACGTGGCGCACCTGACCCCGCCGATCGGTAATCCGATCTTCGATTCGGCCTTCATCGATACGCGCCAGCCCGCTTACATCGCCATCGGCACACGCGACAGCTTCTACGACGAGGCGGCGCTGGGGGCATTAGCCGGCAAGCGCCCGGCCTTCGTGCGCGTGCTGGAAGGCGCCGACCACGGGCTCGACGTCAGCGGGGACCTGACGGCGACGCTAAGCGTGGTGGGCCAGATCGTCGAAGACTCGGCGGCGTTTTTCCTGACCGGCCGGGTGCCCGGGCTCGAAGGACCCGCAAGCTAATCACCAATCTCCAATCGCCTATCTCTTGACCGCGACGATTTGTGATTAGCGATCGGCGATTTCCAGGAAGTCTCCCATTGCGGGCTGAACCAGCCGCAGAAGGTCTTCCGTGCGCAGCACGACGCCCGCATCGCGGACCCCGGCGCCGATGGAGACCTCCTCTTCGGACATCAAGCGCTGGTCCGCCAGGATGCGCATCGTGCGCGCCAGGCCGAACGGCGAGACGGCGCCCGGCGGGTAGCCCGTCATCTCCAGGACTTCCTCGGGGGAAGCCGTGGTGAGGCGCGAGATCCCCAAAAAGCGGCGTAGTTTCGGCCAGGAGACCTGACCCGGGCCGGGCGCCAGGACGAGGAGGAAATCGCGTTCCAGTCGGAAGACCAGCGACCGGACGATCTGCTCGGGACGAAGGCCGCGTTCCTCGGCGGCCTGCTCGAGCGAGGTAATCGGCCGATCGTGGAGGTGAAGGGTGTAGGTGACCTGCGCCTCGTCGAGGGCGCGTGTGACGGGGGTGGAGGACACGCCGACCCTGATTATATGTCCGCTCCAGGGGGCGCGGCCTCCAGGCCGGGGCACAACGCGGTCTCAAACGGTCCTCTTCTCTCTCACCCCCT
>CAYUWF010000107.1:0-7438 GCA_964448245.1 uncultured Anaerolineaceae bacterium | reverse complement strand
GGCCTGCGACGATGAGGAAGCGCTTGAGGCTGCGAACTTTGACTCGCACGCGCCGCTGGCCCCCCTGGCGTAGCGCGGGCAACAGTACCCGAGTACTGCTACGTTACTCCACAACAGAACCAATTTCAAGAAGCACGAACGAGGCCAAGCCGGGCCAAACCATGCCAGGCGGGAGGCCTGTTATTCACGACGCCTGGGGATTGGCGCGCAGATCCCCCTGCCGCTCGGCCGAGAGGGGATCTCCTAGCCGGCGCGCCTCAGACGGTAGACCCCGCCCGACCGGTCGAGGACGTAGATGCCTCCGTCACTGCCCGAGCCAAAGGACGTGATCTGGAAGCCGGTGTCGAACAACACCCGGTTCTGCCACACGCCGACCGGATCGTGGAAGAGCCCCCAGATCAATCCGCTGCAGAAGTCTCCATAGAGGTAGATCCCCTGCCACTCCGGCAGCGCCGGATCTCGAACGACCTCGCCGCCGGTGACCGAGCAACCGCCTTCGTCGTGCGAGTAGACGGCCACCGGGTCGGTGAAGGCCGGGGAAGGGTCGCCTTCATAGGAGGCCAGCCCTTCGCGCACGTCCCAGCCGAAGTTCGCCCCGCGGCCTTCCGTCGGGCCAGGCGAACCGGCCGCGAGGAAGTTGACCTCTTCCCAGCGATTCTGACCGACGTCGCCGATGAATAGATCGCCGGTGGAAGAATCGAAGGCGAAGCGCCACGGGTTGCGCAGGCCGACGGCCCAGATCTCGGGACGGCCGCCTCCCGAGGCGAAGGGGTTATCGGAGGGAACGGCGTAGGGATCGCCGCCGTCGACGTCGAGGCGGAGGATCTTGCCCAACAGGCTGTCGGGGTTCTGGGCGCGCCCCTCCGGATCGCCCTGCGCTCCGCCATCGCCGGTGCCGATGTAGAGATATCCATCGGGGCCGAAGACCATCCCACCCCCATTGTGGTTGGGGTAGGGCTGGTCGAACCCGAGCAGGACGTGCTCGCTTGCGGGATCGACCTGGTTCGAATCGGCGCCGGCCAGGAAGCGCGCGATGACGGTGTCCCCGGTGCCCCGGGTATAGTTGACGTAGAAGGCGCCGTTGGCGGCGAAATCCGGATGGAAGGCCAGGCCGAGCAGACCCTGCTCGTTTCCGGTGTCGAAGACGCGGTCGCGGATGTCGAGGAATGGCTCGTGGCGCAGGCCGGTTTCGTCGAGGAGACGGATCACGCCGCGCTGTTCAACGATGAAGAGCCTAGCGTCACCCGCGTTCTGGATACCGATCGGGCTCTGCAGCCCTCCCACGACCGGGCTCCAAATGAACGCCGACGGTTCGGGGAAGCCCGTCGGCGGTGCCGGAACCGTGGGTACGGCGGTGGATGTCGGAGCCGCCGTGGGTTCTTCGGGCACCGGCGCGGCGAGAGACGGCGTCGGCGCCTCCGCCGCTGTGCCGGCAGGCGCTGCCGTCTGAAACAGGGAGCAGCCGAAAAGAAGCGGAGCCAGGAAGAGAAGGGAACGACGCACGTCTGCTTTGGTGATTAGGATTGTATCCTTACAGGATGCGAGGACGTAATCCCTACGGGATGCCCCATAGCGGGTGCGTAGACGCGACGAAGACCCGATCCCTCCGGGATTCCCTTTCGGGGTTCCCTCGGGGATACGATGCGCGATGCGAAGGGCGACGAAGCGCGATGCGAAACGCGACGCAGCGCGATCCCCTACGAGACGCTCAGCGCGGTCACCGCGCCGCCCTCGCGAGTGTCATTGCGAGGAGCCCCGAGCCGAGGCGCCCCCTTCCCCTCCGCTGCGCTTCGGGGACTGTAGTTCGGGGGCTCGCAATGACTGGTGATGGGTGGGTCCCCTGCGGGATGCGATGCGCTATCCCCTGCGGGATCCTCTCCAGGATGCCCCATATCGGGGCGCGGAAACGCGACGAAGCGCGACGAGGGACGATGCCTGCGGGATGTCCTCCGGGTGGTGGGAGAGCGCGACGATGGGCGAGCGGTGCGAAGAGCTGTCATAGGACGAGGTGAGCTATGGCGGACGAGAAGGTCATCCGGGCCCCGAAGAACGACCCCGACCTGGTCTCGGGGTCATTGCTCGTCGCGGACGAGCCTGGGAATCCTACCGAGCGCACACGCCGGATGGTCGCGCTGTGGCGCTGCGGCGGGTTGCAGTCCAAGCCGTACGGGGACAGCACGCACAAGTCCAACGGTTTCACGGCGCCCGAGGTGATCCTCCACCTCCATTGATCCGCAGGCCGACCTCACCCTCGATGATCCCCCTGCCTGCGGCCGGCCGGCTCTCCGCCGAAGTTGACTTCGCCATGGAGGCATTGCACGCCGCGGCGATGGTGCTGCATGCCGTCGGGCCTTCACCCTCCACGCTGAACAAGAGCGACCGCACGCCGGTTACGGCTGCCGACTTCGCCGTGCAGGCGGCGTTGGCCGGGTTACTGCAACGATCGTTTCCCGACGACGTCCTCGTCGCCGAGGAGAGCTCGGCGCCTCTGCGCGAGGCGCAGGCGGCGCGGGTGCGAGAGGAAGCCGTCGAAGCCGCGCGCCTCGTCCATCCGGGCGCAGACGCGGACCAGGTGCTGGGGTGGCTGGACCGCGGACAAGGAGAGCCCGCGGTGCGCTTCTGGGCGCTCGATCCGGTCGATGGAACCAAGGGGCTGCTGCGCGGCGGCCAGTTCGTGACGGCGCTGGCTCTGATTCAAGACGGCCAGATCGTCCTCGGCGCCCTGGCCTGCCCGCGTTACTACCCGTTCGGCGAGGGCGGCAGCTTCGCCCTGGCTGTGCGCGGGGAGGGAGCCTGGGTCGCGCCTGCGCCGGACGGGCCATGGACTCGGCTGGCCGTCTCCACCGAGGCGGATCCGGCGCGCTGCCGGCTGCTCCGTTCGGTGGTGTCCGGGCGATCGACCGACGACCGGTTGGCCGATCTGCGCCGGACCCTCGGGACGACCGCGCCCGAAGTGCGCATGGACAGCCAGGTCAAGTACCTTGCGCTCTCCGCCAGCGCCGGCGACCTGATCGTCCGACTGCCGCGCCAGCAAGGTGCGCTGCGGGAGAACATCTGGGACCACGCCTGCGGGGTGCTGCTGGTCGACGAGGCCGGCGGGCGCGCCACCGATGTGCTCGGCCGCCAGCTGGACTTCACCGCGGCGCGCCAGATGGTCCGCAATTCGGGCGTAGTCGCGAGCAATGGTCGGCTGCATCGTGCCGCGCTGGAGGCACTGAGTCGAACAGCCCCGCGGCCCGCCGAAGAGTCCAGGGCATAGGCGGCAAAGTGCCGTGACCCAGCAGGGGCCGATTTCGCGTGTCGTCAAGGACAGCCGCCAGGTGGCCACGCCGCCGGCGTCGGGAAACCGAGGGGGGGACCGCCTCTTTCGCCCGCGGCGCGCTGCTGTCGCCGCGGCGGCGCTGGCGCTGCTGACGACGGCCACCTCGTTGTGGATCGCCGTCGCAGTCTTCGAGGAAATCCCGCACGTCGAAGACGAATTCGCCAACCTGTGGCAGGCCCACGTGATGGCCGGCGGCCGTATCGCCCTCCCCTCTCCGCCGGAATCGGAGTCCTTCCTCGTCCCCTTCGTCGTCGACCACAACGGGACCCGCTTCGGGAAATACCCGCCCGGCTGGCCGGCAACGCTGGCCGTCGGCGTGGCGGCGGGTGCGCCCTACTGGGTCAATCCGCTGCTGGCCGGCTTCGCCGTTTGGCTGACGTATCTCTTCGGGCGGCGCCTGGCGGGGAGCCTGTCGGGCCTGTTGGCAGCCGCGCTGACCGCCACCTCGCCCATGCTCCTGATGCTCTCCGGCACGCTCATGCCCCATATGCTCAGTGTGGTGCTGACCCTCGCTTGGATGCTGGCCTGGTTCGACCTGTTCCTGCCGCGGCCGGGCGCCCTTTTCGCGCGAGCGAGGCGAGCGATTCCGATCGCGGTCGCCGGGTCCTCCATGGGTCTGCTGGTCCTGACTCGCCCCGTCACCGCGGCCGCTGTTGCGATTCCCTTTGTGATGCACGCGCTCTTTCTGCTGCCCCGCCATCGGCGCCACTTCGGGACGGATCTGGCCGCCATCGGTTTGCTGGCGGCGGCCTTGGCGCTAATCCTACCGCTGTGGCAATGGGCGCTGACGGGCGATCCGTGGCTCAATCCGTACACGCTGTGGTGGCCCTACGACCGCCTTGGTTTCGGGCCCGGTGTCGGACCCCTCGATGTTGGCCACACCTTGCGACAGGGTTGGATCAACACGCGGCAAAGCCTGGCGGCCTGGCAGCACGATCTGTTCGGATGGCCTTTCTTGTCGTGGCTCTTCCTGCCGCTGGGTCTCTGGGCGCTGCGCCGAAGGGCGGACGCGTGGCTTGCGCCGGCGATCTTCCCTTCCCTGGTCGTGGTCTACATGGCCTATTGGGTCGGCTCGTGGCTGCTCGGATCCCGCTACTTCGTCGAGGCGCTTCCGGCGCTGGCCTCGATCAGCGCCGCCGGGATGGTTTGGGCAGGAGGTTGGGCCGAGGGCCGGGTGCGCGGCGGTCGCGGCCGTCGCCTGGCGGCCACAGCCGTCGTTCTGGTTCTTTTTTTCGTCGACGTCGGCCTGTATCTCCCCGCGCGAGTCGGCGGGTTGCGCGGGCTGTTCGGGATCACGCGGTCGGCGCTGGAGGCCTTCGAAGAAGTGGATTCGGGCAGGGCCGTCGTCATCGTCCACCGCGCGCCGGCGTGGCACGGCTATGGCAACCTGCTCACGCTGACGGCGCCCTTCCGCGGCAGCGAGTTGAAATTGCTCTACGAGCGGGGCCCGGAGCCCGATGGGCGGGCGGCGGCGCTCTTCCCGGAGCTGCCCGTCCTCCACTATTACCCGGATGAGCCCGGACGGCTGTACGCCGCGCCGCGCGGAGAGTGAACTCGACGAAGGCAGGCGCTAATAGTCTGCCCTGATCTAGCCCCCACCCCCACCCCTCCCCGTCCAGCTCGGAACCCTCCGGTGGTGCTTGTGGCGGGGAGGGGCAGGAGGTTCGAGGAGGAAGGGGGCGGCTCTGCCGCCCCCTTCCTCCTCGAGGAAAACCTCCCTCCCCTTCGGCGAAAGGCCCTTCATCTTGTAGCGTGCCGATCCCGCCGAGGGGGAGGGGAGGGTGGGGGTGAAAGAGGACCGCATGCTGAGGCCTGGAGTCGAAGGCTCGCAAGGCCTAAGCGAGGCGCCTGCTGCGCCAAGAGTCAGATCAGCCGGTCCCCCTCCCCCTGGGTGGCATCTCGCCGGTAGTGGCAACCACGACTCTGGCGATTGTGACGGGCGGCCTCGGCCACGATCAGGGCAGCTTCCACGGCGTTGCGCAAGCCGATAAGGCCATCGCTCAACTTCGTCGCCCGGTAAAAGGTCTCGATCTCGTTCAGCAGGTGTCGCAACTCGCGGATCGCCCTGGACAAACCCTCTGGGCTGCGCACCAGCCCGACATAGTTCCACATGATGCTCTGGATCGTCTGCATGTCCCCCTGGATCAGCTTCGGGTCGGGCTCAGCCTCCAGGCCAGTCTCGTCCCAGCGAGGGATGGCCTCAGCCGGAGGCAGTCGATCAATCTCCCCGCGCAGGAAGCCGGCCTCCAGGCGCTGAGCGGCGCGACTTCCCCAGACCAACCCCTCCAGGAGCGACGTGGATGCCAGGCGGTTGGCACCGTGCAATCCGGTGCAGCTGACCTCGCCGATGGCGTACAGGTTCTGGACGCTCGAGCGGCCCCACTCATCAACCAGCACGCCGCCGCAGAAGTAGTGCGCCGCCGGGACGACCGGGACCGGTTCGTGCGAGAGGTCATAGCCGGCTTGCAGGCAGCGCTGATAGATAGAGGGAAAGCGCGCCCGGATCGCCTCGGGCGACATCGATGACGCCAGGTCAAGCATCACATGGGAATAGCCGTGTGTCTCCATTTCGAGATCGATAGCACGGGCGACGATATCGCGCGGGGCAAGGTCTTTCCACTCGGGGGCATGCTTTTCCATGAAAAGCCGCCCGTCGGGGGTGAGCAGCCGACCGCCCTCCCCCCTCACCGCCTCACTGATCAGGAACCCCTCGGCCCCCGGCGCGGCCAAGGCGGTAGGATGAAACTGAACATATTCGGCGTTTCCAATGCGGGCGCCGGCACGATGCGCCATGGCCAGGCCATCCCCGCGGGCGCCGGGGGCATTGGTCGTGTTGCGGTAGATACGCCCCAAACCGCCGGTGGCCAGGATCGTCGCCGCGGCGAGGTAGCGGTGGACGGTCCGCTCCCGGCGGTCGAACGCGTAGGCACCGTGGCACGAGATCGGGCGATAGGCCGCCAGGGGATCGCGGTTGTGGTGAGGGAATGTGATCAGGTCGATAGCCGTGGCCTGGGTCAACAAGCGGACATTGGGGCAGGCCCGCAGCCGCGCCATCAGAGCCGCCGCGATGGCCCGGCCCGTGGTATCGCCCACATGCAGGATGCGGCGGTGTGAGTGGGCCGCCTCGGTGCCCCAGGCCAGCCCACCATCGGGGCCCCGGTCGAATTCCACCCCGGCAACCCGGACGAGGACCTCTTCCACGAGGCGGGGTCCTTCCTCGGCAAGCATCCGAGCCGCCTGCGGAGAGCTGGCCCCGGCGCCGGCGGCCAGGATGTCGGTCATCAGGCTCTCGGCGTTGTCGTCCGGCCCGCGTGAGACGATCCCGCCCTGGGCGTAACGCGTGTTCGATTCTTCGGGATCGGGATCGCGCGTGAGCAGCACCACCTGGCGCTGTGGGTTGCGGGCCAACTGCAGCGCCGCCGTCGCGCCGGCAATTCCCGTCCCGACGATCAGTACGTCGGTCTCGATCAGAGGGAAATCCTCCTCAGTCCTTCTGTCCTACGACCAGCATCCGCTCGACCGCCTGCGCCGCCCGCCGGCGGATGTCCTCCGGCACGTCGATGACATAGCGGCCAAGCTCGAGAGAGGCCAGGGTATCTTCCAGCGTGATCTGGTTCATGTGCGGACAGCGCACGCTGCACAGGCCCAGCATCTCTTTCTGGGGATTGGCGGCGGCGATGTTGTCGCCCATGGCGCACTCCGTCAGCAGGAGATAACGCGGCGCCGAGGTCTGTTGAACGTACTCGATCATGGCCGAGGTGCTGCCCGAGAAATCCGCCGCCTGCACGACCTCCGGCGAGCATTCCGGATGGGCCAGCACGACGACGTCCGGGTATTCCTGCCGGATGGCGACGATATCTTCGACGGCAAACTTCTCGTGGACTTCACAGCGTCCATGCCAGCCGATGAGCTGCACGGGTTCCAGCGGGAGGGCTTCGCCGGTCGCCACGAGACTGGGGAAGAGAATGCGCTTGCCTGTCGCCTGGGCCACGTTGCGGGCGAGGTACTCGTCCGGAAGGAAGATCACGGTTGGAGCGTTCAGCGACTCGACGACGGCGGCAGCGTTGCTCGAGGTGCAGCAGATGTCCGACTCGGCTTTCACGTCGGCATAGGTGT
>CAYUWF010000106.1:4071-7456 GCA_964448245.1 uncultured Anaerolineaceae bacterium | reverse complement strand
CTGGACCCCCGCACCACTCCGCCTGCCCATGTCCGACCTTCCTCTGGAAGGTCGGTGGGCCGCTAGGCGTGCTTCGGGTGGCTTCGACTTTCGTGGGGGTGACAAACGGAGGAGCGTCATTCCCGCGTAAGTGGGAATCCAGGGGATTAGAATGACTCCGGCGTCTTTCCTGGATCTTCCGATCCCCGGAACGGGCCCAACGAAGGATGGCTACCCCTGCAAGATCGCGTTGCCTTAGGTCTGTCCGCCGGCTTCTGCTGACGGGCGGGCTCGCCCTGCTCGCGGTGACGCTGCTGCTGGGAGCCGCACCGACCGAAGCCGCACCTCGCCGCCAGTCTGCCTCCGAGCTGATTGACGCGGTCAACCGGTTCCGGGCGTCGAACGGGCTGGGGCCCCTGAACGTCGACCCGATCCTGATGCTGGTCGCCCAGAGACAGAACGACTACAGCACCTCCATCGGCCAGCTGACGCACTACGGGCCGGACGGCTCGCGGCCGCGCGACCAGGCGATGGCCGCCGGCTACGGGGGCGGCGCCACGGTCTTCATTTCCGAGAACATTGCCATGGGCAGCAGCCTCTCGCCAGGGGGAGCGGTGGAGATGTGGACCGGGGATGCCCCGCACCTGAACACGATGCTCGGGACGAACTACCGCGACGTCGGAGCGGGGGTCGGTGAGGGCGTCGGCTTTACCTACTACACTCTGGTCACGGGTTACGTCGCCGGCGGTCTGAGCGCCAATTCAACGGTTCCGGCCGGCGGCAGCGATGTCGCCATCGGCGGCGGTCCGCGGCTGGTCGTCACGGTCACGCCGCAGCCTGACGGATCCATCGTGCACATCGTGGAGGAGGGCCAGACGCTGTGGACCATCGCCGCCGTCTACGGCATCGATCTGGCGGAGTTGTTGAGCTTGAACGGGATGACGGAGGATTCCTTCGTCCACCCGGGCGACCGAGTGATTGTGCGCGCCGGCCCTACGGCCACCGCCACCGTCGCGCCCACGGCGACCCCTTCGCCCATGCCCGGGCAGGCGACCCTCGCCCTGCTCACCGGCGAACCTGCGGTGGAGAAGGGCCCCGGTTTCCTGGCTGAGGTGCCGGCGATCGCCCCGCGCGACCTGCTGGCGGGCGCCTGCGTCGCCGCCTGGATGATCGTCGTCATTGCCGGCCTGGCGATCGCCAGTCGCCGGCTCTAAGCCGCCCGCTTTCCGTCGGTGGACGGCCCTCCAGGTCGCAGGTAGGATAAGCGCCAACCCGAGTGCCAAGGAGGCCCAATGTCCGCAGCCATGACACCCCCTGAGGAAGAAGCTCCCAACAGCAAGCTGGCGATCGCCAGCCTGGTCATCGGGATCATCAGCCTGTTCGGCATCCTGCCGATCTTCGGCGGGGTGATCGCCATCATCCTGGGCTACATCGCCAAGAGCGAGATCGACGGCAGCCTGGGGACGCTCAAGGGAACCCGCCTGGCCACCACCGGTCAGATCCTGGGGGCGGTCCACATCGTCGGCGGCATCGTCATCATCTGCTGCCTTCTGGCCTACCTCCTGTTCGGCCCATACCTCTTCCCTAGCGGGCCAGCGGTGTACTGAAGTGGCCAGTGGTGAGTGGACAGTGGTCAGTCAGCAAAACGGGAACGGCTAGCGACTGACCACTGACCACTGATCACTGCCCCAGCAGGCGCTCGATCTCTCCCTGGGTCTGGCTCAGCGATCGGAAGAGCACGGCGCGCATTCCGAGGGCGAGGGCCGCGTCGACGTTCTCGGAGAAGTCGTCGATGAAGGCTGCCTCCGACGGCTGGACCTCCGCCCGCTCGAGGGCCAGGCGGAAGATCCGCTCATCGGGCTTGACCAATCCCACCTCGGCCGAGAGGATCAGCGGGTCGAAGGCGTCGGCGATGCGCCACTCCGATTCGAGGAGCCTGCGCACCTCGGGCCACGCGTTGGAGATCAGGCCGACCCGCACCCCAGGCCGGAGCTGCCGGATGAACGCCATCAGGTCCTCGTCGATCCGGTCGGTGGAGAAGAAGTCGGCCCGCAGGCGGGGGCGATCGACGGGGGACAATCCCAGGGTCGTGCCGACCGACGCCCACACGTCGTCGGCCGAGGCCCGGCCGAGCATCGCCTCTCGCGAGGCGGGGCCGTCGAAGACGAGCATGGCCAGGTCGCCTTCGCCCAGACCGAGACGCATCTCCCAGCCCCGCCGAAGGCTCGAGTCCTGCGTGCGCAGGATGACACCTCCGAGGTCCCAAAAGACGACTCGCACGGCTTGGACAGATGTCACGGCCGGCTCTCGCCCCTTGTGATTCCTATCGCCCGGCCGAGCCGGGCAGTGGCCGCCGATAGACAGTCCACTGTTGGACGACAGTGTAGCCGAGGCGTTGGTACACCCGCAGAGCGCCCGTCTGGTTCTCGGCGTCGACGCCAAGGGCGGCCTGGCTCATGCCGCGCTCCTTCAACGCCTCCAGGCTGCGGGCGATCAGGGCGCTGGCCAGGCCGCGGCGCCGCCAGGGGCGCCGGACGGCGATATCTTCGGTGTAACCGCGCAGTCGCTTGAATTGCGCGTTCTCGTCGGCATTGACGAAGCTCAAGACCATGCCGGCCACCTGATCGCCGTCCCAGGCGACTCGCCACAGCGTCGGATCGTAGTGCGGGAAATCCAGGAATCGCTGGTAGGCCTCTTCCGGCCATGGAGCGTACCCCCAGTGGTCCTGAAAAGCCTCCTTCTGCGCATCCCAGATAGAGCGGAAGTGCTCGGGCCGGGCAGGGCGGATCTCGACGCCGGCGGGGAGCGGCAGTTTCGGGACGGGTAGCGCCAGATCCCGACGCATCTTGAACGCGTAGCGGACGGGCGAGTAGTCGAAGTGCCTGGCCAGCGCGTGGGCGGCCGTCTCGGTCTCGAGCATGAACGTTTGCAGCAAGCGCGGCGAGGCCGGCTCCGACGACAGACTCCGCTCGGCGGCGCGCCGCCAGGCCTGTCGCAGCATGGCCGTCCCCAGGCCTCGGCGCCGCCACGCCGGATGCACGTAGCCGCGATGCGAGTGGATCTCGTCCCCTGCGGGACGCTCGGCGCTGTCCCCTACGGGACGCTCGGCGCCGTCCCCTACGGGACGCTCAGCGCTGTCACCGCTTGTCTCGAGCCGGTGGCTGATCCACGAGTAGCCCACGATGCGGCCGCCGATCTCAGCGATCAGGCAGTCGTAGGCCGGATCGCTGTCGACCGGGTTCTCGATGAGATTGGCCATATCGGCCTCGGTCATCACGTCGTCCAGGCCGTCGGCGGCAGCGCAGGCAGCGTAGACCTCGACCATCGGCGCGTAATCGCTTGGCCCGGCGGGGCGGCGGAATCGAAGGCCGGGGATGCCGGGAGCTTCCGGGATGACAACGTCGAT
>CAYUWF010000106.1:0-3971 GCA_964448245.1 uncultured Anaerolineaceae bacterium | reverse complement strand
CTCCAAGAACGGGATGACGCTAGCACAGGTGAGGTGCGGAAGTCAAGAGGGTCGGCCTGGGTCCTAGGCCGGCGACAGGCACCCAAGTGCGGCGCCCGAACGGCCAGCGGTTGAGACTCAATTGAGTCCGGGGAGGTAGCGTAGGATAGGTTTCCTCTTGGAGGGAGGCGACAGCCTGCTCCGGATTCTCTCGTCCCTCGGCATATCCGCCTCAGCCCGCCTCTCTCGTCGTTTCGCAGATCTACGCCAATTCAACTCAAGCCACTCCAAGCGCATCCAATGCAAGGGGATATCATGACCGTGTTTCAATCCCCATCGGGCCACAGTGTTCGGATTCCAGATGCACTCGTCCTTCGTTGGCTGCGAGCCCGAACCGCGCCGGCGGCGCGACTTGTCGCGGCTGCCTCCTTCGCCCTCGGCGTGTTGCCAATCTCGATGTGGCCGGGTGGAGGAGCCTCACGCCTGCAACCGACGGAGACACCGACTGAGACGGCAACGCCCACGGAGACCGCTACAGGTTCCACAACGGTGGAGCCAACCCCGATCCCCACGGCCGATGAAAGTTGGACTCCCACCGCAGCAGGGACGGACACACCAACCGGCGACCCTGCGCTTACGGCCACTCTCACACCTTCGGAAACACCGACGTTGACCGGTTCCGAGACCGCAACGGCGACGGCAACGATGGCGCCCGGGAATCCGCTCTCGCTCGAGGCCATTCCATCCGTCGCCGCTCCGGCGACGGCTCTCGTGATCGGCTGGGCCGTAGCGGGCCGCGAAACTTTCCCTCCGGATGCAGTCGTAACGATCAGATTGAGTCCTCCCGCCGGGGTGCTCTTGAGCGACGGTGGGGAGGGGGGACTGGACCCGCTTGACTTCGTGATGACCCTGCCTCAGGACCTGGCCGCTGGCTACACGGCGTGGTACATCGAGCAGGAGGCGACCTTTCCCCTGGTTTTCACAGCCGAGCTGCTGCTCGACGACGAACCGATCGCCAAGGCCGAAATCACCGTACCGCTCGTCGAATACATCGAATCAGCGGCCCTCGGGCCGGAACTGAGCCCGCTGAGTTCAGGCGTCACCGTCATCAGCAGCAACGGCGAAGGCCAGCATCCCTGGATCAATATCGAGAACTTCACCACCGACTGTCCGGTGAGTGGCGTCTTCACCGAACACTCGGGCGTCTGCAGCGCCAGTTTCGAGCTCTACAACGACTCGCAGTACAGGCTGTGGGGGTACGGTGGCTTTGACCTCGACCTGGAGCCAGGGTCGGGATGGCCGATCTGGTTTTCGTCGGATACGCAGATCTGCCGGCAAGGGATCTTCAATGGCGTGGTGCGCTGCACCCTTTATCGGATGGCGGAACCGATTACGGGTGGGACTGTCTTCAAGTCCCAGCAGTATGTCGACATGCAGGCCTGGACTCGGCTGGCGATCTCCAAGACGATGCACTGGACGCTCGACCCGCCGGAGTGGTGGGTCGCCGCGCGGAGCAGCGCCTCCTCCTGCTCGTCCAAGTTCGGTTTCTCCGACGGTCGGGAATGCCCTCTGGTCAATGGCGTCCGGGCACAGGGTTTGGCGCTCGATCCGATCAACACTTTCACCGGCTCGCTGGATTACCCGGTCGAGGACCTTACTCTGGCGACCTCGGCCGGCGCCCTCACGCTGCAACGCTCCTATTCCTCCCAGTCGACGGCGCTGTATGCCGCGCCGCTCGGCTATGGATGGACACACAACCACGACACTCGCCTGATTTTTCCCTCCAGCCCAGGCGGCGAGCCCGGTGTGGTTTGGTTCAAGGCGCATTCGGCCAATCAGTATGCCTTCCTCGACAACGGCAACAACACCTACACGGCGACCAGCGGCATCCAGGCTACGCTGACCAGGCAATCCGGCCCACCCGTCACCTACACACTCGTGACCGAGTACAACGCCAAATACATCTTTGATGCGAACGGCAAGCTTGCCACGTGGTCCGACCCGCAGGGTCAGACATGGACCTATTCCTATGACGGCAGCTCACGCCTCGACCGAGTGACTGACGATACGGGACTCCGCTACCTGGACTTCGACTACAACTCCCTCGGCCAGCTGGACCGCGTCTCCGACCAGACAGGAAGGGATGTCACATTCGGTTACGACCCCGGCGGCGATCTGACCTCCTACACGGACGTCCTGGGAGGCCAGTGGACCTATACGTACGACGGGGCGCATCGCCTTCTCCGTGTAGAAGACTCCCTGGGCCAGATCCAGACCAGAGTCGAATACGATCAGGGGCCGGCCACAGTGATCGACTTCGATAACTACACGATCACCGGCTTCCACAACCAGGACGTGAATCCGATCGCAGTCACGGTCGAAGACGAGGGCCGCACCCTGCATATGGTGGGGAATACCTGGAAGAAGATTCCCCTCGCCTACCCGATGACCGCCAATACGATCCTCGAATTCGATTTCAAGAGCTCCGCCCAGGGCGAGGTGCACGCCATCGGGCTGGAGACGGACAACGCCACCACCGAAGGCTACCCGTTCAAACTGTACGGCACCGAGAGCTTCAGCATTCAAGACTTCAACAATTACGCCTCGTCCGCGCCCAATTGGAAGCACTATGTCATTCCGGTCGGACGGTATTACACCTTCGCGAGCGTCTACCTGGTCTTCGCGACGGACCACGACGTGCCTAGCCCGACCGCCGTCAGCTACTTCTCCAACATCAGGATCTACGAGGGACCCGGTCGTGTACTACGGCAGTTCGACGGCGAGGGCACAGAGATCGCCGACCTCACCTACAACACGAACGGAACGACGACGATCCTCGATGCGCTGACCAACGCTACCACCCACACCTACGACGAACGGCGGACGCTGACCCTCTCGACCGATGCTCAGCTAGGTGATGCCTCGAAGACCTATGACTTCAGCTTCCGCCCTGAAGGCATCACCGACGAGAACGGCAATCTAACCCAGCTAACCTGGAGCGCCGACGGGGCCAACCTCGAACTCATCATCGACGGTGAGCAGACCCAGATCAACCCGGGCTACGACCCCTTGAATAACATGACGACCCTGGTCGACGGCCGGGGGAACACTACCACCTATGACTACAACGAAACCGACCCTGACCCGACCCGCCGCACCCTTCTCCTGAGCGTCGACGGGCCCATAGCAGGGACAGCCGACACCACGACCTACACCTACACCGACGCCGGCGATGCTCCTGCACCGCCCGGACTGCTGGAAACTATCACTGACCCCAATGGAAACCTCACCCGCTACGTCTACGACCAGTTCGGCCAGCGCATCGAAGGCATCGACCCTCTGAACCTCTCCACTCACTACGCCTACGACGCCTTGGGCCGCCTGGAGTCCGTCGAGGATCCCCTCGGGAACACCAACTGGACCTGCTATGACGAGGCCGGGCGAGTCGTGCGCACAGTGGAAAACGCCACCGGCGATGGTGGAACGCCTCAGACCGACCCCTGCGATGCGGGCAACTACCAGCCGAGCACCGACCCGGACAAGGATCGCATTGCCACAACCGTCTACGACGGCCACGGCAACCCCATCGCCGTGATCGATCCTTCGGCCGCGGTGACCCGGACCTACTACGACGCAAACAACCGCCCAGTCACCATCGTTCAGAACCTGTACCCCCGAAATAGCTACCTGGACCCGAACCCGCCCGCCTACAGTTCCCAGTACCCCGATCGCAATGTCCACACGGAGGCGACCTACGACGACGCCGGAAACGCCATCGCCGCGACCGACAACGCCGGGATCATCACCCGCAGCTACTACGACACGCTGGTGCGGGTGCAGTTTGTGGTCAGCAATCTTGTCGGCCAGGGCATCGGCGTAGGCACGCCGCCCAACGGCTGCAACCCCACCGGCTCCGACGAGAACCTCTGCACGGAGTACGCCTACGACAGCGCAGGAAACCAGATCTCCGTCACCGATCCGCTCGGAACGAT
>CAYUWF010000105.1:0-7506 GCA_964448245.1 uncultured Anaerolineaceae bacterium | reverse complement strand
GATCGCCAGGGGCTCCTGGTTGAATTTTCCCAGGTCGGTCGAGAAGGTGTAGATGGGAATGAACTCCGACTTCGCCTGGTTGGCCTGGTTCTGCGCCGCGACGACGGCCACCGACCGCGCCGGGTCTTCGATATAGCGCGTGATCAAGACGATGGCCGCCGCCTGGCTGCCGGAGACGGGAACCAGTTCCTCCATCTCGGCAATGGCATCGGCCACACCTTCCAGTCCCTTGGTCGAGTTCTGGCTGCGTCGCACTTCAAACGGGTAGTTGGCCAACCACGTCGCCAGATCCCCGCCCTGCTGGGTCGGTCCGAGGCGGGGTTCGGTGCGGTCGGTGTTGATGTTCTCCCGCACCATCACCTCCAGCGTGTCGCGGCCGTCCACGAAGACGCCGCTGTCGAGCAGGGCGCTGAACACCTGGCGAATGTTCTGTGTGCCAAACTCTCTGAAATTCGCCAGGCGGCCATGATCGATCAGGAAAAGGAAGGTGACCGGACAATCATCGTGCGGCGTCACCTGCACGTCGCCGGCGGGGACTTGCTCGCCGTTTTCGTAGACGGTCAGGTTGGCATCGCTGAATCCGGACACGACGCGGTTGTTCATGTCGAGAGCGCGCAGCCGGAAGGTGACTGCGGGGAACTGGCCGGCGTCGACGTCGGTGATGAAGAAGTTCGTGCCTCCCTGGGCCGAGGCAGGCGCGCTCCTGGCGAGCAGTGAGAACAGCACGGCGGTCAAGACTACGAGGTGGAAGGGCCGGGTCTTCATCACGTTGCTCCGATGAGGTCGTCTTCTAGAGTCTGGCTGAAACGGGATGCTCGCCCCGCAACGCGCGGGGCCGACGCTTGGGATTGAGACTCGCACACCCTCACCCGACGTCTCAGCGTCGCCTGGGTCTTGCGGGCGGCGTAGCTTTGCCGCCCGGCGCCGGCGTCTCCTGCTTGAAGCCAATCTCGCCGTCCCACGAGCCGCCCCCACCACCGCCGCCACCGCCCCCACCGCCTGCTCCTCCACCGGCCCCTCCACCGCCCCCGCCCGAAGCGGGTTGCTCAGGCTCGGAGCCACCTGGGCCCCCTCCGCCGCTTCCACCGCTTGCGCCCCCCCCGACAGCGGCCCCGACAGCGGCCCCGAGGCCGCCGATTTCAATGGTGATGCTGGCGTCGAGAGAACCCAACATCGCGGAGAACAGCCCGCCGATGGCTTGTTCAGCCTCATGCAGAAGCCGCTCGATCGCCTGGATGACGCCGGATGCCATCTCCAACGCCTTCATCAGCCGCTGCATCGCCGGCATCACTTCCGACTCCATCTCGCGGTAGAAGGCGTTGGCCCCTTCGCCGATCCAGTCGCCACCTTTCAGCACCTCGATCGTGCGCTTGAGGCTGTCGATGCTGCGCTTGACGTTGACCGCTTCCCGCTCGAATCTCTTTGAGATCTGAGGCATCTGGTCGTAGTCTGCGCGAATGATGATGATCATGATCTCCTGCCTTTCCCGCGACTAGGAAGGTGCGCCCGGAGATGAGCCGGACACGATCTGGAATCGGATCTTCAGTTTGGGTCCGAGGCCAAGCACGGCACCGCCTTCCAGCCTGAAGGGCTCACCCTTGGGAATGGGTTGCCCGTTCACGGTGGTGCCGAACTTGCTCTTGTCGTCTTCCACGTACCAGCGGCCGTCGGCAGCGGTGATGACGCAGTGATGGCCGGAGACACCGGAGGTGGCATCGACCGGGAGGACACCGTCGTTGTCAGCGGCACGCCCGATCCGGAACGGCGACTTGCGGATCTCGGCCTGGAATCGAACGATGACCGGCTCCGCCACGCTGACCACGGCCAGGACGGCGGACTCCTTGGGGGCCACGGCTGGTTGGACCGCCGCCGGTGGCACGGGCGCCGCGGATGGACTCGGCGGCTGGGCGGGCGCGGCCCTGGGTGCGACGACAGGTACAACGGGAGGCGGAGCGGGTTCCGCCGGTCGCGGCGGGGCGGGCGCGGCCCTGGCTGCGACAATGGGTGCAGGGGGAGGGGCAGCGGGCTCCACCGGTCGCGGCGGAACGGGCGCGGCGCTGGCTGGGACAACGGGCCCGGGAGGGGCAGAGGGTTCCGCCGGTCGCGGGGGGGCGGGCGCGGCCCTGGCTGCGACAACGGGCCCTGCGGGAGGGGTAGCGGGTTCCACGGGCCGCGACGGCCGGCGTGCTTTCTCTGGCAGCGCCAGCTCGACGTTCCTCATTCCCTTGCGCCTGGGGACGAGGAAGACGACCAGCGCGCCCAGAGCGACGAGCGCTACGGCTCCCATTCCGCACACGCCCAACACGGCGATTGTGGACCCCTGCATCGAGGCGACCATCCGCGCAATGGCGCCTGGGGCTTGGTAGGCCACTTTGAGCCCTTCGGACTCGACCAGGATCCGGTCGCTCGGGTCCAACGCCTGCACACGAACAACATATCCGCCGGACCTGACGCCGCTCACCGGCACCTGGAGCTCCTCCCCGGCTGGAACGGTAACCTCCGTCCCTCGAATGGGAGCGCTACCCTGGTCCTGTTCAAGCCAGAGACGATACGAGGCCACGCCTTCCAGGTTCTGCACGGCGGCGCCGATGACGAAATAGGGCGTTTCGGCCGTGGGCCACTGCTGGACGGTGGCGGTCAGGCCGGGCGCCAGAGGTTCAAAGCGGAACTCCAACGGCACTGTCTGGCTCAGCACCTGGCCCTGCTCGTCCAGAGCGGTGAGGGTCAGCGTGTACTCGCCGTCCTCCACCAGATCCTCCGATGGGAGAAGGATGGAGTCGGTCAACTCCGTCAATTGCTCCTGATAGACCGAACGACCGGTGAGCTTGCTGACCAGATCGACGCCGATCGCAGCGATGCGCTCCGGGTTGATGATGTCCAGGTTGAAGCGCACGCCCCCCAGAGTCGATTGGGCCGTGCCGGCAACGGCTACGGTGGGTGGGCGGGCATAGTTGCGATCAGAAATGAACGACAGAGGCCCGGTGACGACCGTGGCGTCGGGCAGCTTTAGGTTGAGTTCGGCTGTCTGAGGGCCCTCTGGGGGATAGACCATCCACACGGCCTCCCACTGGTTGCCAAGCACACCCATCTGGTTGTCCAGCGCAAAATTCAACTCGGAAGACCTTCTCGTTTCGGAAAGACCCCCGGTAGGTTGAGTGAAGCCCTCCAGCTCCTGGGGAGTGATCGTGTACCCGTCGATGCCGACCGCGTACAGCTCTACATGGTTCTGATTGGCGAAATCCACGACGTTCTGCTCGGAGCGCGTGGCGCAGCTGTCCGCACTGGCGCTGACGGCGAACACCGCCCGCCGGCCGGGCGCGTTGCTCAGCTTGGCGATGGCCTCGTACAGGCCGTCGTTGAGGCAGGCTTGCTTTCCGCCTTCTGGTCGCAAGGCCTTGAGCGCATTGCCGAGCTTCTCGCGGTCGGTCGTGAATTCGACGGCGGTCGGCGCCCGATCGGAAAAGGGGATCAGCGCGAAGCTGGCGTTTTCCGGTGCGTTCGCAATGGCACGGCCCAGACTGTCGCGAAGGCCGCGGAAATCGTTGAACCCGGTCCCGATGTTCATTGTGCCGCTGGTGTCCACCAGCAGCACGACCGACCAATCGGTCTCAAGTTTGCTGAACTTGCTGGAGTAGACGTCTCCACCGAGACGGAGGGTCGCGTTCTCGATTTCCGACGTCATGATCGTGCCGTTGGCGTCCAG
This sequence comes from uncultured Anaerolineaceae bacterium, assembly GCA_964448245.1. Classification (GTDB taxonomy): domain Bacteria; phylum Chloroflexota; class Anaerolineae; order Anaerolineales; family E44-bin32; genus DATEVL01. The sequence goes on along the minus strand of CAYUWF010000105.1, from coordinate 3,803 downwards.
AAGCGAGAACGTGGCCCGCAACAGGAGGCCCGGAAGTCCGCCGGTCTCCGGAATGACGGACTGCGGTGGGTCTACGGCGTGAATGTGGATGCCCGGGCCGCCGGTCTGGGCTTGTGCGGCCTGGGACAACCCCAAGCCCGGCAGCAAGACGAGTAACCCGAGGACCATGAATCGCAATCTCGACATTCGCGAACCAGTAGCCTTGTCCGGCTTCCTATCTCATTCGGAAAGAGTCCGAATTCTAGCATAATCATCGGGTTGGCACGAGGCTCGCCCTAACCTCCCGGTGGTCTCTCTCACTACGGATCTCACCCGAGGCCCGCCGGGAGGCCGACGAATGTCCCACCCGGCCTCGATCTTGCGCGAGCGCTCCCCTCCGGACAGCCCGCTGACGCAGCGCAATCTCTCCATGTCGAGGAGGAGGACTTCGCGGGCGCCGCGGCAAGGGCTATCGAACGCCATCACGCACGACCGCACGGGAGCTAGAACCTTGACCATAGACCGGACTGCGACCATGCGGGGGAGGTCAGAGGGGGTCCGGCCGAAGAATCGACCGTAACGACAAGCCCAGCGCCGCCCCGGGTAGGGCTTGTGATGGAGGAGGTGATCCACAATCGTTACCGCACGGTGGCCGGTATGCGGCACAGACTCGGCGTCAACAATGTGAAAGCCATCACAGCTATCCGCAAAGATTCCCCGCTGGCCTAACGCTTGCGGGGAGCAGAGCCAGCGGCCGGACTTATCGGATCAACACGTCTCCGTTCACTATCGGCCGCGCCAGTAGCAACCTCGACCTGCCCTTTGCCGGCATCTCGCGCACCCACGCCACGATCACCTTCCGCGACGGAAGGTTCGTGTTGCGCGATGACGGAGCCACGAACGGAACGACGGTCAATGAGCAACCGGTGACGGGGAAGGGGGACATCCCTCTGGAGAGCGGAAGTTCGATTGGGCTGGGCCAGGGGACGACGCTGCGTTTCGATCTGCAGTAGGGAAAAGTGGAGGCGAGCAGGGGGCCGGCCGGCGACGGGGGGCTACGACGCCGGTTCCAAGCTGAGGGCGCTGGTCTCGAAAAGCGGGAGCATCGCCTCGAAGTCCCGCGCCCGGTAGGACAGAGTCCAGGCGCGTCCCCCGTCGATCATGATGTACATCATCTGAGCCTGCGGGTCTCCGCTAGCTGGCTCGGGCAATCGGACCAGAACGCGCCCGGTATCGTGCGGCGCGCCGCCTACGATTTCCCGGCGGTCGACCTCGATCTCGCCTTCGATGCTGCCAACGGATTCGGTCATCATTTCCTCGAGGCCGAATCCATCCGGCAGAGGCTCGCCGACCAGGAAGACGAGCGCCTCGCCGCCCGGATCGGCGGCCACCAGGAAATCGAAATCGAAGGCGGTGTCGAGCTCGTCGAGGGCGAGCGGCGTGGGCTTCGCCTCGCCGGGGATGGGCGTCACCATCCCCTCCATCATCTCCACCAGGCCTCCGGCCAACGTCTGCATGAAGAGAACGATGTCGTCATCGAAGCTGCCCAGGTCGGCCTCTTCCCAGGCGGATGGGACGAGGAATGAGCCGGTCTCGAACTCGATGCGCTTCCACCCCGCCGAGTCGGCGCCGGCGCCCACGGCCACCACGTGGAGCGTAGGCCATCGCGCGGCGGTCTGGCGGGCGGCGAGGACGGCCGGGTTCAATGTGGGCGAGGGCGTCGCCGTCAATGGCGGCGGAGTCACCGAGGGGGTCGCGGTCCAGGCCGGAGGAAGTGTCACCCGCAGCTGGGTGGCCTCCTCCGTGGGCGGTCCTGCCGGCGCGACCGGACCGCCCACGACGGAGCAGGCCGCCAAGGCGGGGCCAGCGACGAGAAAAACAAAAGCCAGAGTCCGTTTCATCACGATCTTGATCGGGCACCAGCATTCTATCAGGCCCTGGAGAACTCGCCTGTAAGGCGGGTGGCCGCCTTCCTGCGGCGGCGCCCGACCGGCGGAGCAAGCCGCCTTGCGGCGCGAAACCCTGCCGCCGCTCCACGCGCTGGCGGCCTTCGCACGCTCGACGTCGTCGGCCTCCGAGCCGACCGGCGCCTCGCCGTGCTCCCGCCACTCGCGGCGACATGGCCTCCGCAGGGCCCGGCACTGTCTGGGCCCGCCGGCCGTGCACTTAGCAGGTTGCTGAAAAATGGTGACCGTCGTCAAACCCTCCACCCCTGGCCCTCGCGACACCTGCACCTGCGGCGCACCGCAGGTGCGGTGCAGGTGAGCACCCCATGGGGCTCCCCGTTACTCGCTTGGGCTCATGGCCCGGAGATTCCTGCAGGGGGGGTCGGGGGGTGAGGCGGGAACGGGCTTTTTCAGCAGCCTCTTAGACGCGCGGAACTCTCCCAGGTCGCGCCTGCGAATTCGGTGATTCTGGGGATGAGTTCGCAGGGGCCCGCCTTGGCGCGTTGAGGCCTGGCAAGCTACAATAGGCGGACTGGGAGGCAAGGGAGTTGCTCCGTCTGCAGAGAAATGGGTCGTCATGCCTGAGTTGATTGGCCAGACTCTGGGCGGTTACCGAATCCTGGAGCAGATCGGTCGCGGCGGGATGGCGACGGTCTACAAGGCCTTCCAGCCGTCGCTCGACCGCAACGTTGCCATCAAGATCCTGCCGGCCTACTACGCCGAGCAGGATGAGACCTTCATCAAGCGCTTCCGACTCGAGGCGCGCGCCGTCGCCCGATTACGCCACCCCAATATCCTGATAGTCCACGACTATGGCGAACAGGACGGCACAACTTTCATCGCCATGGAGTACGTCGAAGCCGGCACTCTCACCGAACGCCTGGGCCAGCCGATGCCGCTGCCCGAGATCGAAGTCATCCTGCGCCAGGTCGCGGCGGCCCTGGGGTATGCGCACGAGCAGGGGGTCATCCATCGCGACGTTAAGCCCAGCAACATCCTCCTGCCCAAGCCCGACTGGCCGCTGCTGACTGACTTTGGGCTAGCCAAGATCGTCGGCGGTGCCCATCTGACCCAGACCGGAACCATCGCCGGGACGCCCGCCTACATGTCGCCGGAGCAGGGGCGCGGCGAGAAGCTCGACCACCGCACCGACCTCTATTCGCTGGGGATCGTCCTGTACGAGATGGCCACCGGCGTTGTGCCGTTCACGGCCGAGACGCCGATGGCTGTCATCGTTAAGCACATCATTGAGCCCCTGCCGCTGCCGCGGGCGATCAACCCCGAATTGCCCGAAGCGGTGGAGCGAGTCATCCTGAAGGCCCTGGCCAAGGATCCATCGGACCGCTTTGCTCAGGCCGGCGAAATGGCACAGGCGTTCAGTGCCACGTTATCTAGGCCCTCACCGCCGGCCCCTTCGGGACACCTGCACCCCCTGGCACCGCCCGCAGGTGCAGTGCAGCTGAGCACCCTGCCCTTCCAGGGTGCTCCGCATAGCGAAGCGAGGGGCGCCCGCGCCGAGGGTGAGCGCCCGCCGAGCCGCCGTCGGCTGGTCTGGGCCGTGGTGGCGCTGATCGCCGTCCTGGTCATCGGTGCACTCGCCCTCGGGTCGAGGATTGCGGCGCCGACAGAACTCTTCGCCTCAGACGCCGGGAAGGCCGCGGCATCCGCATCTTTGCAGGAAAGCACGCGGACGATCGATCAACTCCTGGCGGATGCTCAGGCGCGGCTCGCTGGCGGTGAGATCGACGCGGCGCTGGCGGATTTTCAGGAGGCGGCCTCCGCCGATCCGTCGAACACCGACCTGCTGTGGAATATCGCTTCGACCCTTAAGGACAGCGGCTACCCCGAATGGGCGAAGGCCTTCGCCGACCAGGCCGT
>CAYUWF010000104.1:2903-7779 GCA_964448245.1 uncultured Anaerolineaceae bacterium | reverse complement strand
GGATTACGCTTCGTCGCGCTTCGCACCCTGGAGAGGGTATCCCGGAGGGGATCGCACTGCGTCGCGCTTCGCACCCTGGAGAGGGCATCCCGCAGGGGACCGCCTTGCGCCGATCGCGGTGGACCCCATGACCCGCCGGGCCCTGCTCGATCTCGACCTGCCCGACATCGAAAAGATCATGGCGGAGTGGGGCCAGCCGGCCTTTCGGGCGCGCCAGGTCTGGCGCGCCGTCTACCAACGCCGGGTTGTCGACCCAGCCGGGCTGACCGACCTTCCCCTCGAGATCCGCCAGCGCCTCGAACAGGATTTCACCTTTCGCTCGCTCGAGGCGCACGCCAACGCGACCTCCGCCGACGGCCAGACGACGAAATGGCTGCTCGGCCGGCCCGACGAAACGTCGCGGATCGAAGCGGTCCTGATGAAGTACGAACGGCGCCGGACCGCATGCATTTCGACCCAGGCGGGGTGCGGCATGGGCTGCTCATTCTGCGCCACCGGCCAGATGGGCTTCGTCCGCAATCTCTCGGCGGGGGAGATCGTCGAACAAGTGCTTTGGCTCGGCCGGGGCCGACCCCTGACGAATATCGTCCTGATGGGGATGGGGGAACCGTTCCACAACTACGACGCAACCATGGCCGCCATCGACCGCCTGATCGATCCCGGCGGGATGCGCTTTGGCGCCAGGCGCATTACGGTGTCGACGGTCGGGCTGGCGCCCCAAATCCGCCGCTTTGCCGCCGAACGCCGCCAGGTCAACCTGGCCGTCTCACTCCACGCCGCCACCGATGAATTGCGCGACGTCCTCGTCCCGATCAACCGACGCTACCCGCTCGAGACTCTGCGCCAAGCCTGTCGCGAGTACCTGGAAACGGCGCATCGTCGCCTGACGTTCGAGTGGGCCTTGATCCAGGGAGTCAACGACAGCTCCGCCCAGGCTCAGGCGCTAGCGCGATGGCTGAAAGGCATGCTGTGCCACGTCAACCTGATCCCGCTCAACCCCACCCGGGGCTATGCCGGCCGGGCGACCGAAACGGAGCGGGCCGAGGCGTTCCGGTCGGTGCTGACCGCGCAGGGGATCCCCAATACGCTCCGCGTCCGACGGGGGATTGACATTCAGGCGGGCTGCGGACAGCTGGCGACGGAGATCGCCTCCGGGGCAAACCCCTTGCGGGCGGGGCCCTCCCCGAGTGTCATTCCGAGGGCGGCCATCCCAGGCCGCGAGTGATTCGACGGGTCGTGAGGCCGCGCGACACCTGCGGCTGCGCCCGCAGGTCGCCTCCCCGAACGGGGTGAGAATCCCCAAGACGCGACGAGTCAAGCACACCTTCGGGCCCGAGGCGGTCTTCCGCGGCAGCATCATGGTGATTCCTCGGGCCGCCCCAGCCTCCCTCGGAATGACACCGAGAAGAGGAGCCTGCTGCAGGGGACCAACCCCCATCTGTCATTGCGAGCCGCCGAGCGGAGCGAGGCGAGCGAGGAATCCCCGAGGCGCGCGCGACGGGAGCCGCCTTAAGGGCGCTTTACTCCCGGCGATTTCCCTCCTCCAGTATCATTGCCCCCAGGAGGCATGATGGGTGAAGACCGGCGGTTGGCGGCCTTCGAAGGCGCGTTTCTGTCTTTCACCACCTGCATTGCCGGCCTCCCCGGCGAGCGCTTCCAGGCGGCGATGGAGTACGGCTCGCCGCGCGACCTCGTCGCCCGACTGATCGGCTGGAATCGGCTGACCGTTCTCGGCTGCAGGGCCATTCTCGAGGGCGCCTCGCCTCCGTATCACGCCGACTTCACCAATGACTACCGGCGGGTCAATGCAGAGCTGATTTCCCGCGAGCCTTCGACCGACAAGGCGGCGCTGCTCCAGACTCTGGAGAAGACCAAAGGCGAGGTCGTCGCATTCCTGCAAAAGGTCTCCTCCGACGCCTGGAATGCCGATCACGGGGTGCGCCATCCCGATGGCGGCCCGGCGTCCGTCCGGCGCTGTCTCGAGGAGCTGACGCGCGATTACCTGGACGCCACGGACGAAATCACCGTCTGGCTCCAGACAGCCTAGCACGCCCCAACCCTGCGCCGATAGGAAACGATTGATGCCTGCTCCGCATCTGCACCCTGCGATGATCGCCCTGCGCCCCCAACTGGGGGAGGCGGTGGCGAAGCTTGAAGAGCGCTCACCGTATGCCGCGATATTGCTTTCCTCCCGGGAAGGCGTCTCGATCACGATCGAGCAGCAGGAGGAGCAAATCAGCCAGCTCCCGCGCTCGGCCGGCACGGTCGTTTCCTGCCTCGACGGCGCTGTCCTCGTGGAGCGATCGCTGCCCGGTTTCGAAGCCGAGCGCCTCCAGCGCGCCGTCCGCGGCTTGCACCAGGATCTCGGCGGCGCCCTGCGCGGCGCGGCCGAGCCGAACGGACCCTTCGCCTCGCGTGACTTCGCCACCACTGGGAAGATGCCGGCCCGCGACCTCAGCCTGGAAGACAAGCTCGAGCGTTGCCGCGACCTCCAGCGGCGTCTGGCGAAGCTGGACCCTCGTGTGGTCAACGCCCGCGTCAGCTACGTCGAGCAATTCGAGTCGTCCGTCTTCCGCAGCCGCGGCGCCGATCTGGCGCAGGACGTCGTGCGGCTGCGGATGTCCGTCATGGCGGTGCTATCACAGGACGGACAGATTCGGTACGACTGGCTCAGCAAGGGCGGTACCGGGGGCTGGGAAGTGCTGGATTTCAGTGACGAGGAACTGGCTTTGGTCGTCGAGGGCGCCGGCCGCCTCTTCTCTGCCGAGCGCATCGAGCCCGGCGAGTACGCCGTCGTAACCGGCCCCGGCGTCTCCGGCACGCTGGCCCACGAGTCATTCGGTCATGGCGTTGAGACCGACCTCTTCCCCAAGGACCGCGCCCGGGCGGTGGATTATCTCGGTCGCAAGGTGGCCTCACCGCTGGTGGACATCATCGACGACCCCAGCCTGGCCGGAGGCTACTCCTCGTACTTCTTCGATGACGAGGGCATGCTCGCCCGGCCGACGACCATCGTCGAAGGGGGTGTGTTCCGCCGGGGCATCAGCGACATGCTCTCGGCGCGCGCCCTGGGGATCGCGCGCACGGCCAACGGCCGTCGCCAGGATTTCACCCGGAAGCCGTACGCCCGAATGAGCAACACCTTCTTCGGGCCCGGCACGACCAGCCGGGACGAAATCTTCGCCCAGGTCGACCGGGGGGTCTATCTCTACCGCTGGATCAACGGGATGGAGGATCCGCAAGGTTGGGGGATCCAGATCACATGCCACTACGGTCGAGAGATCCTCCACGGGCGACTCACCGATCGCGTTTTTTCACCGGTCAGCATCAGTGGTTTCGTCCCGCACGTGCTGGAGACGATCCGCGCCGTGGGCCCAACGGTGGCCATGGATCAGGGGACGTGCGGCAAGGGTCACAAGGAGTACCTGCCCAACAGTTCCGGCGGTCCACACCTCCTGCTGGAGGTGAAGCTTGGCTGAGCCGCTCAAGCCCGTCGTAGACGCCCTGGCCGCTCGCCGCGATTTACTCGGCTGGACCGCCGTCCATCGGCACGTGCGAGGCGAGCAGCTTTTCTCGGATCGCACGCAGGTGGAAGTGCGTCGCCGAGTCGAGACTGACAAAGTCTCCATCGAGGCCCTGTGCGCTTCGGACGGTGATTCGAGTCAGTGCGGCGCCGCCAGCGCCACGCTGAACGTCGGGGAAGATCCCCGCCCGGCGATCGAGTTCGCCGTGCGAGCGGCCCGGCGCACCCGCAATCCCATCTATCAGCTCCCCGCCCCTGCGCCGCTGCCCGATGTCCCGACGGCGGACCCGGAGATCGAAGCCCATCCCGCGGCGGCCGTGTCGGCTCTGCACGACCGACTCATGGCGTGCAGCGCCTCCGACGCGGAGGCGCGCCTGACGCTGGCGGAGTGGTTCGCCGAACACGAGGAGACCCACCTGGCGAACAGCCGTGGCATCGATGCCCGGCAGACCCGTACCGAGGTCTCCACGGAGTGGATCGTTCTGGCCGGTCGGGGACAGGAACGGGTCGACACCACCTTCGACCTGAATCGCCGCCGACTAGCCGATCTCGACGTGGAAGGCGAATGGACGCAGGTCGCGCGCCAGACCGCCGATCGTCAGCGCGCGCATCCGGCGCTGAGCTACGAGGGGGCGGTCGTCTTGCGCGGGAAGGCGGTCGAGGCCTTCCTGAACAGCGGAACGATCGAAACGCTGACCTCCGGGCGGGCGCGCTTTGCCCGGATCTCGCACTGGGACCCCGGGATGTCGGTCTTTCGCCGTGAGGTCAAGGGGGATCCGCTGACGATGTGGGCGACGCGGCTGATTCCCTACGGGGATCATGCCGGCCGCTTCAACGAAGAAGGCCTTCCCGGCCAACGGACCCTCTTGATCGACAAGAACGTGTTCCGAACCTACTGCGCCGGCCAACGCTACGCCACATACCTTTCCGTGCCTGCGACGGGCGCTTCGGGCGACCTCGAGCTGCCGCCGGGCTCCACGCCTCAGGCCGACCTGCTGGCCGAGCCCCACGTCGAGGTCGTGTCATGGTCGTGGTTCTCCCCCGATCCGACGACGGGCGACTTCGCCTCGGAGATCCGCCTAGGGTACGTGGTCGAAGGGGCCTCGCGCCGGCCGTTCAGCGGCGGGTTGCTCGTCGGGAGTGTCCTCGACGCGCTGGCCGACGTCCGCTGGAGCTCGGAGACCGGTTTCTACGGCAGCTACCTGGGACCGACGACGGCACGCTTTGCCTCGCTGCAGGTCACCCCGTCACGCGACGGGTGAGGCAACAAACCTCGTGCCCGTCCTCGGTAGCCCCGGGCTTTCGCCCGGGCGAGAGGGAAGCCACAGGACCCGGCCTAAAGGCCGGGACTAC
>CAYUWF010000104.1:0-2803 GCA_964448245.1 uncultured Anaerolineaceae bacterium | reverse complement strand
ACCCGGCCTAAAGGCCGGGACTACAGGGCGCCTGGCAATGACGGCAGGTTCTTGAGGATCTAGCCGACGAAACCGTTTTGGTGGAGGCGTTCGGCGGCGGCGACCGTGAGGGGAACGGTCAGCATGATGCGGGTTCCCTTGCTCTGCACGGACTGGATGCGGATGACGCCGCTGACCAACTCGGTGCGCTCGCGCAGGTTGACCATCCCCAGCGAACCGCGCGCCTCATAGTTCGACTCGACCGCGCCCACATCGAATCCCACGCCGTCGTCCTCGATGTCCATCCGAAACAGCTCGCCTTCGCGCGACAGGCGAATCCAGATGTGCGGCGCCTGGGCATGCTTGCGGGCGTTGTTGATCGCCTCTTCGGCGATGAAGAAGACCACGCCCTGCTTGCCGACCTCCATATCGTCGGCCACGCCCGGCTGCGATTCGACCCGCACATCCTGGCTGTACGTCTCGTGCATCTTCTCCGCCAGCTGCTCGAGGGCGCTGACTAACCCGCGCGACTCGAGCACCAGTGGCCGCAGGGTAAAGAGCATCTGGCGGATTTCTTTCGTCGTGCGCCGCGCCAACTCCTCGATCTTGAACAACTCATCGGCAGCGGCCTTGACATCGCGCTCGATCAGACGCCGGGCGAAATTCACCCGCATGGCGATGGCCGAGATCGACTGGGTCGGCCCGTCGTGCAGGTCGCGCGCCAGTTTGCGGCGGACCTCCTCGTGGATCTCGGTGATGCGCTCCTTCTCCTGGAGCAGATTCTGGTACAGCTTGGCGTTCTGCAGGCTGCCCGTCGCCTGCCGGGCGACGGCTTCGAGCAATTCCAGGCGGTCGCGAGTGAACAACTCCGGCCGCGGGTCGGCGAAGACCATCACACCGAACGCGTCCAGGCCGACCACCAGTGGAAGACAGGCGGCCGCGCGGCAGTTGCCCATCGCCGCCAACCGCCGCAGCTCCGGGTCGTGGGATGGGTCCTGCGTCACCTGGATGACCCCCGTGCGCAGCGCCTGCTCCAAGGCTCCCTCGGCGGCGAGAAAGGTCGCCCTCTGATCGGAGACGGGGAGCCCGCGCGACGAAGCGATCGTCAGCTCTCCGCCGTCGAAGAGCAGCAAGCCGCTGATGACGCGCCCATCCTTGGCGCCGAGCGCGGCGGCGCCGGCGTCGAGCGATAGGTCGAGGACCCGTTCGTAGTTGAGCGTAGCGGTCATCTCCGCCATGCGCCGGAAAAGGGAAAGCAGGTGGTCCAGGCGCGACTCAAGCTCGGCGACGCGCCCCGAATCCGGTGCATCGCCGCGGGCCGGCGCGCGCGGCCGGAAGACCATCAGCGCCGCCCTTCCCCGCGGGGGCGGGCCAATCTATCTTCGGCGGTCATCCCGTTGGATCCCACGCTATCCACGTCCGTTATGGAGCGCGCCGCGTCGACGCGCTGCGCCATCCCTTCGCGGCAGCCGGTCCTTCCACGGCAGACGCCTCCCTGGAAGGGTCGCGCCTCCAGTATCCCGTGTCTGGCGCCGGAGCTGACCTTACAGCGGGCCTACAGCGAAACGGAAGGTCTTCCCGATCCGACGCGCGCCCGAGTCTACCGCGGCCGGTGCGGGCCTGGCGAACCCAGGGGGGCGGGGAGCTGTTCCATGGTGCGGGGAACTTCTCGACAAGAGCTACCCTCACCCCAACCCTCCCCCTGGAAGGGAGAGGGTAACGCCCCAACCCTCTCCCTCAGAGGGTTGGGGGTGAGGGCAAATCCTCATTGGGACACGCCGTTGGAACCGCTCCATAGGCCGTGCACGGGCATGGCCTCGGAGCTGCCCTGCCTGTTGAAGGCCGTCCGCTTGTCAATTGCCTGACAGGACGGTATCATTCGATCGCCATGGCCCAGGCTCCGATCTTGGCCGCCTCCATCCTGGCTGCGGATTTCGCCCATCTAGCACAGGCCCTACGCCGAGCGGAAGCCGGTGGGGCCGATTGGATCCACATCGACGTCATGGACGGGCACTTCGTCCCGAACTTGTCGATGGGTCCGCAGATCGTCGAGGCCTGCCGGCGGACGACTTCGCTGCCGCTGGACGTCCATTTGATGGTGGAACACCCGGAGACGTTGATCCCGGCCTTCGCCCAGGCAGGGGCCGACTCGCTGACGGTGCAGGTCGAGGCCGTGCCGCTCCTTCACCGGTGTCTCGAGTCGATCCGCCGGCTCGGTTTGCGGACGGGGGTCGCCTTGAACCCGGCCACGCCGGTGGCAATGGTGGAAGAGGTGATGGCGCACACCGATCTGGTCCTGGTGATGACCGTCGAGCCGGGATACGGCGGGATGCCATTCATCGAAACCGTCCTGGGCAAGGTCCAGCGCGTGCGCGCCCTGCTCGACGAGGCACAGCTCCCAGCCAGGCTCCAGGTCGACGGCGGCATCAACGAGACGACGGCGCCGCGCGTCGCCCGCGCCGGGGCGGATACGTTCGTCGCCGGGCAGGCGATCTTCGGGAATCCTGAGGGAATCGAAGCTGGGCTGCGGGCGCTGCGGTCTTCCCTGCAGACCGCGCTGGCTTGAGGAAAGAAGCGGGCCGCCCCTTCGACTTCGCTCAGGGCGGCCCAACCATCCGACCGGAGAGAGACCGACGTTCAGACGCGGCCGAGGCGCTTGATGCACTTGGCGCACAGCGTCCGCTGCACCCGCCGCTTGCCCTCCATCAGGCGGACCCGCTGGAGATTCGGGGAGAACTTGCGGCGCGTCGCCTTCATCGAGAAACTTCGGTTATGACCGAAGGTCGTGGTCTTGCCGCAGTGAGCACACTTCGCCATCGAACCA
>CAYUWF010000103.1:0-7863 GCA_964448245.1 uncultured Anaerolineaceae bacterium | reverse complement strand
CGCGCCGGCGCCATGGCGGCCAAGATGTACGCCTGGCAGATCGTCGCCAGCGGCGGCAAGTGGCCCGACGCCGACGTCTACGACAGCACCTGCGATCAGGTCTACATTCCGAGCGTTTCCTACGCCTCCACCAACCGCGCCGTCGACTTCACCTGGAACTGGCGCCTGACGAAGGACGGGATGCTGGTGCTGGCTTCGTATCGGGCTTACTACAGCCAGTGCCTCGATGCCGGCAAGGCCGGGCGCTGCATGGGACAGTGGGACACCTACTATCACGCGCTGGGCAACAACGGCTATGCCAAGCTGACCTGGGACGAGATGCTCTACCGCTACTACGTCGGCAGCCTGCTGACGCCGGTGTGGGATCCGCCGGGCGGCTTCTCGCTGCGCTACTACGGCAACGGCTGGGGCGATATCGACCGCGTCAAGATTCCGATCGACGCGCCCGCCCGGCCGGCGGACGTCGGCGCCGGCGATTTCACCATCGAGTGGTGGATGAAGGCCGCCGCCGCCGACAATGCCTCGACGACCGTCGCCTGCGGCGCCGCCGACGGCTGGATCACGGGCAATATCCTGATCGACCGCGACGTCTATGGCCCCGGCGACCTGGGCGACTTCGGCGTCTCGATCGCCAGCGGACGCCTGGCATTCGGCGCGGCGGTCGCCTCCTCCGGGACGACGATCTGCGGCGCGACGACCGTTGCCGACGGGCTGTGGCATCACGTCGCCGTCACCCGCCGCGCCTCCGACGGCCGGATGCAGATCTACCGCGACGGCGCCCTCGATGGCGAAGGTTTCGGTCCCACCGGCGACCTGAGCTACGCCGACGGGCGCAGCACGACCTACCCGAACGATACGTTCCTTGTGCTCGGCGCCGAGAAACATGACGCCGGCGCCGCCTACCCGTCCTACAACGGCCTGATCGACGAGATGCGCCTGTCGGACTCGCTGCGCTACGACAGCGCCTTCACGCGGCCCTCCGACGCCTTGGCGCCGGACGCCGACACCGTCGCCCTGTATCACTTCAACGAGGGCTTCGGCAATACGATCAACGACGTCTCGGGCGCCGCCGGGGGGCCGAGCAACGGGCTCCGCATGTACGGCGGCAACACCAACGGCCCCGAGTGGACCGACGACTCGCCGTGGTTTATCCCTCAGCCGACCCCGACGCCATACTACACTCCGACCCGGACTCCGACCGCCTCACGAACCGCAACGCCCTCGATCACGCCGAGTGCGACGTTTACACCCACCGCTACGTCCACCACCGCGCCCAGTGCAACGCCCACTCGGACACCGACCGCCTCGAACACGCCCAGCCCCACCGCCAGCGCCACCGCCACCGCCACGCCCAGCACGACCGCATCACCCACGACGACAGTCGCCGCCAGCACGACACCGCCGGCATCACCGACTCCGGCCAACCCCTCCGACCTCGTCTCGACTCTCACCTTCGAGCTTGTGGCGTCCGGGCTGAACCAACCCGTTTTCGTTGGAGACGCCGGCGACGGGTCCGGGCGCCTATTCGTTCTGGAGCGGGTCGGCCGCATCCGAGTGGTCAACGCCGCGGGGACGCTGCTCACCGGGCCTTTCCTCGACATCACCTCCCCGGTTGGCGACAGCGGTAGCGAGCAGGGTCTGCTCGGGCTGGCCTTCCATCCGGCTTATGAATCGAATGGGCGATTCTTCGTGGCCTACACCGACAACTCAGGCTCGGTCGTGTTGGCGCGCTACCGCGTCTCCTCCGACCCGGCGCAGGCCGATCCCGCCAGCGGGCAGATCCTCTTGACGATCGCCAAGCCGGCGGCGAACCACAATGCAGGCATGCTCGCTTTCGGCCCGGACGGGTATCTGTATCTGGGGGTCGGCGACGGGGGCGGTGCCGGGGACACCGCCAACAACGCCCAGAACCGCACTACGCTGCTGGGCAAGATCCTGCGGCTCGACGTCGATTCGGGCTCGCCCTACGCTATCCCCGCCGACAATCCGTACATCGGTGATCCCGATCCGGCGGTGAAACGTGAGATCTGGGCCTACGGCCTGCGCAATCCGTGGCGCTTCTCGTTCGACCGGAGCCGCGGCGATTTGCTCATCGGCGACGTCGGCCAGGGCAGCCGCGAGGAAATTGACTACGAGCCGATGGGCTTCGCCGGCGGCGGCAACTACGGCTGGCGAATAATGGAAGGCAGTCTGTGCTTCAACCCGTCGAGCGGGTGCGACACGAGCGGGAAGATTCTCCCTGTAGCCGAGTACTCGCACGCCGCCGGCAACTGCTCGGTGACCGGTGGCTACGTCTACCGCGGCGGCCTGTCGCCGGCGCTGCGCGGGGTCTACCTGTACGGCGATTTCTGTAGCGGCCGGCTGTGGGGCCTGTCGCAGACCAGCCCGGGCGTTTGGTCGTCGGCCGAGCTGGTCGATACGACCTATGCCATCTCGTCCTTCGGCGAGGACCAGGCGGGAGAGCTCTACCTGACCGACTACGGCGGCGGATCGGTGGTGCGCATCCGCGGCCCTCAGCCATCCACCGCCACGCCCACCCCCTCACCGACTCCGACCGCGATCGCGTCTCCAACGGCAACGACCACGCTTTCGGCGTCACCGTCCGCGACCGCGTCTACGGCGGCAACGACCACGCCTTCGGCGTCACCGTCCGCGACCGCGACACCGACGGCAACGACCACGCCTTCGGCGTCACCGTCCGCGACCGCGACACCGACCTCGTCCCCCGTGCCGACCAACACCGCCGCGCCAACCGCCACCCGAACATCGATCCCCACGGCGGCCCCGGGAGAGGGCGACGTCAGCCTCGACGGAAAGGTCGACGTCGTCGACGTCCAGCTCGGGGTGAACGTGATCCTGGGCGTCGAGACCGATCCTGGCATCGTGGCTCGGGCGGATGTCAACGGGGACGGGTCGGTCGACGTGCTCGACATCCAGCGCATCGTCAACATCATCCTGCAGGGTTAGCGCCGTCTGCGCCCAAGTGGAGAAACATCGGGTGGTTCGGCACAGTTCTTGCTCACGTCGGCCGCAGCGAACAGGAGATCCGGGGCCGGGTCGCCGAGCGACCGCGCCCCGCTCCGGGCTCCGGCGGACCGGATGAAACGACCCTGGTACCTGACCCCTATCCTGGCCCTGATCCTGCTTGTTGCGGCAGGTTCGGCCGGCGGTCCGCGCCCATCTGCGCCTGTCGACCTTCCCGCGGCGGCCTCCGAGAAGAGGGTGCTCCTTCCCTCTCCAGACGATGCCCAATCGGCCGAGGGCGCCGGCGCCTCCCTGGCTTCGAGCTTCCTCGGTCGGGCCCTGGCGCTTCGGCTGGAACGGTCGCTTGCGGCCCTCCAACTTCCCGGCCCCCGCTCGACGGGCGGTCCCCGGTCGCCGATTATCGGCCTCCTCGGCTCCGCCTTTCTTCAGGCCGATCTCGAAACCCCGCCGATCTCCGACGGGCAGTTCGTCTGGGGACCAAACGTCGGGAACTTCGACATCGGCGCCTTCCTTACCAGACAGCGATCGCCGCTGGCGGCCTACGCCCCGGAGATCGCCCTTTGGGCCTCCTACACCACGGTCAATCCGAAAGTGCTGCTGGGCGCCCTGGAGTTCCGCTACGGCCTGGTCTCGGGCGTTCCAGCCGGTTGGACCGAGGAAGATGTGATCTGGGCCATCGAAGATACTTCGATGACCATGGCCACCGCCTTCTACGAGCACCTGTACACATGGGGAGATCGCCGCCCACGGCTGCGCCGGCTGACTGCGCTGGCCCCGTCGCTTCGCTTGCAAGACGGTTCGGCCGTCCAGCTCGATGCGGCCGATCCCTCGGGGACCTTCGCCCTGGCGGCGCTGGTGGCCGAGTTCAGCACGCCGGCCGAGTTCGAGACGGCGTTGACCATGGGCGGGGCCGGGAGTTTCGAAGAGACCTTCGGCAGCCTGTTCCCCACCGTCGACCTGCAGGACGCCTCTAACCTGATCGACCCGCCCGGCACGCCGCCGGCCAACATGCTCCAATTGCCGTTCGCCATGAGCGCCACCTGGACCTTCGGCGGGCCCCATTCCTGGAACGGCAACAGTACCCCGCCCTTCTCCTCGATGGACTTCTTCACCGGAGGCGGCACTTGTCCGGCTCCGCCTTACCTGTTCTCGGTATCCGCCGCCGCTGGAACGGCTTACCGGCCGTACGGCTATTCCTGCTGGGTCGAGATCGATCACGGCGGCGGCTGGACCACCAGCTACTACCACCTGCAGAATCTGACGGCCGCCGGGAGCGTCGAACGCAACGCCGCGCTGGGAACGATCGCCTGCGAGATCTGTGCCGGCGGATTCTCCACCGGCCCCCACGTCCACTTCAGCCTCAAGTACAACGGGGCCTACATCAGCCTGGAAGGAGTCGAGCTGTCGGGCTGGACGGTCCACGTCGGCCCGGTGGCCTATAACAGCGGCTCGATCGAGCGCGACGGGGTGTCGCTCAACCCGTACAGCCAGGTGCTGAACGATTACCAGACCTACTTCGGGACCGGGGTCGGCACCTCGCTCGAGTTCTACGGACCGGCAGCCGCCCCGCCCGGCCGAATCCAGATGGCGGTGGACGATCCGACGGATGCGCGCCGCGGCCCGCCGATCGACGTGGGGGCCGGCGACGACTTCACCGTCGATCTGTGGATCCGCCTCCATCCGGGACAAAACGCCTCCGGACCGATCGCTTGCGGCGCCAATGACAGCTGGACCCAGGGGAACATCGTCCTGGACCGCCGCCGCATCGGCGGGGCGGGTTTTGGGATCTCGGTGGCCGGCGGGAGAATCGCCTTCGGGGTCACCGGACCGGCGCTCGACCATCTCACCCTGTGCGGCACGACCGATCTCGCCGACGGCGCCTGGCATCTGATCACCATCGAGCGTAACCGTTGGGACGGGATCTCTCCCGACGGGTTCACGTGGCTCTTCGTCGACGGGCGCCTGGACGCCTCCGGCGCCGGACCCGGGGGTGATCTCTCCTACCCAGACAGCGCTGCGGCCCTCTCCCCGGCGGACCCCTATCTCGTTCTCGGCGCCGATAAGTACAACGTGGGTCTGCCGTTCGCCGGGTGGCTCGACGAGATTCGATTCTCCAACATCCTCCGCAGCCGGGCGGATTTTTCCCTGCCGACGGCTCCCTTCGCGAATGACGCCAATACCCTCGCGCTGTTCCGCCTCGACGAGGGCGGCGACAATGTAGTTTACGACACCTCCGGATTCGCCGGCGGCCCGACCGGGGCGCAGCGAATCCCCGACGGAATCCCGGCCGGCCCAGCATGGTCGCTGGAGAACCCGTTTGCGCCGGCGCCGCCGACCCCAACTCCGACCGCCACCGAGACTGCCACCCCGACCGCCAGCACTACCTCGACTGCCACCGCCACGGCCAGCCCCACTGCGACTCCTTCTCCTTCGCGCACCCCAACGGTTTCGGCGACGCCCACCGCCACGGCGACGCTATCCGCCACCCCGTCGACGACGGTAGCCCCTTCGGCGACGCCTTCCCTGACCCCGTCGCCCAGCACCACCCCGACCTCCACCTCGACTACCACGCCCCCTCCCACCAGCCTGCCGACGGCGACGTTCATCCCGTCGGCGACGCCGGGAGGCTCGAGCCTCCCCGGCGACGTCAGCCTCGACGGCCTGGTCAACGTCATCGACGTCCAGTTGTGCGTGAATGTGATCCTGGGAATCGAGCCGGATCCGAACGTGATCATCCGCGCCGACGTCTCGAGCGACGGCAGCGTCAACGTGTTGGACGTGCAGGCCATCGTCAACATCATTCTGGGGGGTTGAGGTACCATCTCATGCTTCGACCGAGCGGAGAGACATGAAGGCGACCGACCGACGCGACGACAGGCGGGCCCTGCTAGATCTATCCCCCGCCAACGTCTCACGCAGGCCCGCGGATTTGCGGTTCCGCGCTCTCCTGACGATCGGCCTTCTCGTGGGAGTGATTTGGCCGCAGTCCGGCGCGGGGGCGCTGGCACCGGGCGCGACCCTCTCGGTGGCTGTTGCCCCAAGTTCGGGGCTCCCCGGCACGACCGGAGTCGGCGTGACCGTCTCCCTGGCTTCCGATCCTGGGGCTGACGTCGTCATCATCAACTTCGATCTCACCTTCGATAGCACGCGCCTCACGGTCGCCAGCGGCGGATGCAACGGTTTCGCCGTGACCATCGGCGCGGCGGCCCAGGCTGCCGGCAAGTCCATCGGTTGCAACGTCCCATCCCCGGGCAGGCTCGTGCTCGTCATCGCCGCGATCAACACCACACCGATATCCGACGGTGTTGTCGCGAACATCACTTTCAACGTCAATAGCAGCGCCAACGTGGGTCTGAGCACACTGGGCCTGGCCAACGCGACCGCAGCCGATTCGGTACCGAACACGATACCCCTGACCCTCTTGGCCGGCACCTTCACTGTGACCGCACCGCCGGCGACAAACACGCCCGTCCCCTCGGCGACCTCAATCTCCAGCGCCACCAGCACGCCGACGCGCACGCCGACCAATACCCCCACCCGCACCTTCACGCCGACAGCCACGCGCACGCCATCCAGCACTCCGACCCGCACCTCGACGGCGACCCCTGGCCCGAGCCCTACGCCGTCCCGCACACCGACCGCCTCGCGCACACCGACCCCGGGGCCCTCGCCGACTCCGGTGACCCCTGCCACTTCGACGAGGACGCCGACTCGTACAGCCACCGCTATCTCCAGCCCGACCTCGGCCTCCACATCGCCGACCCCTCCGAGCGCAGGCACGACCGCCCCGGCCGCGACTTCCACAGCCGAGGCTTCCTCCTCCGGTCCACCGACCGGTCCGGCTGGGACGCCGACGTTTCCTCCGGAGATCGAAACGGCCGCTGCCGCCACCGGAACCGCTCTGGCCGAGCTGGAGGAAGCCGTAGCGGCGACGGCCACAGCTCTGGCCGGGCCGACGGCGGGCCCTCCGGGGAACGGCGGTCCTAGCACACCTAGCCCGCTGGCAATTCTCGCAGCCTTACTCGCAGCCGCCGCCTTTATCGTGGGGATCTGCCTCTTGGGATGGAGCTGGCTGCGCGCGAGGCGCAACCGGCTTACCCCGCCGGCCGGTCCCGCCCGGTAGCGATCCTCCCGGCGATCCGCTGACGAGCCCCTCTCGCAACCGCGGTCCCGAGCGAGAACGCGGTTGAATGGCGCGCCGTCCGCGTCCGCGTCCCGGATCATTCGTATCGTCTAAGGAAGGCTGTGGCAGGATCGACTGCCGGACCCGGCCGGTATAATCCTCGGCATGGAGACTTCCTCACCAGCCGTGGCCGCGGCGCGACCGAGAGGCCGATTTCACTTTCGCCTCGTCCCGGGCCTTTTCCTTCGACCACGCCGCACCTTCGCCGAGATCGTCCACCTGGACCGGCCATCGTGGCTGACGCCGCTGCTCCTTCTGTCGCTGGCGGCGCTCCTGCCGGTGCTGGCCGTCGGGCGGGTGCGCCAGCAGGTGGGCGCCTTCGGCGCGGAGAGCCTGCCGCCGGACTTCCAGTACTACTCACCCGATCAACAGGCCCAGTTCATGACGGCGCTCGAATCGACGCGCAGCCCGACCTTCCTCTACCTCCTGCCGGGCGTCGGCGCGGTGGCAGTCGTCTGGATCGGCTGGCTGATCACCGGCGGCGTGCTGCACCTCGTCTCGACCGTGCTCGGCGGGCGCAGCACCAGCCTGGCGGTCCTCAACGTCGCCGCCTGGTCCGGCCTGCCGTTCGCGCTGCGCGCCGTGGTGCGCGCCGGATTCATTCTGCTCGCCGGCCGGGCGATCGCCGGGCCGGGGCTGGCGGGATTCGTCGCCTCCGACGCGGCCGGGGTGGCGCTCTTCGGCCGTCAGGTGCT
>CAYUWF010000102.1:0-8215 GCA_964448245.1 uncultured Anaerolineaceae bacterium | reverse complement strand
TGCGGACCAAGGGGCCGCGCGTTCAAGTCGCGCCGAGGGCGCTGGAGCCGCTTCCCGTAGGAAGCGGCTCTCTCGTGTACGGCCAAGAGGTCACGTCCGGAGACGACGGAGGAGGTGAGCATGTCCTGGTTACCGCTGCTGATGGGTCTGGCGGCGCCGCCAGCCTACCTCGACCCGGGCTCGGGCAGTTTTCTGATCCAACTGCTCATCGCCGGGGCCTTGGGCGCGGCGCTCGCCATCCGGATGTCGTGGAGTCGCATCAAGGGCATCTTCCGCCGAAAGGACACGCCGCCCCCGGACTCCGAAAAGCATGGGGAGTAGCGTCCGCAGCGGGGCGTCATTCCGCGATCCAAGCGGGTTCCTCTTCGTCCGCGACGGCACGCTCTACCGTCAGATCAACCGCAGCTACCGCAGGTCGTTCGATCAGTTCGAGCAAAGTGGACTGTACGCCGAGCTGGTCGAAGCCGGGTTGCTCGTTCCGCATGAGCGTTCGGACACCTCGCCGGCCGAGCCGGAGACGGCCTCGCTCGTCATCCGCCCCGAGACGATCCCCTTCATCTCCTATCCCTATGAGTGGTGCTTCAGCCAGCTACAGGACGCCGCGCTGGCGACCCTCGAAGTCCAGCTGCGGGCGTTGGCGCGCGGGCTCACCCTCAAGGATGCCAGCGCCTACAATATTCAGTTTCTGCGCGGCCGGCCCGTGCTGATCGACACCTTGTCCTTCGAGGCGTATCGCCAGGGCGAACCCTGGGCGGCCTACCGGCAGTTCTGCCAGCACTTCCTGGCGCCGCTGACCCTCATGAGCCGCCGCGACATCCGGCTGGGTCAACTGCTGCGGCTGTATGTCGACGGCGTCCCGCTCGATCTGGCGGTGCGTCTGCTCCCCTGGAAGGCCCGGCTCAACCTGGGGCTGCTGACTCATCTCTACCTCCACGCCGCCAGCCAGCGACGTTTCGCCGGAGCCGAGGTGCGCGCAGTGCAGGGGAGCCGGCGAGTAACGCGCACCGGCTTCCTCGGCCTGCTCGACAACCTGCGCCGCACCGTCGCCGGGCTGCGCTGGGAACCCGGCCGCACCGACTGGGCCGAGTACGGGACGATGCACAACTACAGCCCGTCGGCGTTGGAGGCAAAGCGGCGGCTCGTCGGCGAGTATCTCGACCGCGCCTCCCCCTCATCGTTGTGGGATCTGGGGGCGAACACCGGCGATTTCAGCCGGCTGGCCTCCGCCCGAGGCATCCCGACGGTGGCCTTCGATGTCGACCCGAGCGCCGTCGAAGCGGACTACCGGCATGTGCGCGCTCAGGGCGAGACGAATCTCCTGCCGCTCCTGATGGACCTGACCAATCCCAGCCCCGCCCAGGGATGGCACCACGCCGAGCGGCTGGCGCTCCTCGAGCGCGGGCCGGCCGAGGCGGTGATGGCGCTGGCCCTGGTGCATCATTTGGCGATTGGGAACAACGTCCCCCTGCCTCAGCTCGCCGCCTTTTTCGCCGCTCTGGGGCGGTGGCTGATCATCGAGTTCGTCCCCAAGTCCGACAGCCAGGTGAAACGCATGATGGCCGCGCGCCAGGATATCTTCCCCGACTATGACGTCCAGGGATTCGAACGGGCCTTCCGCCGCGAATTCGACCTGCGCCAGGTCGAGCCGATCGACGAATCCGAGCGCCGGCTTTACTTGTGGGAGAGGCGCTAACGACGGGCCCTGATGAGCCGTCATTCCGAGGCGGCCGCACGACAGTCCTCGAAGCGGAGCGGAGAGGGAGGCCGGAGCCTGCCCCGAGGGAATCGGAGGGGTGGCAATCTCCTCGCCGTCCTCCGAGCGAAAACGAAGCCTAACGGAACCTAACTGAACAAGGCGAGGTGGCGCTGGTCATGATTGCGCCGTGGCGCCAGGGCGCGCGGCTGCCAGGCTGGGCCCAAGAGGGGATTGCCACGCCGCCGCAGAGCGGCGGCTCGTAATGACATCAGCCCCTACGGCAGCACGTTCCAGGGGTTGACGAAACCGTCGCCGTAGCGGACTTCCAGGTGCAGGTGCGAGCCGGAGCAGGTCCCGCTGCAGCCCATCAGCCCGATCAGGTTTCCCTGATAGACCGCCTGGCCGCAGCCCACGTTGACCTGGCTCAGGTGGGCATACAGCGTCTGCCACTCGTTGCCGTGGTCAATGACGACGACGTTGCCGTAGCCCCACTCGTTCCACCCGGCATAGACAACGACCCCGGTATCCGAGGCCGTGATGCCATGGCCTGTGTCGCCGGCGATGTCGATCGCCGGATGGCCGAGGGCCGGGTTGAAGTCGAAGCCGGACAGGTAGTGCAGCGAAGTCGGCCAGGCGAAGGAGCCGGTCCCCGTCGGTCCGTCATAGATGGCCCCGCAGGCGCCGGGCCCGAGGATGCTCGCCACGCCCGGGTTGGCGCGGGTGATGCGCGGTCGGAAAAGACTCTGGACTTCGCGCTTTCCCCCTGGGACAACGAGCACCTTCCCCGCCGCGATGGCAGGATTGTCGACGTCCATACCGGGGTCGAGGTTGTTCCCGGGCCAGTCGAGGATCTCCTCGGAGGTAACGCCAAAGAACCTGGCGACCCCGCTGAGCCCGTCGCCGGCATGCCAGGTATACGACGTCCCGTCGACGGGTAGGATGTTCAACTCCTGACCCGGTTGCAGGCTGTGCGGATCATCCTGCAACACATCGTAGTTCCCGAAGAGGAGCGTCTCCGGCTTCAGGCCGAAGCGCTCGGCGATGCCAAAAAGCGAATCGCCGGACTGGACGACGTACTTGATGATTTCCAGCCGCGGCCGGGAGGGGATCTCGGTGTGGGAGTCGGTCTGTCGCTGGAGAATCGCCAGGTCCGGGCCTGCGCCGGAGAACGGCGGCAGGAACTCCGTCCCAAGCGCCGCCAGCGCCGTCGGCGTCGTCCCGGCAGCCTGGGCGGAGAACGGCGATCCGCGGAACCCTTCAAGGGGCAGGGCCAGCCATCCGGCGCGAGCCGCCACGACGCCCACCAGCACCAGGCCCAATGCCGCCAGATGGCCGATGTAGCGTACGACCGTCCCGCGCCAACCGCGCGCCTGGACGGTCTGCCACAGGCTGCGCCAATCTCGCAGGCGCGGCGAGAGCCCCTTGGGGGAACTCTCGGGGGAAGGAGGAATCTGGCTCATGGCGCGGTCGCTTCGAAGCGAAGCATCCTATCAGGCGGCACAGGGCTGGTCAAGTCGGTGCAGTTGAGAGCCCGCTGAGAGGAGGACCCGCCATTCCGACGACTATCCGGCGGAATCCCTACGCCCAGGGCGCGCCGCACCGTGTCAACCGTCGGAGCGAAGTTCCCCTCGCCGCGCTCGCTGCGCTCGCTGCGCTCGGGGCGAGTGCTTCTCCCTTACGGCAAAACGAACCACGGACTGACGAAACCGCCGTCGGAGCGGGTCTCAAAATGCAGATGGGCTCCGGTGGAATTGCCGGTGGACCCGGCCGCGCCGAGCGTCTCCCCCTGGCCGACGCTCTGTCCACAGCCCACGCGGACCGAGCTCAGGTGGGCATACACCGTCTGCCACCCATTGCCGTGGTCGAGCATCACCAGGTTGCCATAGCCCCCGTTCGACCAGCCGGCGAAGACCACCACACCGCTGTCGGCTGTCCACACCGGCGTTCCGGTGCCGGCGGCGATGTCGATCCCGAGGTGGCCGGACCAGTAGTCGTTGCCGGAGACGTAGTGGTTAGCGGTAGGCCAGATGAATCCGCCCGATCCCACGGCGCCGCCCGAATAGTCGCCGCTGCAGCCCCCGGGGCCGAAGGCGGTTCCCACCCCGGCTGCCCCGCGGGCGATCATCGGCACCACCCACGTTCGGAACGCCTGCACGCCGTCCGGGATGACCAGCCAGGTCCCGGCCTCGACCACCGGGTTCTCGGGGCCGAGTTGGTTGCCCGGCCAGTCGACGATGCTCGATGGTTCGACCCCGAAGAAATCGGCGACGCTCTGCAGGTTGTCGCCGGATTGCCATTGGTAGTAGGTGCCGTTGACCGGCAGGATGTTCAACTCCTGACCCGGGCGAAGCAGGTGCGGGTCGTCTTCCAGGGTGTCGAAGTTCCCCCATAGCACCGTTTCCGGATCGAGGCTGAAGCGGTCGGCGATGCCGAAGACCGAGTCGCCGCCCTGCACCGTGTAGCGCAGCACCTCGACACGGGCGCGCAACGGCGTCTGGGTGTCTGGCTGCGTCTTGCGGGTGAGAACCGTCGCCGGCGCCTTCGGGGCGAAGGCCGGCAGCTCGACCGTGGCAGGATCGTACGGCGGCAGGTCGACGGCGCCGCCCGGTCGGCCGGAGGCTTCGGCGATCTCCTGCCCGCGCGCCTGCACGCTCAAGGCGACGGCCACGCTCGCAACGAGCAGCCCGGCGACCGCCAGAAACGCCAGGCCATTCCGCCTGACCCAGGCGGCGTGCATCCGCCCTCCCGACGACACCTACTTGCCCTCCTCCTGCAAGGTCTCGAGGAACTCCAGGTTGCTGTCGGTGTGAGCCATCTTCTGAAGAATCGCCTCGGTGGCGTTGGTGACGTCCATGCCGGCGCCGCTCGGGGGCGGCGTGACCATGTGCGAGAACATGCGGCGCATGAGCCAGACGATGGGCGTGATATCCGGCCCGAGCAGCAGTTCCTCGCGCCGGGTCGACGAGCGCTCGATGTCGAAGGCCGGGAAGATGCGCCGCTCCTGCAGCCGCCGCGAAAGGAGCAGCTCCATGTTGCCGGTGCCCTTGAACTCCTCGTAGACCATGTCGTCCATACGCGAGCCCGTGTCGACCAGGCAGGTGGCGATGATCGTCAGCGAGGCCCCGTCTTCGATGTTGCGGGCGGCGCCGAAAAAGCGCTTGGGCGGATAGAGCGCCGCCGGGTCGAGGCCGCCCGAGAGCGTGCGGCCGGAGGGCGTGACCATCAGGTTGTAGGCGCGCGCCAGGCGGGTGAGCGAGTCCATCAGGATGACCACGTCGCGCCCGATTTCGACCAGGCGCTTGGCGCGCTCGAGCGCCATCTCGGCCACCCGCACGTGCGAGTTGACCGGCTCATCGAAGGTCGACGAGATGACCTCGGCGTCGACCGAGCGGTCCATGTCGGTGACCTCTTCCGGCCGCTCGCCGATGAGGGCCATCATCAAGTGGACCTTGGGATATTTGAGCGAGATGGCGTTGGCGATCTGCTTCAGGACGGTCGTCTTGCCCGCCTTGGGGGGCGAGACGATCAGGCCACGCTGGCCCTTGCCGATGGGCGTCAACAGATTGATCATGCGCGTCGTCAGCGTGTGGCGGTCGGTCTCGAGGTCGAAGCGCTCCTCGGGGAAAATCGGGGTCAAGTCTTCGAACTTGGGGCGGCCCTTGGCTTCCTCGGGATCCATGCCGTTGATCGATTCCACCCGCAGCAGCCCATAGTATTTCTCAGTGTCCTTGGGAGGGCGGATCTGGCCGATGACCATGTCGCCGGTGCGCAGGCTGAAGCGGCGGATCTGCGACTGCGAGACGTAGATGTCGTTCGGTCCGGGGAGATAGTGGTCGGCCCGCAGGAAGCCCATGCCCTCGCCCACGATCTCGAGGATGCCGCCGCGCAACTCCAGGCCGTGCCGTTCGGCGTCGGCTTGCATGATGCGCAGGACGAGATCCTCCTTCTTGAGGCGCGCCGCTCCCTGGATATCGAGGTCCCGCGAGATGCCGCGCAGATCGGGCAGGTTCATGGTTTCCAATTGAGCGATATTCATGGCTTCTCCCAGAAAGGCCGCGCGCCCGGCAAGCTGCCGGATCAGGCCGCGTCGCGCTGATGACGAACGAGCAGGTCAGTCGAAGGCAAGGTCTCGATGAAAGGATGAACTCGCCAGGGGACGAACCGGGGACGACCGTACGCTACGGGCGAGGAGTATAGCACCGTCGGCGTGAAGCCGCAACCCCTCTGCCCCGGCGATTCAGACGGCCAAGAAAAGCGTCAAGTAGTACCCGAGGACCCCCGCCCACAGCCACGAATCGATCCGATCGAGCACGCCGCCGTGGCCGGGCAGGAGCGTCCCGGTATCTTTGACCTTCATCTCGCGCTTCATCATGCTGATCCCCAGATCGCCCAGAGGCGTGACGACGCCCAGGACCAGCCCCAGGATCAGTCCGGCGGAAACGGTGACGGTCGGGGCCTGCTGGAAGACGTCGCCAACCAGCGCCGCCAATCCCGCGCCGGCCAGCGCCGCGCCGGTGATTCCGGCGAGGTACCCCTCCCAGGACTTCTTCGGGCTCAGGCGCGGCGCCATCTTGTGGCGGCCGTAAGCCTGCCCGACGAAATAGGCGGCCGAGTCGCCGATCCACACCGCCGGCAAGCTGATCAGCAGCCACCACAGCCCGTCCGGCAGGTTGCGCAGCGAGACGAGATAGGCGCCGACCAGCCCCAGATAGGCGATGCCCCCCAGCGTGACGCCGAAGTCGGTGCCGGAGCGGGGCGCGCCCCGTTCGAAGTCGACCAGGTGCCAGGCCATGGCGGCCAGCGCCACCCCCGCCAGCACGGCGGCGCTGTCGTCGAAACCCCTGCTCTGGCGCGCCAGGACCAGCGCCGCCGTACCCGCCATCAGGATCAGCGCCGAGGGCCGCAGTCCCCCGCGGCGGAATAGGCCGGCATACTCGCGCGCCGCCAGGGCCAGCACCAGCGCCATGGCCGCGGCGAAGAGCCACCCCCCGACGGCAAAGACCCACAGGCCCACCGGGAGGATGACCACCGTCACCAGGAGGCGTTGGCGCAGCATCTCAGTGTCCCGTTCCGGAGATGGCTTGACAAAGGCGTTCGCGCCGGGAAGGAATGGAGTCCGCAGTCGGTGTCCGTACGAAGGGCTCCGCAACCGAACGGGACGCTAGGCCGGGCGGACCGGCTCGACTCGGCCGAAGCGGCGGTCGCGTCGGGCGTATTCCCTCAGGGCTCCGAGCAGCTCTTCGCGGCCGAAATCCGGCCAGTAGGTCGGTGTGACGTACCATTCGGCGTAGGCACCCTGCCAGATCAAGAAGTTGCTGACCCGCAGCTCGCCGGAGGTGCGGATGATCAGATCGGGATCAGGGATGCCCGCCGTGTAGAGGTAGTGCGAGACGAGATCCTCGTCGACTTCCTCCGGCAGCACCCCGCTCTCCATCATGCGGCGCACGGCCTGGACGATCTCATCGCGTCCGCCGTAGTTCCAGGCGATGTTCAAGACCAGGCGATGGTTGTCGCGCGTCAGGTCGACCGCCTGATGGACCTTGGTTTGCAGTTCGGGGCTGAGGCGCTCCAGGCGGCCGATGTGTCGCAGCTGGACGCCGTTCTTGTTCAGGCTCTGCAGCTCGCGGTCGATGACGTCTTCCAGGATATTGAGCAAGCCCCGCACTTCATCGGGCGGCCGACCCCAGTTCTCGGTGGAGAAGGCATACACCGTCAGGACTTGGATGCCGAACTCGGAGGCGGCTTCCAGCACGCGTCGCAGATTGTCGACCCCGGCCCGATGGCCGGCCAGCCGCGGCAGGCCGCGGGCGCGCGCCCAGCGGCCGTTCCCGTCCATGATGATCGCCACATGGAGCGGCACCTGACTGGGGATTTCAGAGGGGCGGTCTTTGGCCATCCGCGCCGTCAGACTTCGAGGACTTCGTCTTCCTTCTTCTTGGTCGCCCGATTGACGTGCTCCACCTGCTCGTCGGTCAGGCGCTGCAGCTCGGTTTCAGCCCGTTCCAGATCGTCCTTGGAGATCAGCTTCTCCCGCTCGAACTCTCGCAGATCGTTGTGGATATCGCGCCGCACGTTACGCACCGCCACGCGGGCTTCTTCGGCGCGGCCGTGGACGATCTTCACCAGGTCGTGGCGGCGCTCCTCGGTCAGCGGGGGGATCGAGAGCCGGATGAGCTTGCCGTCGTTGCTGGGCGTCAATCCCAGATCGGAGGCCTGGATCGCCCGCTCGATGTCTTTGATCGAGCCGGCATCGAAGGCCCGGATCGTCAGCAGGCGCGGCTCCGGCGCCGAGATCGTCGCCAGCTGCATCAGCGGGGTCGGCACGCCATAGTACTCAACCGGGAGCCGTTCCACCAGGGCGGGCGAGGCCCGGCCTGTGCGGATGCCGGCCAGTTCCTCATCCAGCGCCCGCACCGCTCCCTTCATGCGGCCTTCGGCGTCGGCCAAGGCGTCATTGACCATGGTCAGACTCCTGCATGGGTCCGCCGGTTGGGGTCCTCTAAGAATAGCGCAAAAGGC
>CAYUWF010000101.1:0-8315 GCA_964448245.1 uncultured Anaerolineaceae bacterium | reverse complement strand
CTCCACGCTGCACGTCTCGGACGAAGCCGTCGCGCTTCTGGAAACCGCCTGACCCGCACGGTGGGGGGCTCCGGCGCCCGCTTGTCCCAAACCCCGACTTCCCCAGGTAGTGGGCCGGCGCGCACGGGGCGAGTTCGTCTCCTCCTGGGCATCGACCCTGGCATGGCTCGCACCGGCTACGGCTTGATCCGGCAGGCCCGCGGCGGCGAGCTGGAGTTGATCGACTATGGAGTGATCGAAACGCAGGCAGGCGAGGATCTGGGCAGGCGCTTGCTGGCCCTGGAGGCCGGGATCGAGCGTGTCCTGAACGCCCACCGACCCGAGTCGTCGGCCGTAGAACGGCTTTTCTTCGAGCGCAACGTTTCGACCGCCATGGCGGTAGGCCAGGCGCGCGGGGTGGCGCTGTTGACCCTGGCGCGTCATGCTCTGTCCGTCACAGAGTACTCCCCGGTGGAGATCAAGCAGGCCGTTACCGGCTATGGTGCGGCCGACAAGCGCCAGATGCAGACGATGGTGCGAACGCTGCTCCAAATGACCGAAATCCCTCGCCCGGATGACGCCGCCGACGCCCTGGCGACGGCGATCTGCCATGCCCATATGAGCAGGACGCGGGAGCGCCTGGAGGCCGGCGCATGATCTCCACCGTGCGCGGAGTCGTCCAGCAGATCTCGGCTGCCGAGATGGTGGTCGAGGTCGGGGGCGTAGGGCTGCGCCTACTCGTGCCTAGGTCGGTGCTCGAGTCCGGGGCGTCCGTTGGCAAGGTCGTCTTCCTCCACACGTATCTCGTTGTGCGCGAGGACGCGTTGACTCTTTTCGGGTTCGGCAGCCCCGAGCAGCGGGAGCTCTTCGAACTCCTGCTGCAGGTCAGCGGGATCGGCCCAAAGCTGGCACTGGCCGTGCTCTCGAATGTCAGCCCGGACGCGCTGCGGGCGGCCGTGGCCAGCGGGCAGCCGGAGGCGCTGACCCGTGTCCCGGGGGTGGGGAAGAAGACGGCCGAGCGGATCGTCTTCCACCTGAAAGACAAGTTCGCCGCGCCGGGGGCGGGCGGCCCGGTTCTGATCCCGGCCGACATGGACGTTCTGGCGGCGCTGACTTCGCTAGGCTACAGTCTGGTCGAGGCTCAGGCGGCGGTGCAGGCGCTTCCGCCGGAGGCGCCGGAGCAGATCGAGGGCCGAGTGCGCCTGGCGCTGCGCTATTTCGCCCGGCCTTGAGGATCGCTGGGCTGGCCCATTCGACATGCTCGCCTGGCCGTTCCGCGTAGGGGCACGGCATCCCTCGCTCCGCTCGGGACGATGTGCCGTTCCCCTACAGGCCTCCAGTAGCAGGTTGCGGAAAAATGGCTACGGTCGTCAACCCCCACCCCCCAGACCTCCGCCCCGCGCGGAGCCGCCCGTAGCGACGCGGAGGGCCTCACCGCCACGTCTCTGGGTGCACCCGGACCCTGTCCGCGGAGAGCCTTACAGGCTGCTCCGCGAGGGGCCGGGGGGTTGAGGTGGGAAGAGGTTTTTTCAGCAACATGTTAGTCGCGAGGGCGTAAGGCATCCTGAGTTTCATGTCGTCCCCGAAGGGGAAGGCGAAGGACGCCGAGGTCCGAGCATCTGCTAGGGAGAAGCGTATGGCGGAACGCAGAAATATCGTCTTCGTCGGCCCGGGCGTCATGGCCGAGGCGATGGTTGGCGGTCTCATTCAACGCGCCGGGATCGCGCCGGAGGAGATCGCCGTGTGCGGTCCGCGCCCGGAGCGCCTGCAGGAGTTGAAGGCACGGCACGCCGTGCGCGTCGACCCCGACTCGCGCAAGGGGGTTGACGGCGCCTCGACGGTGGTCCTGGCGGTCAAGCCGCAGACGCTGGACGAAGTCATGCGCCAATTGCGGGGCGCCGTCCCGCCGCAGGCGCTGGTGCTTTCGATCGTCGCCGGCGCCCGGCTGCTCGATCTGACGCGCGGCCTCTCTCATGCGGCCGTCGTCCGCTCGATGCCGAACACCCCGGCCCAGGTCGGGGAGGGGATCACGGTCTGGACGGCCACGCCGGAGAGCACTGCGGAGCAGCGCGACGAAGCGCGAGCGATCCTGGCCTCCTGCGGCCAGGAGCTGTTCGTCGAAAACGAAGACTATCTCGATATGGCGACGGCCCTCTCGGGGACGGGCCCGGCCTACGTCTTCCTCTTCATGGAGGCCATGGTCGATGCCGGCGTGCACTTGGGATTCCCGAGACGCATTGCCGAGGCGCTGGTCGTTCAGACCGTGCGCGGCTCGGTGGCTTTCTACGAGAGTTCACCGATGCACCTGGCTCGGCTGCGCAATCAAGTGACGTCTCCCGGAGGGACCTCGGCGGCGGCGCTCTACTACCTGGAGAAAGCCGGGTTCCGGACCGCCATTTCCCGGGCGATTTGGGCGGCTTATGAGCGCTCGATCGAGCTCGGGCAGGGCAGAAAGCGTGGCTCGATCGAAGAAGGAAGCTGATCAAGGCGGTCATGGCGATTGTGAACGGCTGGACAAGAAGGACTACTTCAGTTAACATTGGCCGGCTGTCCGAGGAAGAGCGATTCGCGGCCCTTCCGGCGGCTGCGACGGCGTCCACGGCCGATCCCTCGGTCCTCTGGCCGCCGAACTCCTGCGTCTAACCATCGCCCTGGAGGCGGCATGTCGGACCTCGTCAGGAACCTTGCATCCGACCTCGAGAAGCAAATCAAGGACTACCGGCCGGAAGTGAGCCTGCGCGAGGTCGGCAGCGTGTTGGAGGCCGGGGACGGCATTGCCCGCGCCTCCGGGCTGACCGGCGTCCGCTCGCAGGAGTTGGTCCTCTTCGAGAACGGCGTGATGGGAATCGCCTTCAACCTCGAGGCGGATTCGACCGGCATCATCATCATGGGCGCGTTCTCCGGGATCCAAGAGGGGATGTCGGTCTACGGCACCGGGCGCATCGCTTCGGTCCCGGTGGGGGAGGCGATGATCGGCCGCGTGGTGAACGCCCTCGGGCAGCCGATCGACGGGCGCGGGGCGATCGCCACCTCCTCGTATCGACCGATCGAGCGCATCGCCCCCGGCGTGGTGAAGCGACGGGACGTGGACACTCCGGTGCAGACGGGGATCAAGGCCATCGACGCCATGATCCCGATCGGTCGCGGCCAGCGCGAGTTGATCATCGGCGACCGCCAGACGGGCAAGACGGCGCTGGCGATCGACACCATGATTCATCAGAAGGGCAAGGACCTGATCTGCATCTACGTCGCCATCGGGCAGAAGCGGGCGGCGATCGCCCGCACCGTGGGGACGCTCGAGCAGTTCGGGGCGATGGAGCACAGCGTGGTCGTCGTGGCCGCCGCCGACGAACCGGCGGCGCTGCAATACGTCGCCCCGTATGCCGGATGCGCCATCGGCGAAGAATTCGCCGAGCAGGGCGGCGACGCGCTGGTGATTTACGACGACCTGTCGAAACACGCCTGGGCCTACCGCCAGGTCTCGCTGCTGCTGCGCCGGCCCCCGGGCCGCGAAGCCTACCCGGGGGACGTCTTCTACCTGCACAGCCGCCTCTTGGAACGCGCCGTTCGCCTGGCGGACAAGTACGTCATCGCTCCTGCCGGAGACGGCGCGGTCGACGTCAAGGACTCCGTCGACGGCAAGGTGTACGACGGGCCCATGGCGCGGCACGAAGCCGAAGCCGCCCTGCAGGAACGGAGCGACGCCGGGGGGCATCGCGTCGCCCACGTCGCCGGGTCTGGTGGATCGCTGACGGCGCTGCCGATTATCGAGACGTTGCTCGGCGACGTCTCGGCCTACATCCCCACCAACGTCATTTCCATCACCGACGGCCAGATCTACCTGGAGGGCGACCTGTTCTACGCCGGCATCCGGCCGGCGATCAACGTCGGATTGTCGGTCTCGCGTGTCGGCGGCGACGCCCAGACCAAGGCGATGAAGCAGGTCGCTGGGCGGCTCCGCCTCGACATGGCCTCCTTCCGTGAAGTGGCGGCCTTCGCCCAATTCGGTTCCGACCTGGACAAGGCCACCCAGGCCCAACTGGCGCGCGGCGAGCGGCTGCAGGAGGTCCTCAAGCAACCCCAGTATGCCCCGGCCGAGCTGGCGCACCAGGTGATCGCCCTCTTCGGCGCCACCAACGGGTATGCCGACCGCCTCCCGGTCGATCGCGTCCAGGCGTGGGAGGAAGCGCTCCTGCGCAGCATCGAGGCCATTCACCCCGAGATCCCGAAGGATATCGCCGCCCGCAAGATGGTCACGCCCGAGACGGAGCTGGCGCTACGCCAAGCGATCGAGGCCTTCAACCAGGGCTGGCAGGGCTGATCCAAGGCGAGGGAGTCGAACGACATGGCCTCGGCCCGCGAGATGCGGCTGCGGATCCGCAGCGTCGGCAACATCGCCCAGGTGACGCGAGCCCTGCAGGCGGTCAGCGCCAGCCGCGTCCGGCGCGCGCAGCAGGCGGTGCAGGCGACGCGGCCGTACGCCACCAAGGCCTGGGAAGTGCTGCTCCACCTGGCCACGCAGCCGGCGGGCGACGTGGCCCATCCGCTGCTGACCCAGCGGGCGGACGTGAAGCGGATCACGGCCGTCGTCGTCACCAGTGACCGCGGGTTGGCCGGCGCCTACAACGCCAACCTGGTGCGCTTCTGCCTGGGGGCCTTCCGCGCCAGCCCGGCGCCGGTCACTTACGTCTTTGTCGGCCGCAAAGGCCGCGACATGATGATGCGGCGGCGGATCGAAGTGCGCGCCGATTTCAGCGGGATCCCGGCGGAGCCGAGCTTCGCTGACGTTTCGGCCATCGGCCGGCTGGTGGTCGAAGACTACCTGGAGGGCCGCACCGACCAGGTCTATCTGGTCTACACCAGCTTCGTCAATCTGCTGCGCCAGGTTCCGACGAGGAGATTGCTGCTCCCACTGCAGGTGGCGCGTGCCGAGGCGCGCGTGACGGAATTCCAGGCGGCGGCCGGCCCGGCCCCGGCCTATATCTATGAGCCGAGCGAAGAGGAATTGATCGGGCAGATCGTGCCGCGCTTCACGGCGCTGCAGGTCTTCCACGCCGTTATGGAATCGCTGGCGAGCGAGCATGCCGCCCGGATGGTAGCGATGCAGAACGCGACGCAGAACGCCGTCGAATTGACCTCGGCGCTGCGGCTGGTGTACAACAAGGCGCGCCAGCAGGCCATCACCAGCGACATGCTCGATATTGTCGGCGGCGTCGAGGCGCAGCGGGTCTAGATGGGGCTTGACCGCGATGGCTTTCCTGCAAACCCCCACCCCTTGCCCCTCCCTATGTGCGCAGGCACGTCCGCGCTTCTTGGGATGCTGCAGGGGGAGGAGAGGATAATCTAGGGGAGTGGGGGGAGCGGAGCCCCTCCCCACTCCCCTGAAACTCCCACCCCTCTCCGCCACGGAGCATCCTGAAACAGGGAGTTGCCGGCGGAGAGGGGTAGGGGGTGAGGTGGAAGGAAGACGTGGTGGCGGGCATCGAGAGCTCCACGAGGAGGTTCGACGTATGGCGGAAGTGACAGGGAAGGTAGTGCAGATCCTGGGCGGGGTGGTCGATTGCGAGTTCCCGTCGGGTGAGCTGCCGAAGGTCTACGACGCTATCGAACTCGATCGGCCGGGGGAGGCGCCGCTGGTGCTCGAGGTGCAGCGCCATCTCGGCGACCGGCAGGTGCGCACCGTAGCGATGGACACCACCGACGGTCTTCAGCGCGGGATGCCGGCGCGCGCCACGGGCGGGCCGATCACCGTGCCGGTGGGTGAAGCTTCCCTCGGACGCGTCTTCAACGTCCTGGGCATTCCCATCGACGGCCGGGGGGAGGTGAAGGCCACGCTCCGCTACCCGATCCACCGCGCGGCGCCGTCGTTCGAGGAGCAGTCGCGGCGGGTGGAAGTCTTCGAGACCGGCCTGAAGGTCATCGATCTGGTGGCCCCCTTCACCAAGGGGGGCAAGACCGGCATCTTCGGCGGCGCCGGCGTCGGCAAGACGATCCTGATCCAGGAGTTGATTCGCTCGATCGCCACCGTGCACAAGGGCAACTCGGTCTTCGCCGGCATCGGCGAGCGAACCCGCGAGGGGACGCAGATGTACCGCGAGATGATCGAGGCCGGCGTGCTCAAGGACACCGTCCTGGTCTACGGCCAGATGAATGAGCCGCCCGGCGTGCGGTTGCGCGTCGGGCTGACGGCGCTGACAATGGCCGAGTACTTTCGCGACCAGGGGCGCGACGTGCTGCTCTTCATTGACAACATCTTCCGCTTCAGCATGTCCGGCTCGGAGGTCTCGGCCCTGCTGGGCCGCATGCCGTCGGCGGTGGGCTACCAGCCGACGCTGGCGACCGAGATGGGCGCTCTGCAGGAGCGCATCACCTCCACCCGCACCGGGTCGATCACTTCGATGCAGGCGGTCTATGTCCCGGCCGACGACTACTCCGACCCGGCCCCCGTGGCGACCTTCACCCACCTGGACGCTACCATCGCCCTGGAGCGTTCGATCGTCGAGAAGGGGATCTATCCCGCCGTCGATCCGCTGGCTTCGACCTCGCGCATTCTCGACCCGCAGATCGTCGGCGAAGAGCACTACAACACCGCCCGCCAGGTCCAGAAGGTGCTCCAGCGGTACAAAGACCTGCAAGATATCATCGCCATCCTGGGGATCGACGAGTTGAGCGAAGACGACAAGATGCTCGTCGCCCGGGCGCGCAAGATCGAGCGCTATTTCTCCCAGCCGTTGCACGTGGCGGCGCAGTTCACCGGCCGCGAGGGGCGCTACGTCCCCCTGCGGGAAACGGTGCGCGGTTTCCGCGAGATCCTCGACGGCAAGCACGATGATCTCCCCGAGCAGGCCTTCTATATGGCCGGGGCGATCGAAGAAGCGGTCGAGCAGGGGAAGCGGCTGGCAGCCGCGTAGGACGGTCATGCCGATTCAGTGCGAGGTCGTCAGTCAGGACCGGGCGCTCTTCAGCGGCCCGGTCGATATGGTCATCGCCCCCGGCAGTGAGGGCGAGATGGGCATTCTGCCCAACCATGCCCCGCTCCTGACCAGCCTCGGCAACGGCTTTCTCCGCGTCCGACACGGCGGCGGCGAAGAGATTTTCGTCATCTCAGGCGGGGTGATGGAGGTGCGGCCGACGATCGTCAGCGTGCTGGCCGACGTCGGCGAGAACGTCCAGGAGATCGACACGGCGCGGGCCGAAGCCGCCCGGGCGCGGGCCGAGGCGCTTCTCCAAAAGGGGCCGTCTCCGGATACCGACGAGTACCTGGCGATCGAGGCGGCGCTGCGCCGGTCCACCCTGCGCCTGGAAGCGGTGCGGCGGTATCGTCGCGGCGCGCCGCGGCCGCCGATGGCCGGTTCGGAGAGCTAGGGGATGCCCCTCTTCGGCAAAGACCTGGGCATCCACCTGGGCACGGTCAACACCGTCATCTGCGAGGGCGACGAGGTCGTGCTGCACGAGCCGACGGTCGTCGCCATCGATACCGAGGAATTGAAGATCGTCGAAGTGGGGCACGCCGCCCGCGAGATGGACGGGCGCACGCCGGAGATCATCCAGGTGATGCGCCCGCTGCACCAAGGCGTCATCGCCGATTTCGAAGTGACCCAGCGGATGCTGGGCTACTTCATCGAGAAGGTCTGCGGACCGGCGCGTTTGTTCAAACCGAGGGTGATGATCACCGTGCCCGAGGGCGCCACGAGCGTCGAGCGGCGGGCGGTCCACGAGGCCGCCCTGCAGGCCGGCAGCCGCCAGGTCTACCTGATCCAGGAGCCTCTGGCGGCGGCCATCGGGATCGGGCTCCCGATCGCCACGCCGTCGGGCAACATGGTCGTCGGCATGGGCGGGGGGGCGACGCAGGCCGCCGTCCTGGCGATGAGCGGACTGGTGACGGCCAACACCGTCCGCAGCGGCGGCTCCCGGCTGGACGAAGCGATCGGGACCTATGTCCGCAAGAAATATGGGCTGGTCATTGGCGCCCGCACCGCCGAGGAGACCAAGATCCGCATCGGCGCCGCAACGGCGCAGGATGAGAGCCGGACGATGGAGATCCAGGGCCAGGATCAGGTCACCGGCCTACCCCGCCCGATCACGCTCACCACCGACGAATTCGTCGAGGCGATCCAGGAGACTTTGCAGCTGCAGCTCGCCGCCGCCCGGTCGGTGCTCGAGCGGACCCCGCCCGAGCTGGCCTCCGACATCATCGATCGCGGCATGGTCGTTGCCGGCGGCGGTTCGCTGCTGCGCGGGATCGACAAGTGGCTGACGCGCGAGACCGGCGTCCCGGCCTATCTGGCCGAGGAGCCGGTGGCGTGCATCGCCAAGGGCGCCGCCCGCGCCTTGAC
>CAYUWF010000100.1:0-8396 GCA_964448245.1 uncultured Anaerolineaceae bacterium | reverse complement strand
TCGGTCAGCCGCACCTAGTGTCCCGTCTCAGAAGTCCGATGACGAACCCGTTCGGCCTCTCCTGGATTCGAGCCATCGGTGGGAGCCCTGGTTGGAGCCTCCCGGCGAGATACTCCCGGGCAAGGCACGGAACGGCGGTGTCCGTGAATTTGAGTTCTGCGGCCCGCCAGACGGAACCAGCAGGTTGCTGAAAAAACCTCTTGCCACCTCACCCCCCGACCCCCTCTCCGCGGACAGGGCCCGGGTGCGCACAGGGACGTGGCGGAGAGGGGTCAGGGGTGGGGGTTTGACGACCGTAGCCATTTTTCCGCAACTAGCCCGCCAGCGCCCGCCGCAGCTCCGGCCGGGAGAGGATCGCTTCGAGGACCGCGCCGCCCACCGCCAGCGCTTTGTCCGAGATCTCGCGGCAGAAGCGTGTCTCGCGGCGTGGATCGAGGTCGCCCACTTTCATCCCGCGCGAGACGCGCAAGCCGTCATGCAGCAGGCCGCGCAGCGCCCCGTCGAAGGGCGCCGCCACCGGCACGCCGTCGACGGCCAGCAGGGGGTCGCCCTGGCGCACCAGCGCCCCGATCGCGGTCAGGCCGTGCATTGCCCCGCTGCGCGGGGCGCGCAGCACGCGGTCCACCGCATAGCCTTCGACCGGCTCGGGGATCTTCGTATCGGGGCTCGCTTGTCCATCCCACAGAACCCGGCCCAAGTGATGACCTCGCCGGGTCTCGATCACGGCGTGGCAATCACCGCCGGCCGCGAAACCCGGACCGAGACCGATGATGAGCGGCGCGGCGTCGAGAGCAAGCTCGGAAGGGGCTTTGCGCATCCGCCCGTCGACGATTACCGGTGGACGGAGCCTGGAAAGGCAGGTCCCTTGGCCGTCGACGAGCACCGGGATCACCCCGGCCTGCACCAGCGACGGGACCTCCTCGTCCGACTCGGCCCGCCGACCCTCGACTCCTTCGATCACAACTCGGCCGGCGTAGACCGCTTCGGCCAGGGCCACCAGCCGGCGCACCGCCAGCGGCTGTTCGATCTCCAGGACCACCACCGGGA
The DNA here is from genome assembly GCA_964448245.1 of uncultured Anaerolineaceae bacterium. Classification (GTDB taxonomy): domain Bacteria; phylum Chloroflexota; class Anaerolineae; order Anaerolineales; family E44-bin32; genus DATEVL01. Next base: position 7,349 of record CAYUWF010000100.1, on the reverse strand, counting down.
AACCGGCGCGATGCAGCCGTGCAGCGACTCCCGTTGCCAGATCGCCCCCTCCACGGATGGCCACAAGCGGTCCGGTCAAGGCAGGTTACGAGCCCTTGAGTGCAGGCCGTTCGACCTCATCCCTTTCCCCATCTCCGGGGACAGCAAGGCGACCCATGGGGGCTCATTGCGGAGAGGGGAGGGGGTGGGGGTGCGAAGGTGAGGAACATCTCATCGCGGTACTAGCGCACGCCGGCGGCGCGCAACCCGAACAACACGCGCTCCGGCGTCAGGGGGAACTCGGTGAACCACACGCCGGTGGCGTCGTGCACGGCTGCCGCCACGGCCGGGGTGAGCGGCAGGTAGGGCATCTCAGCCATCCCGCGCGCGCCCCACGGGCCGATCGGGTCGGGGTACTCCAGGATCACCGAACGAACGCGGTCGGGGATATCGAGTACGGTCGGGATCAGATAGGTCGAGAGATGCGCCGTGCGGACTTTGCCGCCATCCTGGATGAAGTTCTCGAGAATGGCGTAGCCGCTCGCCTGGACGACGGCGCCTTCGATCTGCCCTTCGACCTGCTGGGGATTGACGGCCTTGCCCACATCGTCCGCGCACACTACCTCCAGCAATCGGATTTGCCCCGTCTCGATGTCGACCTCCGCCGTGACGGCTTCGGCGACGTAGCCATAAGCGAAGTTCGGCTCGGCTTTGCCCGTCTCGGGGTCCATCGGGCTCGTCGCCGGTGGGCGGTACTTGTAGACTCCCACCGCCGGCCGCTCCTCCTGCTCCCACTTCTTCAGGGCTTCCTGCGCCGCGCCGCGGATAGCGTTGCCGGCCATAAAGGTCATGCGCGAGGCGGAGGCCGAACCGGAATTGTCGGTGCGGGCGGTGTCGGAGACGACCAGCTCGATCTTCTCCATCGTCACGCCCAGCGCCTCGGCCGCCATCTGCGCTATGACAGTGTGCGCCCCCTGCCCGCACTCGGCGCCGGCATAGTAGACGACGGCGCGCTCGATGGCCGCCCCGCCGTGGATCTCGACCGTCGCCCATGAGTGCTCCGGCGCCCCGAACGAAAAGCCGACGTTCTTGAACCCGCAGGCAAAGCCCAGGCCTCGCCGCAGATACGGCGCCTCGGCTGCCCCGAGTCGGTCCCGACTCGGGCGTTGCGATTTGCCCCCGGGCTTGTCCCAGCCGGCCGCCTCGGCGCAGGCCTCGACGACCTTGTCGATCGAGACACCCTTAGGCAGCGGCGTACCGACGGAAAGCAGCGCGCCCTCGCGCAGGAGATTGCGCCGCCGGATTTCCACCGGGTCGATCCCGAGGGCCTCGGCCAGCAGGTTCATCTGCATCTCGGCCGAGAAGCAGCCCTGCGGGCCGCCGAACCCCCGAAACGCGCCCCCGGGGATGTTGTTGGTGTAGACCGAATACGCGTCGACGGTAACGTTGGGCACTTCGTAGGGACCGGTGCACATCAACGTGGCGTTGCCGAGCACCTTGGTCGAGGTGTAGGCGTAGGCCCCGCCGTCCTGGATCAGCTCGACCTCGGCCGCCAGCAGCCGCCCCTCCCGCGTCGCCCCCCACTTCGAGCGAATGGTGAAAGCGTGGCGCTTGTGATGCCCGAGGATCGACTCCTCGCGCGACCAGACGATGCGGATCGGACGGCGGATCCCGCGCTGCGACAGCCGCCACACCGCCAGTGCCAGCACGATCTGGACCGACATGTCCTCGCGCCCGCCGAAGGCGCCGCCGATGGCAGGATAGATCACGCGCACCTGCTCCAGCGGCAGCCCGAGCGCGTGGGCGATCTGTTCCTGGTCCTCATGCGCCCACTGCCCGGCGACTTCCACCGTCACCCGCCCCTCGGCGTCGATGTAGGCGACCCCCGCTTCGGGCTGCAGGTAGGCGTGCTCCTGGACCGGCGTACGATACGTCCGCTCGATCACGGCCTCGGCCGCACGGAAGGCGGCGGCCGTGTCGCCCTTGCGAATCCGGTAGTGGCAGAAGAGGTTGCTGTCGCGGTCGGGAAAGAGCAGCGGCGCGCCGGCGGTCAGGGCCGCCTCGGCTTCGCTCACCACCGGCAGGTCCTCGAACTCGATGTCGATCTCGGCCAGCGCCCGCGCCGCCGTCGCTTCGTCCTCGGCGACAACCACCGCCAACTGGTCCCCGATGAAGCGAACGCGATCGGCGAACGGCTTGGAGGACCCGGGGCCGCACAGCACAGGCTGGTCCGGCATGATCAGCCCGTACTCATTCACCGGCACGTCGCGCGCGGTGAAGATCGCCACGACTCCCGGGATCCGCTCCGCCCGCCCGGGCTCGATCCTGCGGACAATGGCGTGGGGCCGGCCGGCAAAGAGGATCTTCATCGCCAGCGTCCCCGGTAGATAGATGTCGCCGGGATAGAGCGTCTCCCCGGTGACCTTGCCCAGCGCGTCGATGCGCCGCAGAGACTGTCCTACCGTGCTCACGTGGTTACCTCATGCCCTCGCCTTATGGCTGCGCCGGCGGTCGCAGTCGAGGCGATCGCCGCGTGGGCCTTATGGGGCGGCCGTGCGGACCAGCAAACCCCTTCGGCCTCACCCCCTCCCCCTGCAGGAATCTCTGGGAAACGAACACACGCACTCGCAGGGGGAGGCGTCAGGGGTGGGGGTTGGAAAGCGATGACCATTTCTTCTGGACCCTTCTAGCTTGATCGCTCGATCGCCGCCGGGCGCGGTTCCGCCGCGCCCGCCAGGCGGGCCAGCTCCGTCTTGAAGATACGTCGCAAGACGGCCACCGCCGTGGCGTAGGTCGGGTCCATCCCGAAGTAGGACAGCGAGCCCGAGCCGAGGTTGCGCCCCTTGCTGAGCGGCGTGTCCGAGGCGTAGTGCAAAATCCCGACGTCGAACGGCAGCCCATGGAGGTCGACGATCTCGTTCTCCGGGTAGCGCTTCGGGCGGGAGATCTCGTACACCGCCGAAAGAAACGGCCCGGCTTCCATCTCGATGTCGGTGTAGCCCTCGCGGTAGAAGACGTCCATATAGCGCGGCGTTTGCAGGAACGTGCCGCGCACGCTCACGCCTTTCTGGTTGTCCAGCACCGTGCCGTAGGTCAGGTCGTCGGCCAGTCCTTCGGCGGTGAAGGCGTTCTCGAACAGGTAGGTGGTCTGCGAGTGCTCGTCGTGCACGACGCCCGGGATCATTACGTCCCCGATGACGCCGTTGAGGGTCGCCGCCTTGCCCATGGCATACACGCCGCGCAGCTCGCCGACGCGCGCCGCCACTTCCGTCAACAACAAATACGCCGCCAGCCCGAGCGGGTAGTCGATGTTAAGCAGCAGCGCCCGGCTCTCGGCCAGCCGCTCGATTCCCGGGAGCTGAAGGCGCCGGTCGATCCAGTCCGGCCGCAGCGACGCCAGTTCCACGACCTGGGCCTGGATGTCGAACCCGTACTGGCTCGGGATCCGCTGGATTCCGCTCTGATCTTCGACGGCCGCCCGGTCCGCGGCCAGCGCCGCCCCGGCGGAGGTGGCCAGGTACTTCTTGAGCGCGTAATAGAGGAAGTTCTCCCGGCTGGAGGGTACGTTGCGGGCTTCGATCTCGCGCCACTCCGCCATCAAGTCGGCATGTTCCGGCTGCTCGACGAACCCGAGGACGGCACGCTCGTTGCGCAGGGCGAAGCCGGTCAGCAGGTTGACCAGGCTATGGGTGTTGCTCGAGACGAAGTACACCGGCTGCTCGACGAGCACCGGGCTGACGGCGGCGATGTGATCGAACCAGCGGTTGGTTGCCCGGCGGTAGTCGTTCATCGAGCCGGCGAGCAAGCGCACCGACAGGCGCGCCTGGCGGCTGGCGATGAGCCGCAGCATGTCCCAGAAGACATCGCGCCAGACGAGGCGCAGGCGCTCGAGGTCTTCGACGGCGATCCCCATCCCGACCGCCAGCGTGGCCATGCCGTCGACGCTGTCGACCGGTTGGCGCAGGAAGGCCCGCACCTGCTCCCCGCGCATCCGTCCGTGCAGCTTGTTCCACTCGATCTGGTAGGCCGTCAGGAGCGGAATGATGTCGTCGATATCGGTTCCGCTGGCGATGTAGCAGGCCAGCGTGCCGCGCCCGTCATAGAAACTGCGCCGGCGGCGCGCCGAGGCCGCCACCGGGCTCCAGCCCTCGACGTCCCCCAGCCCGTGCTGCCGGAACTGCTCCCGGCTCTGGCCGAGGACGACCCGGTCGACCTCGGCGATGCAGAAGGGCAGCCGCAGCGAGCAGTAGATGAAGGCCGACATGTCGGGTTCGAGGGCCCGCGCCTTGGGATGCAGCGAGGACCCCATGCGGCCGTGGGCCTCCTCCAGCGTGCGGATGCGCACGTCGGCCGAGGAGCGCAAGAGAGAGTAGTAGGTGCGGATGTAGAGCTCGACGTCTTCCGAGCCCGTCCGCGGGACGGTGCGGTCCATTCGGAGGCCTCAGGTCTTGCGCCGGCGCTCCCGCTTCAAGGGCGGCACGTCGAATTCGCCGCGCTTGGTCGGGAAGACGATGGAGTAGGCGATGCTGACGAACAGGTAAGCGAAGATCAGGAAGAAAAAACCGACCACCAAGCTGACGAGGGCACCGGGCGGCATCCATGGCAAGAACGAAGGTCGGATGACTTCGGGGGGAAGATAGACCCACCCGTTGGTGTTGTTGTTGATCAGGAACCAGTTCGAGAAGAGATATCCTCCGATCGCCAGAACGGACATCAACAGGCAGCCCACGCCGCGCCAGGCGGGATGGATGCGCTTGCGCTCTTGGCGTTCGAAGTCGTCCTGCCGTGCTCGCCATAAATTGCGTCCCATGGGGACCTCCTCGGCCGGACCGGCCCGAACCGCAACAGGCCGTTCGCCCCACCCCCTGCCCCCCTCTGCGGGAGGGATGGGGGTGAGGGTCAGAAATCAGGTCTCATCATCCCAGCGGTGCGGGTTGCGCTGCGCGTTCAATCGCCGAGACGATCTTGTAGTAGCCGGTGCAGCGGCACAGATTGCCGGTAATCGCCTCTCGTATCTGCCGTAGGTCCGGCTGCGGCGCTTCCTCCAGGAGCTTGGCCCCTGCCATCAGGAAACCCGGCGTGCAGTAGCCGCACTGCACCGCCCCCTCATCCAGGAACGCCTGCTGCACCGGATGGAGCCGACCGTTCCCGGCCAGTCCTTCGATCGTCACGATCTCCGACCCGTGGGCCCGTGGGGCAGGCACCATGCAGGCCATCACTGCCGCGCCGTCGAGGAAAACGGTGCACGCCCCGCACTCGCCTTCGGCGCAGCCTTCCTTCGTGCCGATCAGCCTGCCCTCGTCGCGCAGCAGGCGCAGCAGCGACAGGTTCTGCCCCGCCGCAAAGCGATACGGTCGGCCGTTGATGGTCGTCTCGATCGGGCGGCCGGCGTCATGGTTGAAACCGCCTGGCGTAGACGTCAGCCCGGTGCCCCACAGCATCACGGGCCGACTGGGGAATCCGTCGTGCTCTCGTCCTGCCCCGATCGAGCGCAGCGCCCGTACGACGCATACCCGCACCATCTCGCGGCGGAAGGCGGCCGAGCCGCGCAGGTCGTCGATCGGTTTCGCCTCGGCGGCGGCTTTCTGGCCGGCCTGATCCACAACCTCCGCCGACAAGGTCTTCCCTGCCAGGAAAGCCTCCGCCTGCGGCGTCCGAATCACCGTCGGCGCCACCGAGCCGAGGGCGATGGCGGCGCGCCGTACCCGTCCGCCGTCCAACTCGAGCACGACGGCGGCGTTGACGACCGAGATCGCCTGCGCTCGGCGCAGCGCGAACTTGAAGAAGGTGCTGCGCGTCCCGGCCGGCGGCGCGGGAAAAGAGATCTCCGTCAGCATCTCGTCCGGCCGCAGCATCGTCTGGCGCACACCGGTATAGAAGGCCGACAGCGGAAGCAGGCGCTCCCCCCTGGCGCTGCGCAGCGTCACACTTGCGGCGAGCGCCAGGAGCGGCGGAATCGAGTCGTTGGCAGGGGAAGCCGTGATCACATTCCCGGCGACGGTCGCCCGGTTGCGAATCTGCGGCGCGCCGACCTCCCAGCAAGCCCGCGCCAGCGCCAGCGCCCGCTGCTGGATCAGCGGCGAGCCGGCGACGTGATTGTGCGTGGCGAGCGGACCGAGATGAATGCGGCCGTCGTGGCGCAGCTCGATCCGGTCGAGCCCGGGGAGGCGGGTGACGTCGATCAGCATCGTCACACCCGGGCGCTGGCCGCGCTCGAGCTCGAGGATCAGATCCGTCGCGCCCGCCACGAGGCGTGCCCGGCCCTGGTGCTGCGCCAGCGCCTGCAGCGTCTCGTCCAGCGTGGCGGGGGTCAGGTAGCGTTGCCACATGTTCGGTCAGCCTGCCCGCGCTTGGCGCTTGCCGCCCGCGGAGTGGCGCATCGACTCCCCGCTGCCCCCGCGCCGGAGCAGGATGATCTCCGAGAGAATGCTGACGGCGATCTCCGCCGGCGTCTCGGCGTTCAGCTCGAGGCCCATCGGCGAATGGATGCGTTCGAGCCGGTGGCGCGCTACGCCGCGCGCCTCGAGCTCGGCCGCCGCCGTTTCCCAACGGCGCCGCGAACCGATGATCCCGATGTAGGCTGCCGGGCTTTCCAGCAGCGCCGGCACGCCGGCGACGTCGATGCTCACGCCGCGGGTGGTCAGGACGAGGTAGGTCATCTCATCGATCCGAACCCGCTGGGCCAACTCGGCCAGCGGGCAGACGATGTGTTCGTCGGCCTCGGGGGCCGACTCGACCGAGGCGAACTCGGCACGGTCATCGGCGACGACGGTCCGGAATCCCAGCCAGTGCGCCAAGTGGATCACGGCTCGTCCAACATGGCCGCCGCCAAAGACCAGCACCGTCGGCTTCCTTCCGATCGGATCCACGAAGACCTCCACCTCGCCCCCGCACACGCCCGGATCCCCTTGCGACGGGTTGCTCAGGGAGTAGGGCGTAATCCGCGGCTGGCCGTCGGCCAACGCCTCCAGGGCCTCGTCGATGACACGGCTTTCCAACTCGCCGCCGCCGATCGAGCCTTCGATCGAACCGTCCTCGAAGACCAGCATCTTGCTGCCGGCGTGCCGCGGCACCGAGCCCTGCGCTCGAATGACCGTGCACAGGGCGACGGTTTGGCCCTTGCGCTCTGCCTCGGCCAGGCGATCGAAGAAGCGGTCAGTCATCTTCCCTCGCTGGAGGGTCCCGGTCAACCCCCACCCCGTACCCCTCCCCCTGACCGATCTCACCTCCGCATTCCCACGCGCCTCCCAGGGGGAGGGGAGGGGTTTTCTGGGGGAAGGGGGGAGCGAAGCTCCCCCCTTCCCCCAGAGTATTCCTCCCCCTCTCCGCCACGCGACCGCGAGATCTAGATCCTCCGTCCGCGGAGAGGG
>CAYUWF010000099.1:0-8544 GCA_964448245.1 uncultured Anaerolineaceae bacterium | reverse complement strand
CTTCTTCCCGTCCCAACGCCCTCCCCCCTGCGCCTGCACGTGGCCGGCGCGGTTCTGCATCCGGGCATCGTCGAAGTCCCACCCGGCGCCATCGTGGCCGACGCCATCGAAGCTGCCGGCGGCGCTCTGCCCGGCGCCGATCTCGACGCGTTGAATCTGGCGGCGCCGGTCGAGCCCGGGTCGCGCTTGCTCGTCCCCCTGCCGGGAACATCGGTCCCGACGCAGAGCGTCCCGCCTGGGGCCTCAGCCGGCGCCCTCAACCTCAACCAAGCCACGGCGGCCGATCTGGAGTCTCTTCCGGGCATCGGCCCGTCACTGGCAGCTGCCATCCTGCAGTATCGCGACCAGAATGGGCAGTTCCAGTCGGTGGAGGAGCTTCTCAAGGTCCCGGGCATCGGCCCTACACGGCTCTCGCAGCTGCGCCAACTGCTGCGGGTGGACTGACCGAGGCCCGCGGCCGGTGAGGGCGAATCTCCCATCTCTCCTCTCGGGCAAGCACGGTGGCGCGAGATTGGCGATTGGAGACTGACTCCTATGAACTTGCTGAAAAACACCTTGTGCCTCACCGCCTTCCCTCTCTCCGCCGTCGACGTTCTGAAGATCGTCGGACACGTGGCGGAGAGGGGCCAATAGCTTTGGGGGATGGGGGGAGCGGAGCTGCCCCCATCCCCCAGATGTACCTTCCCCTCCCCTGCAGATTTCGAACTGTCGGAGGAACTCGTTGGCGCAGGGGGAGGCCCTACGGGCTGCTTCGCGAGGGACAGAGGTGGGGGTCTGACATCTGAGATTTATTCAGCAGCTCCACCCCACGTCCGCACGATTGCCGGACGGTATAATCCGGCTCATGCCCGAGCTGCCGGAAGTCGAGACGATCGCCAGACAACTTCGGTCCGGCGCCTCGACGCATCCCCCGCTCCCCGGCCGGGTCATCGACGCCGTCACCCTGCGCTGGCCGCGCCACATCGCCTCCCCGCCGGCGGAACAGTTCCGTCGCGAGATCCTCGGCCGCACCATTCGCGAGGTGGGCCGCCGGGGAAAGTACCTCGTCTTCCCGCTCGACCGCGGCACCTTGCTCATCCACTTGAAGATGAGCGGCGACCTCGGTCTGGTTCCTTCCGTCGAACCGACCGGGCCGTACGATCACACCGTCTTCCACCTCGACGGCGGCTGGGATCTCCGCTTCGGCGACGCCCGCAAGTTCGGCAAGGTCTTCCTGCTGGATGACCCGGACGAGCTGCTCGTCCTGCTCGGGCCGGAGCCGCTGAACCAGGAATTCACGGCGCGGGCGTTGGGCCGAAGGCTGTGCACCCACGCCCGGGCCTTGAAGCCTCTCCTTCTCGACCAGACGTTCGTCGCCGGCCTGGGCAACATCTACGCCGACGAAGCGCTGCATCGGGCGCGGCTGCATCCGCTGCGAAAGAGCAACACGCTGCGCGACGACGAGGTCCGCCGGTTGTGGCGCGGGATGCGCGCTGCCCTAAGGGCCGGCCTGCGACACAACGGGGCCAGCATCGACTGGGTCTACCGCGGCGGTAACTTCCAGAACCACTTCCGGGTGTACCAGCGGGATGGGCAACCCTGCCCGGTGTGCGGCACGACCATTCGTCGCATCGTCGTCGGCCAGCGAGGTACGCATTACTGCCCGAATTGCCAGCCGAGGCGGAGGCGCTGACCGTCGGCCGGGTCGGTGGACGGAGTTGAGCATCGACTCGTCGCTTCTCTTCGGGTTGGTCCTGATCGCCGCCGGATTTGGCCTCGGCGCGGCGGCCGTCTATCTACTTTTCCCCACCCGGCCCGCAGACGGGCCGGGTGGCAGCATGCCCTCCTCTACCCTGGCCCTTCCCGGGGAGCCAGAACCCGCGGCGAGTCCTGACGCTCCATCGGCGGCCGACGTGCCGCCGCCGCCGGAGGTCCCCGCCGCCGCGATCCAGTCGGCGCCGCCGATGCCCACCCCTCCGCCCCCGGACGTCGCTCCACCTCCGCCGAGCCCCATCGTGGATACGATCGGAGAACCACGCATGACCGAACAAACGCCCCCGACCCCGACCACCCCCGACAGACGCTTCTTCCCGGTCGTCACTTTGTTGCGCGAGGAGGTGACAGGCCAGCTCGCGTTGCAGGTTGGGACCCGGGTCTACCAGGACCAGCAAGCCCTGCGCGACTCGCCCGACTGGACGCGCGTCGAATACGCCACGCGCGACCTGGCGCGCTGGATCGAGGGCAGCGCCCCCGCGCCCCGCCGCACGGAGGAGCGTCGCCTGGAGGAACCCGCCAAGGGCGGCACGATGGTCGAGCAGATCAGCCGGATCCTCGAAACCAAGCTCGCCGCGCAATCGGCCTCCGGCGGGGCGGTGCGGCTCGTCGCGGGCCCCGGGGGTGCCGTCCGTGTCTACATTGGAATGCAGTCGTACAACCTGGATGAAGTTCCGGACCCGGCGATCCGGACGGCTATCCGGGAGGCGGTGGCCGAGTGGGAAGCGCGTCGGTAAGCCCGGCGGCGCCCGCTTCGGGAGCCACCCGGTAGCCGCGGCCGTCGCGTTCGAGGCGGCCGACCGGCAGCGACGCGTCGTGCTCGAAGAAAAGCCACGCTCCCCGCGCCGCGGCCCATTCGCGCCAGATCGTCTTCGTTCTCAGCGTCTCGAGCGGATCCACATCATAGGCCGTCATCCAGGAGAGACGCTCGAAGTGCAGGGCGTAGCTCGCCAGGTCGGCCACGAAGAGCCCGCACCATTCCCCTGATTCCAGAACGACGCATTGATGCCCGCGTGTGTGCCCGGGCGTCACCACGCAGCGCACCTGGTCGGTGATCACCGTGTCGCCGTGCAGCAGGCGCAGGCGCCCGGCCTGCATCAGCGGTTGGTAGTTGTCGGCCAAGTAGGTCCCCTGCGTGCGGGCGTCGGGGTGGGAGGCCTCGGCCCATTCGATGCGCTGCACGACGTACGTGGCGCGCGGGAAGACGGGTTCGACGGCACCCTCCCGACCGCGCGTGTTCCCCCCGCAGTGATCGGCATGCAGGTGGGTGTCGATGACCAGGTCGACGTCCTCCGGCGCGATCCCGAGGGCGTACAACCCGGCGACGAGGCCGCCCCCCGGTCGCTCGAGCTGCCAGCGGGCCCGGGCCTCCTCCGTGAGCTTGTCCCCCAGGCCGGTGTCGATCAGGATCGTCTGCCCGCGGGAACGCACCAGCAGGCAGGTGAGCGACATCGGGACGGTGTTGTCCGGGCGAGGGGGAAAGGAGCGCTGGTAGAGGCCGCGCGGTACCAGGCCGAAAGGCCCGCCGGCCTCGACGTGCACCATCCCGTCGCTCACCAGGTGGAGTTCGAGATCGCCGACCTTCAATTCACACCTCGTGATGTTGGGCGGGACGATCCAACTCCCCTCACTCTCCCACACCCTCCCCTGCCCCTCGCGGACACCGTCCCGGCGTCTTCCCGGGAGCAGCCTGGAAGGCCCCCGCCTGAGTGGGCTTGGTTCCTCACCTGGAAGATACCTCCAGGGAGAGAGGAAGGACTCTTTGAAGGGTGGGGGGAGCAAGCTCCCCCCACCCTTCAAGCTTCACACCCCCTCTCCGCCTTCGGTGCCGCGAGTCAAGGACAGGCTGTCGGCGGAGAGGGGGATGGGGGTGAGGTCGAATAATGCCCATAGAGAAAAGCCCGTCAGTGCCGGCGCCGCCGTTTCTTGCGGGCGCCCTCGCCCGAGGGGGCCGGGCCGACCTGGTCGTCAGCCGATTCCTCGTTCGATGTCGGCCGTCCCGCCCCGGCGACGGCCGGACGGGCCGAGGCGGGCGAACGGAAGAGACGCGCCACCACAGCCGACCGGATGTCGGCCTGGAGGTGGGAAAACATGTCGAAGGCCCGGCTCTTGTACTGGACTAGCGGATCGCGCTGGCCGTAGGCTTCCAACCCGATCGACGTCCGCAGGCCCTCCATTTGGGTCAGATAGTCGACCCACAGGCGATCGCCGACGGCCTGGATTAGGCCGCGATACATCTCGTTCAACAACACCCGACCCATGGCGGGCTCCAGCAATTCCCGCCGGTCCGGCTCCAACGTCGCGAGGGGCTCGGTCTCGCGGAGCTCCTCCCACGCTTGCTCACCCAGCACCCGGGCCAGGCCGGCTTGCACCCTCTGCGGCAGGTCGGCGAGTTGCCCGGCGCCGGCCCGCAGCAGCTCGGCGCGACCAACGCTTCGCTCGACTTCGCGCTGCGCTGCGCGCAGATGGTCGAGGATGTCCTGGCGAAGCTCATCGGCCTCCGTGTCCTCCAGCAGGCGGGCGGCCGGGAAGGCATACGACAAACGGGGGACGACGATCGCCCGGCGCTGGTGCGTCCGTCGATCGAAGAGCGTGCGCTGGCCGTAGCTCATGCGCACCAGGGCCCGCGCCAGCGTCGCTTCGCCCGGCGTTTCGTCTTCCGTGATCAGCGAGGAAAGCTCCTGCTCGATCTCGCGCAAGGTTGTCTCGCTTCGGCGGGACCACGCCTTCTCCACCCCTTCCAGCAGGCGCCGTTCGGCGGCCGGCCAGTCGATCGGCGTCGCCAGCGAGTTCTCGAGCCCAAGGGGCTCCCCCAGCCTGGCCTCGGCCAGCTGCACCAACCCGGTCCACACACGGATCCCGAGTCCCCCCTCCACCATGCGCGGGATCATGCTGCGGAACGAGTCGGGAGACTCGCGGATCTGCTTGAGGCCGTTCTCTCCCACCTGCAGTCGAACCCCGGCCGCTTCCTCGACGGTGCGAACGAGGGCCTGCGCCTCAACCGTGCGGCCCTGCTCCTCGGCCTCGAGCAAGGTGCCCTCGAAGGCCGTGTCGGCCACATCCGCCCGCTGCCGGACTTGTTCTTCCAGGCGCTCGACCGAGCGGTCGAGCTGCTCGGTGATCGTCGCCATCAGATGCTGACGCTGTGCCTCCAAGGCCGAGCGTGCAAGGTCCAACAAGGCCGTCCGCGCCGGAGCGGCTTTCACCTCCTCCCCCAGCGAGTCGGTCAGGAGCCGAATCATGTACGAGGGAGTGGGTCGCTCCGAGTCAAGGTTGAGGGTTGGCTGTGTTTCCTCGAGCCAGGCTAGGAGCTTCCAGGCCTCGTGCGCGTTCTGCTTCGCCAGTTCGACGTGCCGGCCGACTTCGGCCGAGAGCATCGCCTCCACGTCCTCGGCCAGATCATCCTTGGTGAAGACGCGGTTGCGCTGCCCGTAGAAGACCTCGCGCTGCTGGTTGAGGACGTCGTCATACTCGAGCAGATGCTTGCGGGTGTCGAAGTTGGCGCCTTCCACTCGCCGCTGGGTCTCTTCAATCGTGCGGTTGACCATGGAGGCGGCGATCGGGACGCTGTCGTCGATCTTGAGGAAATCCATCAGGCTGGAGACGCGCGCCCCGCCGAACAGGCGCATCAGCTCGTCTTGCAGCGACAGGAAGAACTGCGACGAGCCGGGGTCGCCCTGCCGGCCGGCGCGCCCGCGCAGCTGATTGTCGATGCGGCGCGCCTCATGTCGGACCGAACCGATGACGTGCAGCCCGCCGAGCTGGCGCACCTTCTCCTCGTCTTCGACGAAACCCAGGAAGAGGTCGCGTTCGGCGCCATAGATCCCCACCGCCGACTCGGGCGCCTGACGCACCGCCTCGGCGCGCTCCGCCATGGTGAGGGTTTCGGGGCCCTCCACGCCCGCTCGTCGTAGGATGCGGTTGACCCCCCCGAGCACCTCCTCGGCGACTTCTCCCCCGAGTTTGATGTCGACCCCGCGCCCGGCCATGTTGGTGGCGATCGTCACCGCCCCCAGCCCTCCGGCCCAGGCGATGATCGCCGACTCCTCGTCGTGCTTCTTGGCGTTGAGGACGTTGTGCCGGATCCCGGCGGCCAGAGTCGACTCGAGCGCCGGCCGGTGTTCGTCCTCCAGCCCGAGCAGGCGCTGCAGGCGCTCCAGGTTCTCCGGCCGGGTCGGATTGAGGGCCAGATCCAGCTCCTTGGCCATCGGCCGCAAGACGGAAGGGCCCAACTCGGGCAGCGGAGCGTGCAGGGGCTGCAGCGCCTCCACCCGCGTCCCGTCGTTGTCCAAGGAATGCGCTTCCAGGTAGGCGTCACGCAGAATCTCGACCATCGCCAGGTCTTGCAGCGATGGGGCCCGCAGCCTCTGCGAGAGCCGCTCGGAGAGCTCGACGGAAGTCGTCCCGACCAGCAGCGGTTGGCCGCGCACGTGCCGGCGCAGGATCTCGAGGCTGACCGCCCGCAGTTTTGCTTCCTCCGTCCGATAGACCAGGTCGGGCATGTCCTTGCGGCGCCAGAAGACCGGCGTCTTCTGCGGATCGTCGCGCCGGGCGAAATGGAAGTACTTCTGGCCGTCCTCCTCGTGGCTGGCCTCGATCAGCCCCGATCCCGGCTGCCGGGCGAGGTACTCGAGGTTGGTCGGCAGCGGCGCCACTTCGACCTTGTAGATCTTGTGGAACTCCTCCGCTTCGGTGACGGCCGTGCCCGTCATCCCGGCCAGTTTGCCGTACTTACGGAAGTAATTCTGTAGCGTGATCGTGGCGTAGGTCACATTCTCCTGGCCGACCTTGACGCCTTCCTTGGCCTCGACCGCCTGATGCAGGCCGTCCGACCACCTGCGGCCGGCCATCAGCCGTCCGGTGAACTCGTCGACAATGATCACGCGTCCGCCCTGCACGACGTAGTCCTTGTTGCGCTTGAAAAGCTGCTCGGCGCGCAGCGCCTGCTCGATGAAACCGAGCAGGCGCGCTTGCTCGGGGGTGATGTCTTCCGGACGGTCGGGATCGCGCAGGCGGGCGCCGAGCAGGCGCTCGAGATGCTCCTCGCCCAGCTCGGTCAGCGCCACCGATCGATCGCGCTCGCTGACCTCGAGGTCTTCCGGCACCAGCCCCTTGACGACGGCCGCCACGCGTTCGTACATCTCCGGCTCTTCGTGGGACGGGCCGGAGATGATCAGCGGCGTGCGGGCTTCGTCGATGAGGATGTTGTCGACCTCATCCACGATGGCGTAGGGGTGGCCGCGCTGCACCCGTCCTTCGAGGCTCTGCGCCATGTTGTCGCGCAGGTAGTCGAAGCCAAACTCGTTGTTGGTCCCGTAGGTCACGTCGGCGGCGTAGGCTTCGGCGCGGTCCACCAAACGCAACCGGTGGACGTCCTCCTGGGCCGATTCGCGGGTTGGGTCGAAGACGAAAGCCTTGCGGCCGTTTTCCGTGCGGGCCGCCTCCTGCAACACTCCGACGGACAAGCCGAGCAACTGAAAGAGCGGTCCCATCCAGCGGGCGTCCCGGCGCGCCAGGTAGTCGTTGACGGTGACCAGGTGGACGCCCTTGCCTTCCAGGGCGTTGAGGGTGATCGGCAGGGTGGCAACCAGCGTCTTGCCTTCGCCCGTGCGCATCTCGGCGATCTCCCCCTCGTGGAGCAGGATCCCCCCGACGAGCTGTACATCGAAGGGGCGCAGCCCGAGGGTGCGCAATGAGGCTTCCCGGCCGACGGCAAAGACCTCCACCAGTAGATCGTCGAGCGGCTCGCCGTCGGCCACGCGCCGGCGGAACGACTCGGCCTTCTCCCGCAAGGCCTCGTCGCTAAGCGCGCGCAGCTGCGGCTCGATGGCGTTGATCGCCTCCACCCGATCGGCGCAGCGTTCGAGCTCGCGGCCGATCAGATCGCCGCCGAAGACCTTGCGCAGGTTCTTGAACATCCAGGGGACCCCTTCCCGCGCATTATAGCATGCGGGTCATGTCGTCCTCGGCGGGGCCGTGAGAGTACAATGAGAAGCGCCGCCACGAGAACGCGCGGCGACGTCCTGCGTTTCCTTCCGCGGAGGACACCCTAGATGATGGCAGCCGGACTGCGCCGCGCAGGGGCAGCCGCAATGTGCCTGGTCCTGGCGGCCTGCGCCTCGGCAACGCCGTCCAGCTCGACCCCCGCTTCCGGCCGCGCCGGTTTGGTCGTCGGCCGGCCCGATGGATCATTCGCGACGACGTGCGTCCCCTTCAAGGGGAGCGAGATCGCCGGGGAGGACCTCCTACGCGCCTCCGGCTACCCAGTGACTCTGGATGCCGGTAACGCGCTGGGGACGCTGGTCTGCTCGATCTCCGGCGAGGGGTGCCGCTTCCCGGACGAAGCCTGCCTGTGCCATTGCCGCGGCGTGGGCCCGTGCTCCTACTGGGCCTACTTCAACTGGGACCCCGAGAACGGATGGACCTACGCCGTTCAGGGCGCACGCTTACGCATGCTGCATGACGGAGACCTGGACGCCTGGATCTGGCTGGACCGCTCGCCGCCGGGAGCCGAATTCCCCCTCCTTCCACCCGAGGTCACGTTCGAGGGAATTTGTGGCTGAGGCGGCCAGAATATACCCCTTGAGCTCCCCGCGAGCTTCGAGCTCGCGGGGAGCTTCCGAGTCGATTTAGGCCGTTTTCCCATGCCCTTCGGGCCTTCCCAACCGATATACAATCTCCTTCTGGGGCGGTGGCGGAACTGGCAGACGCAGAGGACTTAAAATCCTCTGAGGGCGACCTCGTGTGGGTTCGACTCCCACCCGCCCCATCATCCCGCGGCCTTCCTTGAAG
>CAYUWF010000098.1:0-8710 GCA_964448245.1 uncultured Anaerolineaceae bacterium | reverse complement strand
CGCGGTGCGGATGCATCGGGAAGCCGACGATCGGCCCTTCGATCGGGTCGTTGAAAGCGAAATGGTCGAAGAGCAGAAAGGGATCGAAGGGGTTGGCGCGGCTCGGGCCGAAAGACCGCCGCAGCCTTACACCGGCGCCCTCGATCACCATCTGCGGTTCAATAATGTCGCGAACTGGGCGCATCGTCCCGTCCACCCTCCCCGGTTCCGCCACAAAGCGGAGCGAACTCGTCCGTATTATAGCGGGACGGGGCCCGGGGGGGTGTTGAGCCTGATTCAGTCGATGCCGGCTCAGGGCACATCGGCCGATCAGGCGTTCCACCTCGCCGCCTTCCCGAATATCGAGGCTCTTTTCCACCAGTTCGGCCGAGTCTATATCGACACCAAGATCGCCGACGCCTGTCAGGCGATGGTCCCGACCGGGTGGCTCAAGGCCTCGCCATCGGGCCGGGCGACCACACGGTCTCCTTGACCAACACCTCGTCCCCCGCGCTGACCCGCTACGGACTGGTCTTCGCGCCGGAGAGGCTCTACATCGTCGGCCGTCCAGGAGGCGGGCCCGCCCCACTCGCCGGCCGTCGGAGCCGGCAGGACCGCCGGGTCCCACACCGCCGGCAAGAAGGGCGAGCACCCCGGCGCCGTCCCCACCAGCCACTCCGCGCAACCCATGCGCGGTGCGCGAGAATGCGCCTCCGGCGGCGAGGCGCGAGGCGATCCTCCGGCCAGGATCACATCTTCCTGGTCTTCTCGGCTTCGCTCAGGAGCCCGGCTGCGGTCTGCCGATTGGCCTCGCCGGTGCCGCCGAGCATCTGCGCCAGCTCGGCCAGGCGTTCCTCGGGGGTCAGGGGTCCGACGGTGGTGAAGGTTCGCCCGCCGCGCTGGACCTTCTCGACGCGGAAGTGCTGATCGCCGTAGGCCGCCAACTGGGGGAGGTGAGTGATGCACAGCACCTGGTGGTTGCGCGCCAGCCGCCACAGCTTCTCGCCGACGACGCCGCCCACGCGTCCGCCGATCCCCTGATCGATCTCGTCGAAGATCAGCGATGGGGTGTGGTCGGCGCGGGCCAGCACACCTTTCAGGCCGAGCATCAGGCGCGACGTCTCCCCGCCGGAGGCGATTTTCGCCAGCGGCTTCAACCCTTCGCCCGGGTTGGGTGCCACCAGGAATTCCGCCTGATCCAGGCCCGAGCGGGTGAAGGCCACCCGGCGTCCGTCGGCGGGCGCCCCCGTCGCTTCGTCGTCCCAGTGCACGTCGACGGCGAAGCGCGCCCCCGCCATGTGCAGATCCTTCAGCTCCGTTTGGATGCCGCGGCTGAGTCGCTCGGCGGCGGCGTGCCTCGCCCGCGAGAGGTCCGTGCCGAGCCGGCCGAGGCGCTCGAGACGCTCGGCCTCGTCCGTCTCCAGCGCCGCGATTCGTTCGCCGGCATGGGCGATCGCCTGGCGTTCCAGGCGTGAGCGGTCGAGATACGCCAGCACGGCTTCTTCGCCTTCGCCGTACTTCCGCTCCAGGTCGTGCAGCGTCGCCAGGCGTTCTTCGACCTGCTCGAGCCGGCGCGGGTTGAATTCGAGCGAATCACGGTAACGCCGAAGGCGTCGCGCCGATTCCGCCGCTTGCTCTTCCACCCCCTGCAGCTCGGCCGCCAAGCCCGCCAGGGAGGGATCGAGTTTCCCCAGCTCGGCGGCGGCGTGAGCCGCCTGGCCGATCAGCTCGGTCGCCGCCGGGCGCGGTTCGCCGGTCTCGTCCAGCGCGGCCACGGCCTGGGTGGCCAGCTCCGCCAGGCGCTCGGCGTTGGCCAGCCGCAAGCCTTCCTCTTGCAGCGCGGCCTTCTCTCCGGGGCGCACCTTGGCACCCTCGATCTCCTGAATGGCGTAGTTCAGCATGTCGGCCCGCCGCCCTGCTTCGCGTTCGCTCTGGCGCAGCATCTCCAGTTCCTGGCGCACCATCACCAGCGCCTGGTACTCCGAGGCGAAGGCCTGCCGCTGGACGTCGTCTTCGGCATAGCGATCGAGCAGGGCCAGATGTTCGCGCACACGCAGCAGGCTGAGGTGCTCCGATTGGCCGTGGACGTCCACCAGCAGTTCACCGATGTCGCGCAGCAGCGCCAGGCTGACGCCCCGCCCGTTGACGCGGGCCGTGCTGCGCCCCTCGCGCCGCACCTCGCGCCCCAGGACGACCAGGCCGGGCTCGTCGGCCAGTCCCTCGCGCTCGAGCAGGGCCCCGGCG
The DNA here is from genome assembly GCA_964448245.1 of uncultured Anaerolineaceae bacterium. Taxonomy (GTDB): domain Bacteria; phylum Chloroflexota; class Anaerolineae; order Anaerolineales; family E44-bin32; genus DATEVL01. The sequence continues at coordinate 6,487 of CAYUWF010000098.1, read as the reverse complement.
GCTTCGCCGGCCGGCCCCTCCAGCGCGAACGTGCCTTCGACCAGAGCCGTCTCGGTGCCCTCGCGCACGGCCGTGGCGTCGGCCCGCCCTCCCAGGACGAGCTGCACCGCATCGACGATGATCGACTTGCCGGCGCCGGTCTCGCCGGTGAAAACGACGAAACCGCCCGCCAGCGACAATTCCAGCTCGGCGATGATGGCGAAGTCACGAATGCGCAGGGTTTGGAGCATCGTTTCGAGAAACCGGGTTTCTTCGAGAAACCCGGTTTCTTCCTTTCCTACTACACGCGGATGCCGCGCAGCCGCCAGTGCAGCGAGCTCACGATCAGGAAGCTGTAAACGGCGGGCCAAAGCAGGCCCAGCGCGCCCCACCACACGGCCTGCAGCCCGCTCAACGACAGGACGAATAGAATCACCCCCCGCGCGACGAACGGCAGTGCACCGACCGCCGCCCCGGCGGCGGCCGCCGTCGGCAGGTGGCGCGCCCGGTGGCCGCGTACCGCCCGACGCACAACCTCGGCGACTCCCACCCCGACGGCTGGAGCGATGAACAGGCCGAAGATGCCCAGGAACGTCAGCAGCCACGTAGCGGCGAAACCCGCCCCGGCCGAGATGACGAAGGCGATCGGGTAGTCGATGGTCGAGGCCGTCTCAAACACCTGTTGCTGTTCACGGACGCACTCGCGGCAGCGATAACCGACCGGCGTCCGCACGGCGCACTTGCTGCAAATAGCCTTGCCGCAGCGGTTACAGCGCAGCTGGGTGGCGACCGCAGGATGGGTGGCGCAGACGAGTTGGGCTTCGGTCAAAGGTCCGCTCCGACGGAAGGATTCTGGTTCATGCGCGAGGTCAGGTTGCGATAGAAGTAACCGGGGTCCTGCAGGCGGACGAAGCTGGCCGAGTGCTCACTGGCCCGGACGAGAACCGATTCGCCGTCGTCCATCCGCTCCGGCGGATGCCCATTGACGCTCAACGTCGCCTGGTGGTCGGTGTGGACGGTCAGCCGCACGGAGGCGCCTTCATCCAGGACGATCGCCCGGTCGACCGAGAGGTGTGGGGCGACCGGCACCAGCAGGATGTTGCGCAGCGTCGGGGGCAGGATCGGGCCCCCGGCCGCCAGGGAGTAGGCCGTCGATCCGGTGGGGGTGGCGGCGATGATGGCATCGGCGACGTAGGTTGTGAGATAGCGCCCATCGATTTCCGCCGTCAGCCGCACCGGGCGCACCACTTCGCCGCGCCCCAGGACGCATTCGTTGAGCACCTCCCACAACGACCGCCGCCGCCCGTCGACCGATTGATGTTCCACTCGCAGCATCATGCGGCGCTCGATCCAGTAGTCGCCGGCCAGGATCCGTTCCAGCACCGGCCGCCACTCATCGGGGCGGACCTCCGTCAGGAATCCGAAGCGGCCGAGGTTGATGCCGAGGATCGGCACCTGACTGGCGGCGCACAGGTGCCCGGCCCGCAGCATGGTCCCGTCGCCGCCCAGGGCGATCAACATATCGAAGGCGCCCTGCCGAAGCCGCTCGGCGAGGTCCTCCTCCTGCAGCGCGCCGCGGCGCACCGAGCTGCCGCCGGCGGTGAGGGCCTCGGCGATTTCGACCGCCAGCGAGGCGGCTTCCTCGATCTTTGGGTGCGCGGCGACGGCGAAGCGGCGCGGCACGGGAGAGGCGTAGGTCATCGGAGGGAATTATAGCGGACGGGGTCCCATCGCAGCTTCCCGCGAGCTTGAAGCTCGCGGGAAGCTGCCTACGCCAGCGCTTGATCGCAATCGTCCCGAAAGCCGCACGCCCGGCACCTCTCTGGTGAGTCGTGTGAGCGGTCGAGGGCCTGGCCGAGGTCGCCGCGCATCTCTTCGACCGTTCGAGCCAGCTCGTCCCGCAACTGGCGTGTGTTAGCGATGGCGAAGGCCTGGTCGGCATACTGCAGGATTCCATACGGCGGGCGACGTGCGTAGACCGACTCCACCAGGCGACAGTAGGCCGCCAGTTGGAGCCGGTGCGAAAGCCGCGGTCCGGCGTGCGACCGTCCGGACTTGATCTCGACCGGGATCAGCCGGCCCCCCTGTTCGACCAGGTAGTCCGGCCGCCCGGCCAAATCGAGCACCGGGTCGTAGAGCGACTCGCCGGTGCGCCGAGGGCCGAGCGTATCCTGCGCCACGATGCGCCCCGGGGGAAGCCCAGCCGCGGCCCGCGTGCGGCGGCCGAGCCATAGGAGGAGGAGGCCGAACCCCAGGAGCAGAAAGATGAGGAATGACATGGCTCAGCGCAGGATGGCTTCCACCAGGAAGGCGGCTGCGCCGGCGGCCGCGAGCAGAATCAGAATCCAACCGGCTCCGCGCAGCACATCCGCCGTCAGCACACGCCGGCCGTGCCGTCGATGCCAGGCCAAGCCGGACTCTTGCGCCTCGGACAGGAGCGGGGCCTGGCCCTGCCGCTGATACCACCAGGCGCGCCGGCAGTACAAATAGCTCCCGATCTCCGACGCCCGCACGGTCAGCGCCGAGCCGGCGCCGCGCTGCGCTTTCCTCTTCATCTCGTCGGGTCGTCGGAGGAGGGCGGTCCGGCGGAGATCGAGGCCCGCCTCAAGACCGGCCGAGTCGGCCCTCGACGTCGCGCAGCGCCGCCTTGAGGGCCTGCTGCTGATGCGTCGTGGTCAGGTCGCCGCGCGTTCGCTCGACGACACCGCGCACCATGTCGGTGATGCGCCGCAGGCCCCCGGTGATGGCATCGGGGTAATCGACGGTCACCAGCAGATCGTAGATATCGTCCATTGCCGCCAGCAGGCGCTCGGCTTCCGCCATGTCGTCGTGACGAAGCACGTCCAGCGTGCGCCGTCGAAGTTCCCCGGCCGCCTCGCCCAGACCTGCCAGGTAGGCGGCCGGTTCGACGCCGATCGTTTCCGGGGCAGGGAACGGTTCTCCGGCCACGAGAGCTTCGACCAAGCTGGCTTCGGCGAACTCCTTGAGGGCGTCCTGGCTATAACCGGCATAGTACAGGTCGGGGTACGGCGCCAGTTCGTCGTGAAGCAAGGCGGTCAGCCGGCGGGCCTCGGCCAGCTGCTCCTGCGCCTGGGGGCGCTCCCCGCGATGGACGGCGCGGATAGCGTGGGCGCAGTGCCGGATGAGCGTGCGCGAGGTCTGCAGGGCGCGGTCCCGCGCGGCGTTCTTCTCCTCCAGGTAGCGCAGGGCGCGCTCGCCGATGGCGCGCAATCCGTCCATCACTCGCCCTCGCGAGGCGGCTCGCCCGGCGGCGGGCGGAAGAGCTGTTCCGCCAACCTCCCGCTCGCCGGCACGGCGATCTCCCCGAAGTGGGCTTCGTAACGCGCCAGGTGCTCGGTCAGCGCCCGTAGGACGAGCTTGGCGTTGAGCGGGGTCATCACGACCCGCGCCCGGACGCGAGCCTGTGCCACCTGCGGCATAATCTGCGCGAAATCGACGACGATCTCCGAGGGCGAGTTGGTGATCAGGGCGAAGTTGCTATAGATCGGCTCGAGACCGGCCGGGAGATGGACTTGGACGCGGGCGGCGCCGGCGGGTGCGGCGGGCGGCTCGTGACTGTTGGGGCTTTCCCCGCTGCTGGACGGAGGAGTGGCCATGGCGATCCCTCGGAGGAGGCCGTCAGGCCGGCGGCGGGCATGGCCACCGGCCTGACGCACGTCACGCTAGAAGGGGATGTCGTCTTCGGTCTCGGGCAGGCCCATGGCGCTACCCTCGTCCGTCGGCGCACTGCCGGCGTCACCGCCCGGCCCGCCCAGGAATTGTACGGTTTGGGCTGTCACCTCGAACGAGGCGCGCGGCGTCCCGTCGGAGGCGTTCCAGATGCGCGGGTTGCCGTTGTCGTCGGGATTGAGCCGGCCTTCAACCAGCACCTGGCGTCCCTTGCGCAGGTACTGATGGGCGGCCTCGGCCTGCTTGCCCCATACCGAAACCCGGAACCAGACGGTCTGCTTGACCTGGGTGCCGGCGTTGTCGGTGTAGGTGCGGTTGGTCGCCACGTTCAGATTGGTGACGGCCTGGCCACTGGGCGTGTAGCGCATCTCCGGATCGCGCCCGAGGTTGCCAACGAGGATGACTTTGTGGAACATGGGGATTCTCCTTACCAGTGGGGGTTCAGGTTCGTTCGGCCCGGGTGGCCGTCTAGGGCTAGCGGTTCCCACTGGTGCTAGAACAATTGTACTAAAAGATTGGGGGGTTGTCAAGTCCCCTCACTTGCGGGGGGCCGGCCTCCGCCGCCCGGCGTGGAGGACCCACTCCAGCTCTCTGGAGACGTCCCTTCCGATCCACCGGGCCGCCTGGTCCTCACTGAGACGGAGCGACCTCGCCAGCCGAAGCGCCTGGTGACGCAGCGCCGAGTTGCGCTCTCACCGACATACCGAGGGCGGCCATGGCGCGGACGTTGCGCGGGCTGGCCTTTGCTCGCAAGAGATGCAGGACTTCCTCGACGTCCATCGCGCCGTACCGCTCGAGACAAAGAAACCCGGCTCCACAGGGAACCGGGTTTCCGTTTCGCTTCCAGGTGCCCCAGGAGGGAATTGAACCCCCAACCTTGGCCTTAGGAGTGCCCTGCTCTATCCATTTGAGCTACTGAGGCGCGCGGCTCATTATACGCGCGGACGGTGCCCGTGGCGCGGTCTCTGGGGAGGTGGGTCTCGCCCGAGAGGAAGTGGTCAGTGGTCGGTGGACAGTGGTCAGGGAAGAACTCCCAACTGACCACGGGCCACGGTCCGCTGATCACTGTTTCTTAGCCGCCGACTTGTCGTCGATGGCGAAGGCCGTGATCGGTTCCTGCCGGCCCATCAGCTGCAACGGCGGCTGGCGGCGGGCGCGCACGCCTTTCACCAGGCGGTAGGTAGCCTCGCTCAGCAAGATCTGGTTTCCGTCGGCCAGCTCCTGTAGCCGCTTGGCAACGTTGACCGTGTCGCCGACGACGGTGTAGTCCATCACGCGTTCCGAGCCAATGTTCCCGACGATGGCTTCGCCCGAATGCAGCCCGACGCTCAGGCTCAGGCCCCGCAGGTCCAGCCCGCCCTGTTGGCCGAGGCCGCGGAAGACGCGCATCATCTCCCGCCCGGTGTCGACCGCCCTTTGGGGGTCATCGGCCGCCGCCAACGGCGCGCCGTAGAACGCCATCAGCCCGTCGCCGAGGTATTTGTCGAAGGTGCCGCGCAGATTGAAGACCACCTGGCTCAGCGCCGGGAAGATCCGGTTGAGCGTTTCGACGACCTGCGGCGCGGTGTGCTGCTCGGTGAAGCGCGTGAAGCCGCGGATGTCGGCGAACAGCACCGTCACCGCGCGTGCCTCGCCGCCGAGCTTGAGGTAGCGCTCGGGGTCGGTCAGGATGATGTCGGCCACATCCTCCGCCACGTAACGGTCGAGCACCTGGCGCAGCACCCGGTTGCGCGTCTCCAGGTCGTCGTGCAGGCGCTTAGTGCGCAGCAGCGAGCGCACCCGCGTCAACAGGACGATCGAGTTGTAGGGCTTGCTGACGAAATCGTCGGCCCCGGCATCGAGCGCCTTGAGCTTTTCGTCTTCGCTGTCGAGGGCCGTGACGACGATCACCGGCACGAAGCGGGTCTGGGGCGAGGACTTGAGCGTCCGGCACAGCGCCAGCCCATCCATGCGCGGCATCTGCACATCGAGCAGTGCCAGGTCGAGCGGCGCCGCTCGCGACAGTTCGAGGGCCGCCGCCCCGTCGGCGGCGGTGACGACCTCGCAGCCTGAACTGACCAGGTAGGCCTCGAGCAGATCGCGGTTGAGCCAGTCGTCGTCGGCGATCAGGACGCGCGGGGCGCGCCCGAAGACCCCCATCAGTTCGATGCCCCCTGACCCCCGGACGGCCATCGTCACGTTAATCGTCCTGTCGTCACCGCCTGCTTAACCTCGCCGATGGCCCGCGTCACCTGGATCTCGCGCGGGCAGGCGCTGGTGCAGTTGAAAGCCGTGTGGCAGGCCCACACTCCGAGACGCCCGCTCAGCAGCTGCAGCCGCTCGGCGCCGGCCTGGTCGCGATCATCGAACAGGAAGCGGTGGGCCTGGACGATGGCCGCCGGCCCGAGGTAGCCGTCGTTGCCCCAGAAGGTCGGGCAGGCGGTGGTGCAGGCGGCGCACAGGATGCACTTGGTCGTGTCGTCGAAGCGGGCGCGCGCCGCGGGGCTTTGCCGCCGCTCACCCTCCGCCACCGGTTCATCGTTGACCAGGTACGGCAGCACGGCCCGGTAGTGTTCGAAGAAGGCGCGCATATCGACGATCAGGTCCTTCACCACCGGCATCCCCAGCAGCGGTTCGACGGTGATCTCGGCGCCGACCTCGCGCACCAACACTCTGCAGGCCAGACGGTTGACCCCATTGACGCGCATGGCGTCGGAGCCGCATACCCCATGCCCGCACGAGCGCCGATAGGCCAGCGTGCCGTCCTGATCCCACTTGACGCGGTTCAACAGGTCGAGCACCTGGTCGCTGGGGTCGGCCTCGACGGCATAGGTTTCGA
>CAYUWF010000097.1:0-8724 GCA_964448245.1 uncultured Anaerolineaceae bacterium | reverse complement strand
CTCCACGTGCAACGCACACGACTCGCACGTCATCCCGCGCACGTCCAGCTCCAACCTCTCCATTTCCATGTCTGCTCCACCTGTCCCGTTTGGCGGCATCCCCATCCCCCCCATGGGCATAGCCATCATATCACTACGTCGCCAACCGTCAAGGGACAGGTACTTTTCCAGACTCGTCCCCCGCCGGAAATCCGCCCGCCACCAACTACTCGTCACGGGGTGGCTCTCACAACCTGTGCGGGCCCAGCAGGCGATAGAACTCGTCCCGCAGCGCTCGATCGTCCCGGAAGGCGCCGCGCTGCGCCGTCGTAGTCATGTTCATGCCGCGCTTCTTGACGCCCCGGAAATCCTAGCCGTGAATACAACCTTCCAGGACACGCAGACGGGTGCGTCCGAATTCGCCAGCGAGTTCGGGCTAATCTTCCCCGTGGCCCTGGATCGCGGCGGTGAGGCCAGCCGGGCCTACTTGTTGCGAGCACTGCCGACGACGTTCTTCATCGACCGCAGCGGCGTCATTCGTCAAGTGGTCTTCGGCGGGCCGCTGCGCGAGACGACGATACAGACCGCCGTGGAAGAACTGCTCAGGGAGGAAAGTGTTCCCCATCCTTCAGATCGGCCCCCTGGCCCTCCACCTCCTCGGGCTCTTCCTCCTGGCGGGCGTGTGGCTGGGTGTCTCCTTGATCGACCGGCAGGCGCCACGACATAAGGTCTCAGGCGCTGCACTCAACAGCCTAGTGTTCTATGGTCTGATGGCAGGCATCGTCGGCGCTCGAGTTGCCCACGCCCTGCGCTACTTGCCGGTCTATGCCAAGGACCCCTTGGGCCAGCTCTCCATCAACCCAAGCACATTGGCACCCGCCGAAGGGATCTGATCGCCCTGGCCGTTGTCTTCATGCTGGGGCAACGGCGGCATCTCCAACTCTGGCCTGCGTTGGATGCTCTCGCTCCCAGCTTGGCAGTCTTCGCAGTTTTCCTCGGGATAGCTCACCTCTCCAGCGGCGACGCGTTTGGGGGCCCCACCTCGATGCCGTGGGCGATCGAACTGTGGGGAGCCCGGCGCCACCCAACGCAGGTATACGAGATCCTTCCGGCGATCCTGGCTCCTGTTCTCGTGTGGCGGCTTCGGCGAACACGGACTTTCCCTGGGTTCCTCTGCCTCGCATGGCTCGCCATAGCCGCAGGAAGCCGACCCTTGGTCGAGCCCTTTCGCGGTGACAGCGTCACCATCTTTGGGGCGCTGCGCGGCGCCCAGCTAGCGAGCCTCTCAGTCCTGGCGGCCGTGCTGGCGAGCCTTCACCTTCGAGCGAGGGGTGTTGTGGGGGTAGATCGGGCGAAGGTCGATCCTGCCAAGTGACGATCTGGCTTCCGAGGAACCTGACCCCAAACAGCAGCGAGAAGACGACTGCGAAAGGATTGCTCTAAAAGGCCCTCCCAACCATCCTTACCCGGTCGTCGGACCGAATGGTAAGATCAGGGGCGGCAGCAGCGTCTAGGAAGTGGGGTGCGCGCCTGGCGCCCCTTCAGCCGAGAGGAGACATGGTATGGATGAGACCGGTCAGATGGAGATCAGCACGCACATCAAGGAGCACGTGAGCTACCCGATCAGCAAGAAGGATTTCATGGCCAGCTGCGGGAATCTGAGCCACGTCCCAGGGGACACCAAGGACTGGGTCGACAAGACCCTCCCCGACCGCACCTATCAGTCTGCGGAGGATATCTACCACGCGCTGAATCTTCCGCACGAGCACTAGCAGGCTGCTATAAAAGCCTGTTCCCACCTCACCTCCCGACTCCCTCTCCGCCGACAGCGCCCGACAAGAATGGAATCGGTGGCGGAGAGGCCCTCCGCTTCGCTACGGGCGGCTCCGCGCGGGGCAGAAGCTCTGGCGGGTGCAGGGGAAGCCCCTTCGGGATGCTCACCTGCACCGCACCTGCGGTGCGCCGCACACCTGCCCTCCCGGCAGGACACCGGGACGGTGTGGCGGGCGGTGCCAGGGGGTGCAGGTGTCGCGAGGGTCAGCGGTGGGGGTTTGATAGCGGTCGCCCCTTTTTCTTGAGCAACCTGCAAGGCCACCGGCCTGATCGATGAGCCAGCAGGCGACTCCGCAGCCTTTCGGTTTGGGCCCAGGAGTTTCTCTCGAAAGGGCCGCAAAGCCACAGGCAGACAGACGCTGAAACAAGGAATAGAAGGCCGGTTTCTTTCCTTGATCATCAACGTCGCCAAGGATGCCCTCAACTCCGAAGCGGCATTCGGCGAGGCGGTCCCAAAGGGGGAGTCACGACGATTTCACGAAGATCGAGATCGAGCCTGACATACACCGACTGCCCTTCGAGGTCCCGCCCCACGTCATAGCGCTGGCCCCCCAGGGCGATCATCCCGCCTCTCACCTTTCGTCGCAACTCCCGTTCGACAAGACGCGCCGTCCAACTTCGCAGGTCTTCCTCCTCTTCCGAAAGGCGATCGATCGTCATCTTGAGGCTCGTCCGCATCCGTTCCAAGGCCCGCGCCAGCTCGCCCACCTCCCCCCGCGAGTTGACCTCGACCCGGGTGTCGAGTTGCCCCAGGCTGATAGCCGTCGCCTGATCGGTGAGCCGAAGGATGGGGCGACTGATGGCACGGGCAATCACCTGGGAGAGCAGGATGCTCACCCCAATCGCCAGCGCGACGGCCGCCACCAGAAAGATCGACGTCCGAGCTGTGGTCGCGTCGGCTGATTCCCGGCTTAAGCGGACGTCCTTCATTTCCTCGGCGTGCAGGCCTTGCGCAAATGCCGAAAGGCGCTCAGCCATGGGCTGAAGGGAGCTCAGTTCATCCTGGGCCTGCTCATTCCCCACCGGATCCTCGATGGCGAAGATCCGTTCCGCCCCGGCCAGTAGGCTGGACCAAGCGCTCCCCATCGATTCGACAATCCCCATTTCCTCCGGGGAGAGCGCGAACGACCCCATGTCTTCCATCGTCGCCGCCGGGGCGGGAGTCTCCATGATCATTCCAGGCATGGCGCCCGGATCGGCGGAGGACATCGCCCGCACCGGGACGCCCATTTGGCCCATGATTCCCTGGAGATCCAAGGCGATTACCTCGAACCTGTCCTTGGCGTCCGGGGCGCCCGTGCGCAAGTAGTCGCCCAGGGGAAGCAAGGAAGTCTCCGAGAGCCGCTGGAGATGGGCCGCCTCCATCGCCAGCATCGAGTCGACCTCCATGTCGGTGAAGTTCTTTTCGACCTGTCTAAGACCGAGGTAAGTGACGGCTCCGTAGCCAGCCAGGATCAAGAAGAGAAGCAAGAAGCCGAAGGAAAGCTTTTGGCCGATCCTCTCCGCCCGCCAGAACGGAGCTCGGGGGGGCGAGACCGCCGACGTGACAGACGAGGCGGACGGGGGCTTGCTTGACGACGTAGAAATATCAGGCTCCTTTCGCGAGGATCGCCATGGGCCAGCCGGCGGAGGTGCGGCTGATCCCCGGTGGCGAAGCCCCGCATGTCCTTAAAGTTGCTCGTCGACCAGGCGGCGAATCTGAGTTCGCTTGTCGGCGTCGGTGACCCGGTATTGGGTGGCTAATCGGTCTAGCAGTTCCGGGATTCGCCCGACGGGGAACGCTTGGGGGTCTTCGCCCATTCCCCGGACGATGCGCGCCCAATCCATGATCGAGCCGATCGGCCCCAGGATCTGCACCAAGACGCCGGTCAGGAAGTCCAACGAAATCCTCGCCTCGGCGGAGGCGGGTAAGGGAGCCGGCCCTGCCGGGGGAAGCGGTTGGACCGCGGCCCCGGCAGCCTGCGCGTCGAGCTCCACAAGAATCCCCTGTAGACCACTGGCAAACTCATCACTGGTTTGATACCTCCCCGCCGGATCCTTGACCGTCGCCTTGGCGATGACGTCATCGACGATTTCGGGCAGTGAGGGGTTGAAGGAACGCGCCGCCGGCAAGGGCTCGTTGACCTGCTTCATGATGATGCTGAAAGGCGTGTCACCTTCGAACGGAGGTTGGCCCGTGACGAGCTCGAACAGCACGACCCCGAGCGAGTACAGGTCGCCGCGGCCATCCCCCGGCTTTCCGGAGCCTTGCTCGGGGGACATGTACATAGGAGATCCGAGGACTGTTCCGCTGACGGTGTTAAGGGTCGATCCGACCATCTTGACCAGGCCGAAGTCGGTGAGGATCGCCTGGCCGCGTGAGGTGAACATCACGTTCCCGGGTTTGACGTCCCGATGGACCATGTTCTCTCGGTGGGCATATCCGAGCGCGCCGCTGAGCGTAAGCAACAGGCTGACCGCCTCACGCAGGGCGTAGGCTTCACCTTGGTCATGGAGCGCTTTAAGGAGCTCGGCCAGCGTCGGCCCGTCGATATACTCCATCACCAAGTAGTAGATGTCGAAGTTACTACCCGAGTCGTAAACCTGGACGATGTGGGGATGGCGCAGTTTCGCCAGAGAGATCCCCTCCCGACGGAACCGATCGACGAATCCCTCGCGGACCGTCAGATGGGGATGGATCAGCTTGACGGCGACGTCCCGCTCCAGGTGCGTGTGACGGCCTCGGTACACATCGGCCATCCCGCCGCGACCGACGAGAGGACCGATTTCATACTTTCCCAGGATCTTGCCGGACCAGGGGCCGGAGGCCTCGGGTGCCATATTGGCCTCGGTTTGAGAGGAGAACCGGTTCCCAGGGGGAAACCGGACAAGCAGAGTCTGAAATCCCATTTAGTTTAGCATACGCGGAACTGGCAGGCAATCGCCGGCCTTTGATCTAGCGGAGCTCGGCCGCCTCTAGCCCATGAGTGGACAGATGTCGACCCCGCACGCTGGCTGCGTAGGTTGTTTCCACCCCCTCGAAGGTGAATCGGCCCGGCGCCCGGGCTCGTCGCCTAGACTTGACAAATCGTCGTATCGATCTCAGCTTGGGTTGGAACCCCAAACTGGGCCTCCTGGCCGCGTGAGCGTCGGGCAATCCTGGCGAACCGGCCCGCCCGCCATCCGCCATTCGGCGCGCCCCTGCGGCGGTCGCTTCCATTAGAATTCCTGCGGGGTGAACATGGCAGGCTTGCCTCAACTCGCACAGGCTGAGCGGACGTCAGCGCGACCGGCCCGGGCCGCGCGACCCGGTATCCTCTCCTTTCGCCGCCTCTGGTTTCCGGCGGCGCTGCTCGTCGTTGGCGTGTATGCCGGCTTGCCCTGGCTGGCGCCGGTCTTCATGCGTGTGGGATGGACCCGGCCTGCGCAGGCGATCTACACCGTCTACTCGACCCAGTGTCACCAGTTCGCCCAGCGGTCCTACTTTCTGTTCGGGCCGAAGATCATGTACCCTCCAGACGAACTCGAGATCGGTGGCGCCTCGGCTAGCCTGCTGGCGCTACGGGCCTACACGGGCACGGCCGAGATCGGATGGAAGGTCGCCTGGTCCGACCGGATGACGGCGATGTACACCAGCCTGTTCGTCTTTCTGATCGGCACCCGCCTCCTTCGCCGGCGCCTCTCCCCCCTCCCTGTATGGGCCTTGATGGTCCTGCTCCTGCCTCTTGCGCTGGACGGCACGACTCACTTCCTCAGCGATCTGGCCGGCTTCGGCCAGGGGTTTCGCGACTCGAACCTGTGGCTGGCGGCCCTCACCGGCAGCCACTTCGCCCCCGGGTTCTACGCCGGCGACGCCTGGGGATCATTCAATGCGGGGATGCGCCTGCTGAGCGGCGTCCTGTTCGCCCTGGCCGTCGCCTGGTTCTCCGTCCCCCGCCTGGACGGATACTTTGAAGGCGACCTGCTGCGGGTAGGTCCAACGTCGGTAGGGTCTGCGGCGTCGGCCGAGGTGTAGGGCATTGGCGGCCAGCGGCTCCACGGTGTTCTCTTCCCCCGGGCGGTGCCGTCCCTCACGTTAAAGCTCGGCGGGGGCTGCATTTCGACCTACAATTCCAGGAGACCTGGGATCGCTTGCGTGTCCGACCAAGGGGACCAGCGCCAGATCGAGCCAGCTGGCCAGAGAAGGTGAGGTGAGCAGAATGGCGATCGACCCGGTTTGCGGGATGGAAGTGGAAGAGAAGACCGCCGTCCATAAGTCCGTCTATGAAGGAAAGGACTACTACTTCTGCGCTCCTGGGTGCAAGCGGTCCTTCGATCAGGAGCCGCAGAAGTACATCAGCCGGCTGACTCCGCCTCCGATGTACCACCAACATCAAGGTTGAGCGGCCTGTCGCCGGGACCGTCCGCAATGACCTCCTCGACTGATCGGATCTCCGTTCTCCTGGCGGACGACCATGCCGTTGTCCGCCAGGGGATTCGGCAGTTTCTCGAAGCGAGCGGTCAGATCGAGGTCGTGGCGGAGGCCGGCGATGGCGACGAGGCCCTGCGTCTCATCCGCTCGCTCCTTCCCGACGTCGCCGTCCTCGACATCCAGATGCCGCATCGCTCGGGGATCGACGTGGCACGCGCCATCCGCGCCGACCGCTTGCCGGTCGGAGTGCTCGTCCTCACCGCCTTCGACGACGAGCCGTACGTGCGGGCCGTGCTGCAGGCCGGCGCCAACGGCTATGTCCTCAAGACGGCGGACGCCGAAGACATCGTCGAGGCGGTCCGTTCCGTGCGCGACGGCAAGTCGGTCCTCGACCCGGCCATCGCCCGCCAATTGATGAGCCGCTTCTCGGGCGAAGAACCACTCCCGCTCGAGGCGCTCACGGAACGCGAGCTGGACGTCTTGCGATTGGCGGCCTACGGATATACCAACAAGGCCATCGGGGTACAGTTATCCATCAGCGACCGAACCGTGCAAGGTCATCTGGCGAAGATCTTCGGCAAACTCCACGCCGCCAGCCGGACCGAGGCGGTAATGCGGGCCGTCTCCCAGGGGATCATCCCTCCTGTGCTGGAAATGAACGACGGCAGCTAAGTCGGCGATGACGGCCACTCCTCACGTCCCCGCCCCGCGGACGAAAGTCGGCGGGCGCGGGCTGACTCTGCAGCTCCTGCTGTTCGCCGTCCTTCCACTGACCGTCCTTCTTGTCGTCATCGCCTTCGGCAGCCTGGTTCTGCACTCCGAGGCGATGCGGAAGCTGGTCGCCGAAAGAGAAGCGCGCGCCGGCCACGCCGCCGCCGATGCGATCGCCGGACAGCTTCGCCAGCGCGGCCTCTCTATCCAGGGGTTGGCGGTGCTCGCCGGCCAGACCGCCGAACCGGAGGCGGCTCTGGCCGCTTCAGGCTATCTCAGTCCAGACTTCGAAGGCGGCCTGGCCATCGTAGGCGAAGAAGGGCGGCTTCTGGCGTCCAGCACAGCGGCCGCATGGTGGGCCGAGCAGGACCTGGCGGCATTGCTCGAACGGAGCCGGGGCTCGGGTGCACCCGAGTTCTCCGAGGCTCGGCCTTTAGCTGGGTCAGAGCCGCCGATGACCCTCGTCGCCTTTGCCCGCGGGGACCGATCCGCCGTCGGAGCCTTTCAACCCGCCAGCCTTGCCGGGCGCATCCTCGACGACACGTTCCCTGAAGACAGCCGATCCCAAGCCTGGCTCGTCGATCCCCAATTGCAGACCTTGTACCGCCGCAGCTCAACCCTGTCCGGGCTGGATGTGATCGGCCATCCCGGCCTGGCCGCAGCTCTGGAGGGGGAGGGCGGCGTCGCTTTCCTCGACTTCGAGGGCGAGGAACATGTGCTCGCCTTCAACCCCGTACCGCCGCTGGGGTGGGTGCTCGTGATGGAGGAGCCGTGGGAATCGATCGACAACCCGCTGCTTCGCCAGACTCAGGCGGCGCCCCTCGTCCTGATCCCGGCCCTGCTGCTGTCCCTCCTGGCGTTGGCTTTCGCCATTCGACAGGTCGTGCAGCCGTTGCGCGCGCTGGAAAGCAAATCGGCCGAGGTGGGCCGCGGCGATTTCCAAGCCTTGGAAGTTCCGGTCGGCGGGATCCGCGAAATCAAGTCGCTGCAGCAGACGCTGGTGCTGATGGCCCATCGCCTGCGCACCTATCAACAGTCAGTCCGGCGCTATGCCGGCGCCGTCACGCGCAGCCAGGAGGACGAGCGCCGCCGGGTGGCGCGTGAACTGCACGACGACACCATCCAGGCGCTGGTTGCCCTCGACCAACGCACCCAGCTGGCCCAGATGGCCGTCGGCCGCAATTCGGCCGAGGCCTCCGACCATCTGGCCGAGCTGCGGCGCATGACTCAGGGATTGCTCAACGGCGTCCGCCGAGTGATCGGCGCCCTTCGGCCGATCTACCTGGAGGATCTCGGCCTCCCTTCGGCGCTCCAGATGCTGGCGGATGATGCCGGGTCGGCGGCGGGGGTCCACGTGGAGATCGTCTCGAGCGGCGAGCCGCGGCGGCTGCCTCCCGAACAGGAAATCGCCGTCTATCGCATCGCCCAGGAGGCGCTCAGCAACGTCGCCCGTCACGCGCAGGCCCGCTCGGTCAGAATGGAAACGCACTTCGACCCTCACCGCTTCGCCCTCGTCGTCGAAGATGACGGAGTCGGATTCCCCATCCCGCCATCCCTGGCCGACCTCGACTCGGCGGAGCACTACGGGTTGATGGGGATGCAGGAACGCGCCGAGCTGCTCAACGGCCGGCTGACGGTCGACTCGGTTCCGGGCGGCGGTACGAGGCTTCGGCTTGAGGTGCCCCTCTAAGAGGCTACCAAGAAAGGCCGTTCCCACCTCACCCCCCCTCTCCGCCGGCAGCGCCCGAGCAAGAGCGGAATCGTGGCGGAGAGGCCCTCCGCTTCGCTACGGGCGGCTCCGCACGGGGCAG
>CAYUWF010000096.1:3811-8855 GCA_964448245.1 uncultured Anaerolineaceae bacterium | reverse complement strand
ATCACCTGGGAACCGGTCTGGATGACGACCGACGACGATCGCGGCTACTTCGTCGAGGCCACCGTCTGCCAGGGAGGCAATCTGGTCTTCTACCCGATCGCCGTGGATGGCACCTCGGTGACGATCACCGACGAGACCGACTGCGAGGGTGAATCGAAGGCCAAGCTGTACACCGTCGAGAAGCACGGCTACACCGATCCGGTCTCCGTCCCCTGGCCGGAGTAGTAGTGGCCAGTGGTGAGTGGTGAGTGGCGAGTGGTCAGAGAAGACCAAGCCCTCGCGGCCCCTTCGACTGACTACCGACCACCGACCACTGCCCACTGACCACTTTCATTCCGGTGCTATCATTAGGGGAGGACGCAATGTTCCTGACTCTCCCCTGGATCGTCATCCTGGCCGGATTACTCTACCTGGTGGCCTCCAAGGCCGGCTGGCTGGAGGCGATCGCTCGCTGGTCGCAGCGCCGTCGTCCGCCGGGGGGAGGGCGCCTGGGGCCGCCACCCCCGCCCTCCGAAGGCGGAGAAGCCTCCCGGCGCCGGCTCGAGGTGTTCGAGGAGTTCCTGCGCAGCCTCGGCCGCGACGACTCGCAAGACCCGTAATTCTCCCCGTCTGACATCGCAGCCGGTTTCCCAGTCAGATCCGATGACCCGCAAGTACTGAAGAGGGGGCGGGCGGAGCCGGCGTCGCGGCCGGTATAATGCCGCTTGGCGTTTGCGCGAGGGCGAACGGCGAGCCATGATCCGAATCATCCTGCGCAACCTCAGCCGTCGACGCGGTCGGACGATCCTGACCGTGCTCGGCATCGCCGTCGGGGTGGCGGCCGTCGTCGCCCTGAGCTCGATGGCGCGCGGCATGGACGCCGGCTATCGGGCGATGCTCGGCGGGAGCAAGGCCGACCTGATCATCTCTCAGCCGAACTCTTTCGACATCAGCTACAGTTCGGTCGCCGCGGAGATGATCGACGCCTTGCGGGCGGCCCCCGAGGTGGCTGAGGCCAGCGGCATGCTACAGGGCTTCGTCAAAGCCGAAGACCTGCCCTTCTTCTTCGTGTTCGGCTACCCAGACGACAGCTTCCTCCTCCAACGTTTCCAGCTTGTGGAAGGGGCCGGGTTCGACGACCCGCGCCCCCCCGGCCTGCGCGGGACTCCGATCATGCTCGGCAGCGCCGCCGCCGGCACGCTCGACCGGGCCGTGGGGGAGACGCTGCGCCTCAACGACAGCCTCTTCCGCATCGTCGGGATCTACGAGACGGGGGACGCCTTCGAGGACAGCGGCGCCGTGGCGCTTCTGGAGGATGCCCAGAACCTGCTCGGCAAGCCGCGCCAGGTCAGCTTGTTCTACGTGCAGCTGCGGGAGCCTGGGCTGCGCGACCGGTTCATCACTCGGGCGGAGAGGCAATGGCCCGAGCTGGATGTGAGCGGGACGGATGACTTCGCCGACCGCCAATACTTCGATGACGTGCTGCAGGGCTATGCCTACGCCCTGGCCGGCCTGGCGCTGCTCATCGGGGGCGTGGGCATGATGAACGCTCAACTCATGGCAGTCAGCGAGCGGACGCGCGAGATCGGTGTTTTTCGGGCCGTCGGGTGGAGCCGGCGGCGTGTCCTGATCCTGATCCTGGCCGAATCGATTCTCGTCGGCTTGCTGGGCGGCGGCGCCGGTTTGATCCTGGGCTGGTTGGTGCTGCGTTCGCTCGGAAATTCAGGCGCCTTCTTCGGGACCGCCTCCTCGAGCCTCTCCACCGACCTGGTTCTTCAAGCTTTTGCCCTGGTCGTCGTGTTCGGGATCGCCGTCGGGCTCTATCCGGCCTACCGCGCTTCGCGCCTGCCCCCGGTCGAGGCGCTGCGCTACGAAGGCGGTTCGTCGGGGCGGGCCAGGCGTCTCCCGTTCGGCGGGATGGAGGTACAGAGCCTGTGGCAGCGGTCCGGAAGGACGATGCTGACCTTCCTGGCGATCGGCCTGACGGTCGGGACGATCATGGCGCTGGAGGCCATGCTGCGCGGTGTTGCCGCCGACATGCAGGAGCTCGGCTTCGGCTCGGACGCGCAAGTCGTGATACGTCAGGCCGAGATCGCCGATACGAGTCTGAGCGCCATCGACGAACGATTCGGCGACCGGATTGCGGCCATGCCCGAGGTCGAAAACGTCAGCGGGATGCTCATGTATGCCGCCACGCTGCCGGAGGCGCAGACCTTCTTTATCCTGATGGGCTACGCCCCGAACGAATACGCCATTCGGCGGTTCGAGGTGGTCCAGGGCCGGTCGCTGACCGGCAACCATCAGGTGCTCCTCGGGCGCCTGATGGCCGAGATCCTGGGCAAGGACGTCGGCGAGACCGTCGACATCTCCGGCTACCGCTTTCGGGTGGTGGGGATCTTCGAGAGCAGTGTCGGCTGGGAGGAGTTAGGCGGCGTCGTCAGCCTGCGGGATGCCCAGTCTTTCGCCGGGCGACCGCGCAAGGTCACGATGTACATGGTCAAGATCCGGGACCCGCGCCAGGCGGCGGCGGTCGTGGCGAAGATCAATGAGCAGATGCCCGCCGTGCATGCGGCGGTCACCGGCGAGTTCGCCGAGCAAATGCCCGATCTGCAGAACGCCGACAGCTTCTTCAACGCCGTCTCGCTGATGGCGATCGCCGTCGGAGGATTGGGCGTGCTGAACACAATGTTGATGTCGGTCCATGAGAGGACGCGCGAGATCGGGGTGCTGCGCGCGGTGGGCTGGCGCCGACGGGCGGTGCTGATGATGATCATGAAGGAGTCCCTGATCCTGGCGGCACTGGGGGGTGGGGCGGGCGTGGTCATCGCCTTTGCCCTGATCGGACTGATGAATCAGATCCCCTATGTCGGTGGAGTGATGTCGCCGGTGTGGGAATGGGATGTCTTCGCCCGGGCGGCGTGGGTGGCGTTGGCGCTGGGCATGATCGGCGGGCTGTACCCGGCCTACCGCGCCACACGCATGCAACCGGTGGAAGCGCTGCGCTACGAATGACACGACCCGCTGCCGGCTCAACCGGTCGACATGGCAGGTGGAGGCCAGCATGACACGCAGCCACATGACCCGTTTCATCACCGCCGCCCTGGCCGTCGTGCTCGCCGGCTGCAGCCTCGGCGGGGCTGATCCGACCCCCACGGCCGTGCCCGAGGCGACCTTCGTGCCGGTGGTCAGCGCCACGGGACAGGTCGTCCCGGTTCGGTGGGCATCGCTCAGCGTCCCCGTCGGCGGAGTTGTGGCGGCGCTGCCTGTCGTCGAAGGCGACACCGTTGCCAAAGATGAACTGCTTCTCCAACTCTCCGGCCGGGAGCAGCTCGAAGCGGTCCTGGCCGGCGCTCAGCTCGGCCAGATCACCGCCCAACAGGCGCTGGATCAGGTCCTCGAGCAGGAGGACCTGGCGCGGGCGCAGGCCCAAAACGAGTTGGCCCTGGCGCGAGATGAGCTGCGGAAGGCGGAGTACGACCACACCGTCCAACAAGAGGGCAACCGCGCCAGCGACGACACCATCAAGCGCGGCAAGGCCAACGTGGTCCTGGCGCAAGACCGCGTCGACCAGGCGAAGGGGGTGTACGACTCGACCGGCGGCTCGAGCGACGATCCCGCCAGGGCGGCGGCGCAGGCGGCCTACCTCTTGGCCAAGGCCGGCCTCGACTCGGCCCGGCGATCGCTCAACTGGTACACCGGTCATCCGACGGAGATCCAGCAGGCCATGCTCGACGCCGATGTGGCGCTGGCCAAGGCGCGTGTGGCGCAGGCCGAGGCGGCCTGGGCGGACGTGGAGGACGGGCCCGATCCGGACGTGCTGGCGTTGGCGGAAGCGCGGCTGAAGCAAATGACGGCGGCCGTGCGGGCGGCCGAGGCCGCGCTGCGCGATGCGGAACTGCGGGCGCCCTTCGCCGGCACCGTCGCCGGGGTGGAGACGCGCCGCAACGAGTGGGTCGCGCCCGGGCTGCCGGTGATCGATCTGGCCGATCTGACGAGCTTCCAAATCGAAACGACCGATCTGAGCGAGATCGACGCGGCGCGCGTGGCCCTGGAGGCGCCGGTCACGATCACCTTCGATGCCCTGCCGGGAGTCGTCTCCCACGGGCGCGTGGGGCGGATCGCGCCGCGCGCCTCGCAGGGGTCGGGGGTGAACTACACGGTCTGGATTCAACTCGACGAAGCGCCGTCCGGACTGCTGTGGGGGATGACGGCTTTCGTCGACATCGAGGCGGCGCCCTGACGCCGCCGGGGAACCGCCGATGCCCGAACAGGACTGGTTGATCGAAACGCAGCAGCTTGGGCGCGTCTATGGCGACGGAGCCGAAGTGCGCGCCCTCGATGGAGTCGACTTGCGCGTGGCGCGGGGCGAGCTGGTGGCCGTGATGGGGCCGAGTGGAAGCGGCAAGAGCACGCTGCTGAATGTCCTGGGCGCCCTCGATCGTCCGACTTCTGGGCGCGTGCTGATCAACGGGACCGACCTGTCCCGGCTCGCCGACGAGGACGCCTTCCGGTCGAGCACCGTCGGCTTCGTCTTCCAGCTCCACAACTTGCTGCCAACGCTCACGGCGCTGGAGAACGTGGAAGTGCCGATGCTGGGCAGGCTCCCGGCCGAAGCCCGAAGGCCGCGCGCCGACGAACTGTTGGGGCTGGTCGGCCTGGCCGACCGGGCCGGCCATCTTCCCGGCGAGCTCTCCGGCGGGCAGCGCCAGCGCGTGGCAGTGGCGCGCGCCCTGGCCAACGATCCGCCGCTCGTCCTGGCCGACGAACCGACCGGAAATCTGGACACGACCGCCGGGCGAGACCTGATGCTGCTTTTGCGGCAGCTCAATCAAACGAAGGGCACGACGTTCGTCGTGGTCACCCACGACCATGCCGTGGCGCGTCAGACGAACCGGGTGGTGGTGATGCAGGACGGGAAGATCGTCCGCGAGGACCTGATCGGCTCGCCGCTAGAGGAAGACCTCAAGCTGTGGCGGCACTCCGGGCTGGGCCGACGCCTCCTCACCGGCGACGCGGAAGCCGTCCAGCGCGTAGGGCTCTCCGAGAAGGAGCTGGCGCTGCTGCG
>CAYUWF010000096.1:0-3711 GCA_964448245.1 uncultured Anaerolineaceae bacterium | reverse complement strand
TCCATTGGCGGCGGAAGGCGGAACCTTGCCAGCGCGTCGGCCGGGCGGACGAGCGCCTGCTCCGCCAGAAAGCCGAACTCCCCGGCGACCTCGGTTTTCCACCAATACGATCCACCGGCGAAAACCCCGCGCAAGGAGGGGGCGGTCTGCACCATCGTGGCCGTCTGACCCGGCGTGACACTCTGCAGCACGGGGTAGAACGGGCCGGGGCCGGTCCGGACCTCGCCGGGGAGCTGAACCGTGACCTGGAATCCTTCCCCGAAGCGCGGCGATCGTACGGCGGGCTCGACGGCCACCATCATCAGGCCGTTGGCCACGGCCCGCTCGTGTCCGTCGGACGGGACGTTGACGATCCGGCCGTCGATCCACATGGCCGACGACCCTCCGCCGTCTTGATTTAGACCCCAGGTGGCGCCGAGCTCGTCGCGGCAGAAGCGGGCCAGCTCGTCGAGGGACATCCCGCGGCTGAGCCCGTCCTTGCGTCCGTCGACGACGACGAAGTAGACCTCGTCGTCGTTGAGGCAGATGGCGGTGCGCGGGTCGTGAACCGCGGCTCCGGCATCATCGCTCGTCCGAATCTCGCCGTCGCGCAGGAAGACGAAGCCGCCCCCAATGCCGGCGTAGGCCTTGGACCAATCGAAGCCTCCGTTTCCCTTGCAGCCGAATCCAAGATCCGAGATCTCCTGCGAGAAGCCGAGGCGGTCCCCGGCGGCCAGGCTTCGCAGGAAGCCCTCGGCGCCAGGTCCCTTGGCTGCCAGGACGACCTCGTCGAAGAGAATCGGGGTCCCACCGTGGCCGTCACGCAGCTCCACGACTGTTCCAACCACCCGGCGAGGCAGCGGCACGATGGCCAGCGGGCGGTCGACTCGAACGACGGCCTCGATCTCTCTTTTCCCGGCCGGCGTCGAGGCTCCGTATTGAGGCGTGAAGAGAAGCAATCCGTCGTCCTGGCGCTCCCTGTTGATCGCACCGATCTCGGTGCTGCCGCCATCCTCCAGACGGGCGGCCAGCTGCCTGGCCTCCGGGTGCTCCACGCACCCGGCAATAACCGCCTGACGTTCCGAGGTCCAGACGAATCCGGTCCCTCCGGCCAGGTCCCCGTATTTCTGAGCGTACCAACCGGAATGGAGCAGGCCGCCGTACGGCCGCCCCGTTTCCACATCGAGGGACGAGCCATTGATCGCCACCAGCACGCGGGCGCGCGGTCCCCAGGCCCCACCCCAAGCGATCACCGATCCGTCGTAGCGACGGGCCATGTCGCTCACGGTCTCGAAACCCTGTCCCAGCTCGCCGCTGGCGATGCTGCTTTCGATGATGACCTGCGGGACGGCGATCGCCATCCGGGCGACATGAGCGCGAATCGGCCCAGGAAGGACGAACAGGCGATAGTCGACGCCGGCGGAGACTGGCACCCATTCCTCGCCGCGCGCCGGCGACGATGGCAGCGTCGCCAGCAGCGTGGCGAGCAGGAACCCTATGACCAGCGGGGCGCGGCAAGCGCCGCGGAAGGGCGACCTCATCCGGGCGTCAGCGAGCCGCCTCGACGGCCACGACGGCGCCCAGGCCGTTGACGACGATCGTCCACTCGCTGCCGGGGAGGAAAGAGGAGTATTCGGAGGCTGTCGCCGGGGCATAAGAGAACACCTCGCCGTCGCTGATCAGGACCACGCCATAGCTCTCGGCCCGATCGCCCTCTCGCTGGCCGGAACCCAGACGCACCCCCGGCCAATCCGGACTCGGGTCGCTCCCGGTTTGCCGCAATGTTTCGACCACGGTCCATTCATCGACGGTGTAACTGCAAGACGACTCATAGACCTGGTAGAGGCAGTCCTGGACCACCTCACCATAGCCGCTTCCTTCGTCGACGGTGTACGGCGTACCGCAGACCTCGGTCGACACTGGAGCAGGGTCATCCTGGGTCGTGCGGTAGGCCAGGTCACAGGAGAGTTGGCGCGCATCGGATGGAACGTTGTCTTCCCAGGCCGTGCGCTGGACTGGACCGAGGGCCTCGATCTGGATCGTCCGCTCCCACGCCAGCGATTGGACTATCGCCGAGCGCTCATCGCGCTGCAGCGAGAGGACCAAGAAGACAGCGCCGACGACCACGCACAGCAAGCCGACCGCCCCGCCGATGAGGATCCCCGTCGTGGACCGGCGAGGCGGCGAGGACGAGGGGGCGGCGGGCGCCGGTTCGGCGGGAAGCGCGGCGCCGCAGTTCGTGCACTTGAGCGCGGTCAGCGGATTGGGGGTGCCGCATGCAGGGCAGGGGCGGGTAGCGCCGGAGGGAGCGCGGTAGGCGCCGACGACGCGGCCGGTCTGGCGGGCCCTACCTTCGGCTAAGTCTCCCCCGCACGCGCCGCAGAACTTGGCGCCGGCCGGATTGCGGCCTCCACAGTACGGGCAGTGGACGTCGGCCCCGGCCTTGGCGCGCGCCAGTTCATCGGCATCCTTGATGAGCTCGGCCTCGGCGGGCTGCTCGAACTGGATGTCCTCGGGTTGAGGCGCGCCGCAGCCGTTGCAGAACTTGTTCGGGCCGGGATTGCGCGTATCGCACCGCGGGCACGTCCAGATCAGTTTGACATATCCCACGCTCTTCTTGGCCACCGTCGCTTGTCTCCCGCAAAGCCGCTCGTCCTGGGCAAGCATAGTCGGTGGATCCCGATTGCGCCAGAAGGCCATCCGGGCCATCTTGGCGCCGGCTGTGGAGCGGTCCCATCGGATGATACACTCGCCCGCCGGCAGGCGAGATGGTGAGGAGAAGAAGGGTGGCACTCGGCCAAGGCCCGGTCCGCATCGGCGGGCTGGTTGCTGGCAAGGATGCCTTTCTCGGGGAGATCGAGGCCTTCATCCGCAAGAGAGGGCGGTTGGAGCCTCTCTTCGGTTGGCGGGCGATCGACGCCTTACGCCAACGGTTCGGAGAGACATCGCGCCATGTGGCCGAGCTTTGCGCCTCCGAAGGCATAGAGCCGGCGGACCTGGCCTCCCCGTCGCGCAGGGCCTACCAACTGATGAGCTACCTCGCGTCGCCGGGACGGCTCGAAGGGCATCTCGCAACGCTGCGCCTCTTGGAACCCCTGGGCCGCGGCGACGGCCGCATCGCCGTCCGCCTGGATCACACCGGCAGCCTGTATCGCATGGAACGCAGGGCAGATTCGATCCGACTTGTGGCGAGCGAAGGTTTCGTCGGGGCACCGGAGTCTGTGCTGCAGGCGCTCATCAGTCTGGCGGTGCCCTATGCCCGCAAGCGGGTGCCCCGCCTGCTTGTGCGCGAGTTCGCCGAAGGTCCACATTATGCCGCGACGCTGCGCCAGGTGGAGGCCAGCGGCGGAGCGTATCGCAGCCGGCCCGGCGGTGTGGTGTACAACCTGCAGGATCTATTCGACCGTGTCAACCAGGAGTACTTCGAAGGGCGGCTGGATGCCCCACGGCTGCTGTGGAGCGAACGGGTGCCGTCGCTGGAATTCGGCCACTTCGAACCTGCCACCGACACCGTCCGCCTCTCGCGGCGGCTCGACTCGGCCGCCGTGCCGCGCTTCGTGCTCGAACATGTGATGCATCACGAGCTGTTGCACAGGGTTCTGGGGGCAGAGCGGCGTGGAGATCGAAGACGCTATCACTCGGCGCGCTTTCGACGCGAAGAAAAGACCTTTCGAGAGTACCAGGAGGCGGAGGCGTTCTTGAAGCAGCTGGCGGAAGGATAGTATTCCGTGG
>CAYUWF010000095.1:0-8899 GCA_964448245.1 uncultured Anaerolineaceae bacterium | reverse complement strand
GGATCGTCGTCGATGATCAAGAGACGGGCGGACAAGGCGCCTCCGGTGGACTCGCCGGGACTGTCTTGGTGGGGGCACGGCACCCTGGCACCGCCCGCCAGGGGAGGGGTGCCGTGCCCCTACGGGATGCCGTGCCCCAATGGAATGCCGTGCCCCTGCGGAGGTCGCCGGCGAGCAGCTCGATTCTAGCGGAGCGCACGGTCTCCTTCCTTGTCTGCCTCAAGAATATCGACGGCCGCCGCCCGCGGCAGCCAGAAAACCAGACGTGCGCCGCCCCCGTCGGCTGCTTCGGCCCGAATGCCTCCGCCCATCGCCTGCAGCAGGCGCCGCACCAGGTGCAGCCCAAGCCCGTGGCCATAGACCTCTTGGGCATCGCTCGAGTCCAAACGATGGAACATGTCGAAAACCCTTTCCCGGTCCGATTCCGCAATCCCAGGCCCACGGTCGCTGACCGAGGCGATGATCCTTCCCGGCACCCCTTCGGCGGCCAGCAGGATCTCCCCGTGCGGGGCGTACTTGACGGCGTTGTCGAGAAGATGATACAGGACGCTCGCCAGGGCTCGCTCATCGGCGAGGACGCGCGGGAGGCCGGGGTCTAGCCGGACCTGGATCCGGCCGTAATCCTCGACGGTTCGGAATCGGTCGGTGGCGGCCAATGCCTCCTGGCGCAGGTCGAGTGCCGCAGGGGAGAGAGGAAAGCGTCCGGCCTCCAATGCAGACAGGTCCAGAATGGCCTCGACGAAGGCCCCCAGTCGTTCGGTCTCTTCCAGGACCAACTGCAGAGTGTCATGAGCCGCCGACGGCATGCCGGCCTCCGCCGGCAGCAGCAGTTCGACGCCGGTCCGGATGTTGGTCAGCGGCGCACGGAGTTCGTGGGAGACCAGGGTCACGAACTCGCTCTTGAGCCGGTCTAGCGCCAGCAGCTCCTGGTTGAGGCGGTCGAGGTCTTCGACTGTTCGCTTCAGCTCCTGCGTCCGGACGTCGACCTTGGCCTCCAGGTCGCGGTTGAGCCCTTCGAGTTCGGTGCGCGCGGCGGCGACGTCGTCCAGCGCCGATCGCAGCACGTTTTCCCGCTCCTTCATCAGAGTCAGGTCAACGGCGCTCGCCGCCAGGACCGGACGACGCTGGCGTTCGAGCAGAACCGGCCGCAGGCTAAGCCGGGCCGGGAACTTCGATCCATCCGAGCGATGGAAGGTGACCTCCCCCTCCCAGCCGCTGCTGGCCCCGTGTTCGAGGATCAGGGAGAGATCAAGATCCGGCCCCAGGACGTCTCCCAACGGAAGCCCGGACATCTGCGGCGGAGAGCGACGAAGCGCGGCGGCGAACGACGGATTGCTGAAACTGATGCGGCCCTCCGGTTGGCAGATGAACGTCATGTCGGCCGCCCCATCGACGAGCGCCGCGTACTGGCGCATCTCCGATTGGCCGGCCACCACACCTTGCCGGGCGAAGAGCATGAGCATCAGCGCGATCGACATCCCCAATCCGAGCTGGTCGACGCGTCCCTGGAGCCAGGCGTCCACCGCAGTGTAGCCGACGACGAGATAGGTGAAGGCGATCGGCAGAAAGGCCTCTGCGCGCGCCGAGCGCGTGCGTGGTCTCCCAGGAATGGCGGCCCGAGCCTCGGCCCGGCTCGCCTCGAGCGCCGCTAGCGACGCCACCAAGGCAGCCACCATCGAGAGGACCTCCACGCGACTGATCGGCGGCATATTGCCAGTGAGCGTGAAGAAACCGGCGACGAGATGCCCCGCCAGGGCGATCGCCGCGCCAAGGGCGAGAAGTCCGAGAGACAACCTCTCCCGGCCCGGCCACGCCAGGAGCCCGAGGCGCAGTAGCAAAGCGAGAGCCAGAAGGTCGAGCACCGGCCACAGGGCAGCCCAGTAATCCTGAACCGAAGGGGCGATCGCCGCATCCAGCACAGGCTGAACCAAGGCCAGCCACGACAGGCCCACGACAGCCACCAAGAGAATGGCAACGTCGAGCCAGGCCCGCAGCCGCCCGAAGCGCTCCTGCGGAACCGAGGAGTAGCTGGCGAGGGCCCACAGCGCAGAACAATACCCGGCCAGCAGAATCAGATCGGCCAGCGACGGGGTTGATGGAAGGGCGCCGCGGAGCGCCTGAGCTGCCAAGAGCAGAGCAGCGCTAACGGCACCTAGGAGCCAGCCGGTACTGATGAACCTCCAGGCTCGGCCGGGTGGGCGATCTTCCAGATGTCGTGATGTGGCGAGGGATTGCAGCGCTGAACCGGTCCGTATCGCCGCCAGTGCCAGCAGTGCCAGGCTCGCCGCCTTTCCCCCCGGAGTGACGGTGGCAGCCAGCATGACGATCAGCGTCACGCCGATTCCACTAGCCAGGAATGCGGCGCCCCATCGGTCGAGCAGGTCCAGGACGGATGTCACGCCGCGGATTGTATGCGGGCCTGAGGAAGGAGGCAATCGCCCGGCGGTCGCCCCCCAGAATCAAGCGGGCGGCCCTTCGACTACGCTCAGGGCCGCCCGACTTCAGATCCGGCCTGCTCAACCACCAGCAGGAGAAGTGGGGGTCTTGCTCGCCGTGGGCGAGAGCGTCGCCGTCGGCACGACGGACGTGTTGGTTGGCGTCCGGCTCGGCGTCCGAGTATTCGTCGGCGAAGGCGGCGGAGATGTGTTAGTGGCCGTCGCCGGCCCCGGGGTCGGCGTGCGCGTCGGCGTGTTGGTGGCAGCCCCCGGAGTCGGAGTGCGCGTTCGGGTGGGCGTGAGCGACGCCGTCGGCGTGCGCGATGGAGTCGGCGTGGGCCCGGTCGGCGTGCGCGTCGGGGTCGCCGTGCGCGTCGGGGTGCGCGACGGGGTGACCGTCGCCATGGTCAACGAGTCGGAGACGGTGCAGCCGTTGGTGAAGCTCAGCGTCACGGTCCAGCTGCCCGTAATCCCCCCCACCGGCTCTCCGTCAAAGTCCATGAACCAGGTCATCGTCGAACTGCCAGGATGGACGACGCTAGTCGAGCCGCTCGTCGGAGGCGTGTAATCCGTCCCGTCCCAGGCCGAGGTCGCGCCGTAGTCCGAGTAGTCGGCGAACATCGCGGGATCCATCGAGGGCCACGACAGGTTGAAGCTGGTCAGCGTCAAGCTCGCCACGTTGCCGTTCTGGACATCGATGGCAATCCTGTCTTTGGAGTCCTTGTAGAGCCCGGCCGACGAGTAGAGCAGGGCGCAGCTGGGGGTCGGCGTCATCGTCGGCGAAGAGGTCCGGGATGGCGTTATCGTCGGTGTATTGGTCGGGGTTGGAGTGTCAGAAGCGGTCGGCGAAGCAGTGGCGCTCGCCGTGAGCGTTTCCGACGGCGTGAAGGTCATCGACGGTGTGAACGTGTCGGTCGGGGTCCAGGTGGGCCCGGAGGCCGTCGCCGGCAGGCCGACGACGCGCGCCGTCCGGAATTGCTCGACGATGCCCTCGCGCTTGGCCACCAGATGCAACTGCGGCCAGACCGAGCTCAGGATCGGGGTGATCAGCGGATGCTCGAAATCGATCGTCACCGAGACCCGGTCGCCCGGTCCGCCGCCGTCTTCGGTGGGCGCGCAATCCGCCGGGGTGAAGCTGGCCTGGTCCGATGGGAACCAGGCGAAGTCTTGGGTCCCGTCGCCGTTGGCGTCGCGGGCGGAGCAGACGGTGATGGTAAAGAAACCGGGTTGACCCGGCGGCAGGCTTTCGTCCCGCATGATGGAAGCCGAGCCTGCCCGAGCGACATCCTCAATCGACGGCAGCCGGGCGGCATCCTCTTCGGGCCTCTGACCAGAGCCATCACAGGCCCCGCTGCCGGTGTCGGCGCCGTCGAGACAGTAGGTGTTGTTGTATTCGCCAGTGACGGCGTAACGTACGCCATAGCGCGCCCCGTTCTCGATCACCAGGTAGGCATGCAACACGCGCGCCAGCTCGATGATCATGAAGATCACCAGGAGCAGGACGGGCAGGATCAGCGCGAACTCGACCACGCCCTGGCCGCGGAAGCGGCGGCGGCGGCGAGGCTGGTGCGGGGAAACGGGTAGGGCATCCATAGGGGTCATCCTTCTCAATGCGTCAGTCGCGTGAAGATCCGGGAGGCGATCGCCTCAAAGACCCGGAGCAGCCCCGCGCCGCTTGGGGCGAAATAGTAGTTGCCGCAGTCATTGCCGGACGCCACACCGTTGCACGGATCGAGCGCGGCCGGCGTTCCCGGATCGTTGTCGTCCCCGGCTCCGGCGATGTATCGGAGCAGCATCTCTCCCAGGTTGCCACAAGTGGGCCCCACCCCGTAGAAGGCATCGCAGCGCGTGTTTTCCACCTCATCGCCCAACCCGATCGTGAAAACGACCGCCCCCTGCCCCGGCTCCGCGCAGGCGCCCGATACCGGCTGCGGCGAGTTCGCATCCGGGCAACCGACGAAATCGGCCATGTCTCGGGCGGCATCGTCGGGGTCGTACCAGGTCGTTCCCGCCGCATGCCGACCGGTTGTGTTGGAGGGATCAATGTCACCGCACCAGGGTTCCATCCAGTTCGGGTTTGGGTATGGCAGCGCGCCGGGGCAGATCCAGGCATTGCGGTCGGTCAGGGGGTAGGTAGAAGTGTCGTACAAGGAGTTGGCCGCCCCGTCGGAGAGCAAGATCATGATCCAGACGGCTTCCTGGCGGATCTCGCCTGGCGACGCTGTTCCGTCGGCATTCGGATCAGCGAACAGGTTACCGCCGATCACCAACCCGTCCGCCGGATTCGTGTTGGGACAGCCGCGCGGGTCACCCCCACTGCCGGCGAAGTCGCAGGGTGATTGACCCGTGACGAATGGATTAGGAGACACCTCGAGCCCACTGATGTACGGGTCGCGTCGACCGATCGTATTGAGGACCGTGGTCTCATCGTCGCCAAGGGCTAAGCTGAGCTTCAGGCTTCCTTCCCGGGAGAAGGTCACGACCGCCATTCGGTCATACGGGAAGTACATGCGCGAGAGGAGCGCCTCGCTGGCCGCCCGCACCTCTTCGAAGGGGTGGCAGTCGTCCTCCCGGTCGCCGTCCGGCGGAGCCTGGCCCGCATCCTCCCCGGGCCCATCATCGTCCGGGAGAGTGGCGTTCAGATTGCACCCTCCCACTAAATTACCAAGGCCGTCGCGGATCTCGACGGCGTTTTCCCCCGGCAGCGGACCAGCATTGGCGATCGAGGGACAGTCATCCGGCACACCGTCCTCATCGTTGTCGAGCCCATCCGAACACAGGTCGAAAGCCATTGAGGATGAGGTGTCGATGACCAGCACCAAGTCGACGGCGGCCGTCTCCGACACGGCATCCGCATGGATGGGGATTTCGGTGAAGCCAATGATCGGTAGGAAGGCGAAGTGGACGATGACCTCGGCCTCCACCCGCACGAACTTGCGATGGGGTTGGCCGCCGGTCGGGCACAGGGTCGGGTCACTGTTCTCGGCTGGGACCGAGATGGGCGGGTCCTGGGCCAGGAACGGGTCTGCGCAGAACTTCACAAAGGCCGTCCCTGTGGTGACATTGTTCAGGTTGATGAACTCGGTGGCGGCCGCGTCCAACTCGGCCGGCGAGCGGCCTTCACGGAACTGGTTGGCGGCGGCCAGCGCTGCGGCGTCCACCGCCCGGCGTAGGTGGCCGATCTGGGTGAACAGGATGCCGGCATCGACGGCCAGGCCGATGAAGGCCACCAAGCCGATGAAGGCCATGGCGATCAGCACCAGAGCCTGGCCGCGTTCCCGGCGGCGGTGGCGGCGATGTGCCTCCCCTCCGCTACGCTCCGGGGATGCTACGCGATCAGGGAGTGGGAGTGGGTTCGACATTTGGGTTTGGCATCATCGTGTAGGCGTGCAGCGGGATCGGGTCCGGAACGAAGGCGGTGATCCACGGTAGGCCGAGGATCATGTGGTAGTCATAGAAGATCTCCACCATGACGATCCCCGTGTTTGGGGCCGATGGGTCGAGCAGGGCTTGGACTTCGGCCGTGGTGAACTCCGAGATGTGGCGGTTGTTGAGAGGGAGGCCAGTCCCCCCGAGGGCACCGCCCGGGAAGCGCGCAGTGATGGTTCCGCCCGAGACGGAGAAAGCCGAGATGACAATGTCGTCGGTGGCCGGATCCAGACTAATCTGGCCGCCGGACCCAGCGTCGAGCGCCTGCAAGGCAATATTCTGCACCCGGCCGTAAAAGAGCGTGTTCGGGTCCATCCAAGTTCCGCTGACGTCGTTGTGCACCGGATCGTCGCCTGCCGCCCAACGGGTGGCGTCGCGGGCGGCATCGATCAGGTCGAGGTAGTAGTTCAGCATGAAGCCGAATTCGATCAGGCCCGAGATCATGATCAGCAGCACGGGCAGCATAACGGTGAATTCGACCAGGCTCTGCCCGCGGGCAGAGCGAATGGACCGTATCAAAGGAAGACGCCGTAAGAATGTTGGCCGTTTCATGCGCAACCCTGTCTCTGACTGCCCACATTATAGAAGCCCGGACCCCCAGTCGGGTAGTACCCAAGGGTGAGCCGGGTTGACCTGTCTCCGGCCTTAGACACGCCTGTAACACAATCGACACAATCCACGCCCCGCAACACCGAGCTGAGCAGAGGGCGCCCTTCGATATCATCCCGAGCGAAAGGATGGATTGCGGCCGCTGATTGGCTCCTCCCTGGTGACGGAACGAGGCGGCCTCCCCTCAGGGAGGAGTCGTTGGGAATGCGGAGGGGTGCCGCGGCCGCTGCCTGCGTCATTGCCAGGTTCCCCACTATGATGCCATCGCCCCTCGTCATTGCGAGACACCCGTACCATAGTCCCCCGAAGCGGAGCGGAGGGGAGGGCGGAGCCTGCCCCGAGGGAACCCGAGGGGTGGCAATCGCCTCGCTTGGCTTTCTCCCGAGGAGGTTGCCGCGCCGTCCCTCGCCGAGCCTGTCCTCCCGGTAGGACACCGGGACAGTGTGAGCGGAGTCGAAGGGCTCGGGACGGCTCGCAATGACGCCATTGGGTGGCTCGCCCTCCAGCGGCGGATCGCCATGACCGCTGCGAGAGGTTTCACGTCGCGCGGGGCGGAAGGGCGTCCTGCGACCCTTCGATATCATCCCGGGCGAAGGGAGGGACTGCGGCCGCTGCTTGGTCCCTCCCTGGTGGCGGAACGGGGCGGCCTGCGCTCAGGGAGGAGTCGTTGGGAACCGCCCAGGATGGCTCATGCTGAGCCAAGAAGAGCCTCGAGCGCCGTCCTCCCGCCGTAGTAGACAAGGCAAGCACCCAATAGAAGGAAGGGACCGTAGGGGATGGCGGTGAAGACGGCGTAGCGCCCCCTCAGGAACATGAAACCGATGTAGCCGAGGCTGAAGACTCCCGCCAGGATGACGCCGGTGAAGACGGCGATGACGATACCCGGCCAGCCGACGACCAGGCCGATCAACCCTCCCAGCATCACATCGCCGAAACCGAAGGCGACCTCGTCCAGCGGCGTGCCGCGCCGGCGGGATATCCAGCGCGAGAAGGCCAATCCCATGAGGTACATCAGCCACAGGATCAGGAACCCCACCACCCCGCCGAGCAGCACCTTCAGCGGCCCGCGGTTCGGCTGCAGGGCGCCGATCAGGCCGAGGACGACCGCCGAAGGAATGACCACGATGCGCAGGATCAGCCGATGCTCGATGTCGATCACCGCGATCAACAGGAAGACCAGGCCGACCAGCAGGCCCGGCAAGAAGACAGGCAGGCTCGGCTCGCGCTCGAAGAGCCACAGGGCAAAGGCCGCCGACAGGAGCTCAACCACCCACGGCCGGGCTCCTCGGGACATCCCACAGAACGCGCAGCGCGCAACCAAGAGCGCCTCGAGTACGCCGAGCCACGCCTGAGGCCGGCGAGGGGCGCCGCAGTGAGGGCAGCGAGGTCGAACCGGCCGGCGGAACACCGGCAGCGTGTCCGCCAGCCAGTTGACGACGGCCCCACCGAGCAGGCCTACGGCGGCGACGAAGACCCTCTCCATCGGGCCGATTATATGCATCCGGCCGCGTGCCGCGTGCTAGAATGCGCGACGTGACCGCTCTGCCGCGACCAGACCGGGAGAGGCTGAGCGCCCTGGGCGCGCTCGTCTTACTGGCAATCGCCCTGGTGCGGGTCGTTGTTCTCCCCACCCTGCCCTTCGAATTCGGCGTCGCCGGTCTGCTCATCCGGGTCGAGGTCAACACCGCCGTCGTCCTGATCGGCCTGGCGGCGGCCGTCACCGTCGCCGGCGCCGACTGGCTGGCGCGCACTCACCCGCGCGGACCACGCGGTTGGTCGCGCCTGGAGCACGTGATCATCCCAGGACTGGCCACGCTGGCGACCGGAGCGATCCTGACCAGTGTCGAACCCGGCCCCGCTCTGTGGGTTGGCCTGGCACTGGCGGCTGGACTCTTGATCGCCGTCCTGGTCGCCGAATTCGTCGTCATCGACCCCGAGGATCCTCGGCGCGTGACGGCCTCGATCGGGCTGACCGTCCTGGCGCAGATCCTGCTGAGCGGAGTCTATTTCGCTCTTCTCGGCCTGGAGATTCGCGCGTTTTTCAGCATCCCGCTGTCGTTCGTGGCGACGGCGGCGGTAGCGTGGAGACTGCTTCGCTTGAGGATGCCTGAGTCGCGCAGCGGGCTGTACGCGGTGGCCATCGGGATGAGTGTGGCCGAGTTGATGTGGGGCCTGTACTATCTCCCCCTGGCGGCCTTCCAGCCGGCGCTGATGCTGGGGCTGCTGTCTTACCTGGCGATCCAGATGACGGTGGCCTTGTTGCGCGGGCGACTGAGCCGGGGGCGCGCGCTGGAGTACGCCGTGGTGGCCAGCGTCGGCCTGGCCGGGGTGCTGCTGCTCACCTAGGCCCGGGGGTCATGCCTTCGTTTGTGGGAGAGAGCTTGGCTTGGCCGGCTTGGCATCCGGCGCGGCGCGGCGCGCAACCC
>CAYUWF010000094.1:3989-9134 GCA_964448245.1 uncultured Anaerolineaceae bacterium | reverse complement strand
GATGCTCACTGCGCCCTGAACGCAGCGCGTCTGCCATTTCCGCCACTTCGGCGCGGGCGAGGATTCTACCGCGGGGAGGGACGTTGTCAATGCTGGCACCGGTCGGGCCGCTCGTTCGATCCGCAAGCACCCTGAGCTCGACGAAGGGTGCCGTCTCCACACTTTCGGGCGCGCTTCGTCAGGCTCAGCGCGCCTGGTCTACGTCAGGCACCCTGAGCTTGTCGAAGGGTGCCCGAGCTCATCGTTCGGCGCGCTTCGTCAGGCTCAGCGCGCTTGGTCTACGTCAGGCACCCTGAGCTTGTCGAAGGGTGCCGGGCCTTGTTGACGGTCACACACCAGCGGGGGCCCGCGCTCAACGCCGCGACGATCCCCCCCGAGCGAGCTCCGGCAAGGCATCCGTGTTTCCCCAAATCAACGCTTCCTTCTTCTCCCTCCGCCACCCCTTGATCTGCCGCTCACATCGAAAAGCCTCATCGTGACTGGCGAACTCCTGGGACCAGACGAGAAGAAGCGGGCGGCGCGGAAACGTGTATGCCTTCGGGTCGAGACCTTGCTCATGTTCTGCAATCCGCAGGCGGAGGTCGGAGGTCATTCCCGTGTAGTACGAACCGTCAGCACAGCGGATGATGTAGACGTGGAACGAAATCGGCCTTTGGTCCACGCGTGCCCCCCTTGCCTCACCTTGGCGCCCGAACACAAGCGAGGCACCCTGAGCCTGTCGAAGGGGCCGAGCGCCTCCATGCGCCCTCCAACAAAGTTCAGCGTGCCGCCCCTCCCTACTCCGCCATCTCGCGCGCCGCCTCATCGAGCTGCAGGCTGATGACGCGGCTGGCCGAATCGGGGCCCATACTGACCCCGTACAGCACCTCCGCCGCCTGCACCGTCTGGCGGTTGTGGGTGATGATGACGAACTGCGTCTGCCCGCTCAGCTCTCTCAGCATCTCACGGAAGCGCGCCACATTCGAATCGTCCAACATGGCGTCGACCTCGTCCAACACGCAGAACGGCGTGGGCGAGACCTTCAGCAGCGCGAAGACCAGGGCGCAGGCCGTCAGGCTCCGTTCGCCGCCGGAGAGCATCGACAGGCCCTGCTCGCGGCGGCCGGGTAAACGGACTTCGATGTCGATCCCCGTCTGGCCCAGGTCGCTCGGATCGGTCAGCGACAGGCGCACCGACCCGCCCCCGAACAGCCGGGTGAAGGCCTCGCGGAACTCCCGGGCGACGGCCTCGAAGGTCTTTTGGAACTCCGTCTCCATCTGGACGTCGAGCTCAGCGATGACCCCCTGCAGCTTCGACTCGGCCTGGTCCAGGTCTTCGATCTGGGCCGTGAGGAACTCGACGCGTTCCCTCACCTCCAGATATTCCTTCTGCGCTTCAGGATTGATGGCGCCCATCCGCCGCAATTGCAGGCGCAGCCGGGCGACCTGGCTTTCGTAGTCGATGGGAAGGTCTTCGACCTGGGGCAAATGCTCCACCAGGCCCTCGAAGGGAATGGGCACCTGGCCCTCGGCGTTCTCTTCGAAATCGAAAGCGACCAGCCCGAAGTCGTCCTCCACGCGGCGACGCAAGCTGGCCTGTTCCTCCTGGCGGCGCGCCAGTTCGATCTGGGCCTGCGAATGCCGGCGCTCCGCCACCTGAACTTCCAGGCGGTGCTGGCTTTCCATCTGTTCGAGCGCCGATCGTTCGTCCTCGGCAGCTTTCAGCGATTCCTCGGCCGGTTGGCTTTGGCCCTGCAGAGCGGTGAGGCGTTCCTCAATCTGGGACGCCTGGAGCTCGGAGGCCGCCACGCCGGCGGCCAGACTGGTTCTTTCGGCTTGCAGCGCCCCCAACCGTGCGGCGCGCTGCTCACCCTCCCGCCGTCTGGCCGACCCCGTCGCCTCGAGCTCGGCCAGACGGTCGCCGGCCTCGGACGCCCCGGATCGAGCCATCTGCAAATTCGATTCGGCATGGGCGACGTGGGCAGCGGCGGCCTCGCCGCCGTGCCGGACATCGTCCAGGCGGACGATTCGCTCGAGGCGCGTTTGTTCCTCGGCCAGCGCGGTGCGCTGCGATTCCTCCGCCGCCGTCCCGCCCTCGGCGTCCGCCACTCTCTGCTCCAACTCCCGCCGGCGCTCCAGCGCGAACTCGACCTCGCCTGAGGTGAGGCGTTCCTGCGCCAGGGCGCCCGCCGCGGCCTGGCGAAGCCGCTGCTCTTCCGCCAGTGCGCGCTGTGTCGTTTCTCCGGATTTGCGGACGGACGCCTGAGCTTCCTCCAGACGGCGGCGTAGAGCCTGTTCCTCGGCCTCCCCTTGCGCCAGGTGAGCCCGCGCGTTCTCGAGGTCCTTGGCTAGGCGGTCGGAGGCCTCCTTCCGCCCGCCAAACGGCCGGGCGGCGTTGAAAAGCACGCGGCCATCCGGGAAGAAGACGTCGCCCTTCAGGGTCACCACCCGACCGCCCTCGGGAAGCGACCCAAGAACGCGCCTAGCCACTCCCCGGTCCCGGACGACCCACGTCTGCCCGAGCAGCGCCTCGACCGCGCCGCGAAACCGCTCGGAGGCTCCTGCCAGATCTGCCGCGTTCCCGATGACCCCCTCGACCTCTGGAGGGCGCGATGGCTCCGCGCGCCCCTCGACATCGAGCGGCAACATGGCCGCCGCCGGAGCGTCCTCCCCTTCGGCGATCTGCTCGGAGGCCCGCCAGATGGCCTCGCGCGAATCGAATCCGAAACTCTCGGCGAATGCGCCGAGGGCGGCGCGGACGGCCAACGCCACCTCCGGCGATGGCCGGAGCGACTGGCTGAGACGTCCGTACAGCGCCGGGAGGTCGCCGCGGTCCGCAGCCTTCCTGAGCAAGACCTCGGCATCGGCCTCGGAGGAGTCCTGGAGCTGTTGGAGCCGCGCTTCGCTGGCAGCCGCGCGCGATCGAAGCCCTGCCAGGAGGGCAAGGTGCGTCTCGAGCGCCCGTTGGGCGGCAGCCGCCTCGGCTGCCGACGCGGATTCAGCCTGCTGCGCGCCGAGCCGGGCCTCTTCGGCCGCGACGAAAGCCGCCTCGGCCGCCGTCAGTCGTTCCTTTTGGACCTGCCAGGCCGCGCGCGCCCGCTCAACGCGCTGCCGCGCTTCGTCCAACTCCAGCCGCGTCTTCTCGAGGGAGGCCCGCCCCTGCGCCAGGCGCGCCTCGCTCGCCGCCAGGTCCGCCCGCAGCCGTTCGAGCCGCAGGCGCGCCTGCGCCGGCTCCAGCTCGACGCTGGCCCCGCCCTCGCCCGGGGCTTCGCCGCGGAGCTCTCGCATCTGGGCCTCGGCCTCGGCCACTGCTTGCTGCCTCCGGATGACTTCTTCTCGCGCCGCCGAGAGCCGGGCCTGCAACACGCGGTCGGTGTCGGTGCGCGCCGCCATCTCGGCCTCGAGCGCCGTCGCCTGGTCCGCCACCCAGCGCAGGCGTTCCTGGGCGACGGCCAGGCCCCGGCCGATCGACTCCCGTTGGCGGAAGACGTCACTGAGCTGCTGCGACAGGCGGCGGACCTCCAGGCGCAGCGTATCGATGCGGGCGCGGTTGGCATTCAGATCGGCCGACGTCTGAGCTTCGAGGGCGTGCAGGCGTTCGCGGGCGGAGGACTCCGCCTCGGCCAGGCTCTTCGTTGCGCCGACGACCGCCAGCATCCGGTACCAATGGTGGCCGTACCACTGCCGCAGCGCGGCGTGCAAGTCCTGCCGCACCTGCTCGTAGTCCTGGGCGCGTTTCGCCTGCCGCTCGAGACTCCGCAGCCGGGGCCGGAGCTCGGCCAGGATGTCGCGCACACGGTCCAGATTGCGGCGCGTGTGCTCGAGCCGGCGCAGCGACTCGTCTCGCCGTGATCGATACAACCCGATGCCGGCCGCCTCCTCGAAGAGCCGGCGGCGCTCCTCGGGCTTGAGCGACAGCGCGGCGTCCACCAGACCCTGGCCGATGATGGTGTAGGTGCGTTCGCCGAGCCCGCAGCGCGCCAGGAGTTCGGAAACGTCCCGCAGGCGCACCCGCTGTCCGTTGAGCAGGTACTCGTTCTCGCCGCTGCGGTAGGCCCGGCGGCTGACGGTGACCTCGGCGAAGTCGATCGGCAGCCATCCGTCGTTGTTGTCGAAGGTGATCGTGGCCGAGGCCATGCCCGCCCGGGCGCGTTGCTCGGATCCGGCGAAGATCATGTCCTCGGTCTTCTTGCCGCGCAGCAGGCTGTAGGACTGCTCGCCCAGCACCCAACGGATCGAATCGGCGATGTTCGATTTGCCGGAGCCGTTCGGGCCGACGATAGCGGTGATCGTGGGGGCGAACTCGAAGACCGCCTTGCTGGCGAAGGTCTTGTAGCCCTGCAGGTCGAGGGCCCGCAGACGGGCGCGGCCGCCGTTGGGCCCCGTCATCGGGCCTTGCCTTCCTGCTCGATGTCGCGCAGGACGCGCGCCGCGGCATCTTGGGCCGCTTCCTGCTTGCTGCGGCCCTGCCCCCGGCTGCGCAGCGCCTCGCCGACTTCCACTTCGACGACGAACTCGCGCGCGTGGTCCGGGCCGTGGGCGCCGACCGTCGTGTAACGCGGGGTGGCGTTGAGCTCGCCCTGGGCCCAGATTTGCAGCCGGCTGCGGGGATCGATGAGCGAACCATCCTCCAGTGCCCGCCTCACCGCCCGGTCGAAGCGCGGCTCCATGAAGCGCCTCACGGCCTCCTGTCCCCCGTCGAGATAGATCGCGCCGACGAAGGCCTCGAAGACGTCGCACAGCAGCGCCATGCGCTCCCGTCCCCCCGAGGCGGCTTCCCCTTTGCCCAACAGGACGACCTCGCCCAGGTGCAGCTCGCGGGCGAACTCGGCCAGAGCTTCGGTCCGCACCAGGGACGAACGCAGGCGGGTCAGCTCGCCCTCGTCCAGTTCGGGGAAACGCTGATAGAGCCAGGCGGCGGAAGTCATGTCGAGGCAGGCGTCACCCAGGAACTCGAGGCGTTCGTTGTCCTCGACCGCCGCCGGGTGCTCGTTGATGTACGAGCGGTGGGTCAGGGCGCGCTGCAGAAGGGCCGGATCAGTGAACGCGATCCCGGCCTGACGCGCCAACCGTGCGAGCTCCATCTCGGTTTCAGGCGAACTTGGGGGACGCCGGGAACCCAGCCAGGCTGCGTTCTCCGCGTTCCACCAGTTCCGCGCCGACCTCC
>CAYUWF010000094.1:0-3889 GCA_964448245.1 uncultured Anaerolineaceae bacterium | reverse complement strand
GCTCAGCGCCAGGCGGACCGCCTGCCGCCGGGCGCGGAGCGGGACGAAGTCCAGGTCGCATTCCGGATCCGCCGTGTTGAGATGGGCGGTGGGTGGGATGACACCGGTGCGGATGGCTTGGACGCAGAAGATCGCTTCCAGCGCCCCGGTCGCCCCCATCATGTGGCCGGTCATCGACTTGGTCGAGGAGATCGGGACCTGCCCCGCCCGGTCGCCGAGGGCGGCCTTGATCGCCCGCGTCTCCGAGAGGTCGTTGAGAACCGTCCCCGTGCCGTGGGCGTTGATGTAGTCGATGTCCTCGGGCACGGCGTCGGCTGAACGCAACGCTTGACGGATGGCCATCGCCCCGCCCCCACCGTCGTCGCGCGGCGCCGTGACATGGAAGGCGTCGGCCGAGGCGCCGTAGCCGGCGACCTCGGCCAGGATGACCGCGCCCCGGGCGCGGGCGCCGGCTTCTGTCTCGAGGACGAGCGCCGCCGCCCCCTCACCCATCACCAGGCCGTCCCGGTTCTTGTCGAACGGCGCCGGCGTGAGATGGTAGTCGTCGTTGCGGCGCGACAGGGCCCCGGTCCGGTCGAAGGCGGCGATGGCCATCCGCAGCAGGGTCGCCTCCGCCCCGCCGACGATGGCCACGTCGACCATCTCGGCGCGCAGCATCAGCCAGCCGATCCCGATGGCGTCATTGCCCGAGGCGCAGGCCGAGGCCACGGACAGGCTGGGGCCCATGGCGCCGATGTCCATCGAGGTCATGCCGGCCGCACCGTTGGCCATCATCATCGGAATGACAAACGGGCTGATGCGCCGCGGACCGCTATCGGCGATGGCCTGGACGGCGGCCTCGATCGACCCCATGCCGCCGACGGCGCTGGCGATCATCACCCCCACCCGGCCGGCGTTCTCCGGGGTGATCGAGAAGCGCGATTGTGCCAGAGCCTGCTGGACGGCCGGCACGGCCAGGAGCTGGAATCGATCGCGGCGGCGCTTCTCCTTGGCATCGATGTAGCGAGCAGCGTCGAAGTCCTTCACCTCGGCAGCGATGTGAACCGCCAGGTCCGAGGAATCGAAGAGGGTAATCGGGCCAATGCCCGACTCTCCCCGCACGGCGCGCTCCCAGGTCGCTTCCACGGTCAGGCCGAGAGGATTGACCGTCCCCATTCCCGTGATGACCACGCGCGGCGGTTCAGCCATGGCCGGCTCCACCCGATCCATTGGACGCCGGCTCCGTCTTGAGGCCGGAGCCGGTCAGCACGGCGACGACCGGATCGGGCAGCGCGCCCAGGGTGGCCTCCAGCGCGCTCCAGATCACGGCCGAGGTCGGCTCGATGAAAAAGCCCCGCCGGGCCAATTCCGCCTCGCCCCGGACGATCGACGGCTCGTCGACGGCGACGATCGTGCCGCCGCCGGCCTCGACCGCCTTGAGCACGGCGTCGCCGCGCACAGGTTGCAAGATGCGGATCCCCTCGGCGCGCGTCTCGCCTTCGCGCACCCACCCCACCGCCTGGGCCCCTCCCTGATGAACCGCCCACAGCGGTGCGCAGGCGGCAGCCTGCGCCGCGATCAACTTCGGGATGCGGGTGATCGCCCCGGCGGTCTGCATCGCCTCGAAACCGCGGGCCAGGCCGAGCAGCAGGGTCCCGTGACCCGCAGGCAGGACCACCGCCCCGGGCGCCTCGCCGAGCTGTTCGACAAGCTCGAAGGCGAGCGTCGCCAATCCCGCCAGACCGAAAGGCAGCCAGACGTGGCTGGCGTAGACCGCGCCCCGCTCCGCCTCGCGGCGGACGGCTTCGCCCACTTGCGAGCGCGGGCCGAGAAGCCGGACGATGTCGGCCCCGTAGGCGGCGATCTGGGCGCGTTTGCGCGGTGAGGCGCCGTCGGGAATGAACACGCGGGCCCGAATCCCAGCCCGGGCGGCGTAGGCGGCGAAAGACGCCCCGGCGTTCCCGGACGAGTCCTCGATCGCTTCGCCCACACCGGCTGCCGCCAGCGCGCTGACCAGGACGCTCGAGCCCCTGTCTTTGAACGACCCGGTCGGATTGAGGTGCTCGCACTTGAAGTGAACGGCGCGACCGTCGATCGCGCTTGGGATCAGCGGCGTGCCGCCCTCGCCCAGGGTGATCCAGGGCGCGCCTTCCGGAAGAGGGAAGGAGGCACGAAAGCGCGCCAACCCGCCTCGCGCCAGCGTCGCCGGTTCAGGTGAGAAGGAAATGGGGGCATCAAGATCGTAGATGCCGCCGCAGGTGGGACAGTTGTAGCCAAGCTGGCCCGCAGGCGCTGCCCGGCCGCAGTTCGTGCAGACGAACGGCCAGGCGTAGGGCGAGGCTGCCGCCCGCTGCGGGCCGCGCCCTTCGGGGCCCGACACGTGACTCGATGCGATCACACCGCGGCCTTCTCAAGCTTCCCGGAAGCTTGAAGTTTCCGGGAAGCTACCCTCGCGATCGTCCCGCGGCGAAAGGCGATCATCCCGCGGCCCTCCTCAATGTCATTGCGAGGAGCCCCGAGCCCTTCGGCTGCGCTCAGGGCGAGGGGCATAGCCTGCCCCGAGCGAGGTCGAGGGGTGGCAATCTCCCGGGTGATGCGATTGCTTCGCAATGACTGGTGATGGGTAGATCCCCTTCGGGATGCCCTCTCCAGGGTGCGAAGCGCGACGAAGCGCGATCATCATTCTCTATCTCCGGGCCCGGGTTGATAGTCACCTTCGACCCACATCTCCCCGCCCGGCCCAAATTCCTTCTTCCAAACGGGGACGATCTCCTTGATTCGGTCGATGCCGTAGCGCGCGGCTTCGAAGACGCCGCCGTCGCGGTGCGCCGCCGTGCAGGCGACGATGATCGTCGGCGTCCCGGCTTCCAGTCGGCCCACCCGCTGGACGAGGGCGATCCCCTCCACGTCCGGCCAGCGGCGGCGAATCTCGTCGGCAACCTGGCGAAGCTTGTTCTCGGCCATCGGGGCATAGGCTTCGTACTCGAGTCGTTCGGTGGCGCGGGGCGGGCTGCCGCCGGTCTGGCCTCGCACCATCCCCGAGAAGACGCAGGCCGCGCCGGTCGTCGGCAGGATGATCGAGGCCAGCAGGTCGTTGAAATCAAGGGGTTCGTCCGTGACGCGCAAATGGGTGGGGGGGGCATCACTCCCTCCGCTGACCGGAGGGAATAGCGCCACCTCGTCGGCGCTGCGGAGCCGCTCTTCGGGTAAGGCGAATTCGCGGTTGACGGAGGCGATGGCCGTCTGGAGCGAGTCGGCGATGCCAGGGTGGGACCGCGCCACCTGCGCCTTGAGATCGGCGACCGTGGCCTCGTCGGGGAGGTCGATCGCTTCCTCGGAGAATCCGAGTCGCTGGCGCAGGCTGGCGAAATACAGGACGCGGATGCGCACGGACTACTCCGCCAAAACAACGTCGCCGCTGCGGCCCCCGTGCTTCTCCAGCAGCCGGACTTCCGTGATCCGAGCGCCGCGCTCGACGGCCTTGATCATGTCGTAGACCGTGAGGGCTGCGACGGCGACCGCCGTCAGGGCTTCCATTTCCACGCCCGTCGGGCCGGTAGTCCGCACGGTGCTGATGAGCACCGCCGCCGGCGGTTCGTCCCGCAGATCGAGGCGGACCTCGACGTGGGACAGGAGCAGCGGGTGGCAGAGCGGGATGAGCTCGGGCGTCCGCTTGGCCGCCATCACTCCGGCCAGCTCGGCCACGGCCCGCAGGTCGCCTTTGGGAAGGTCGCCGGCGCGCACCAGGGCCAGGGTTTCCTCGGTAAAGGACACAACCGCGCGCGCCCTGGCCCAGCGCTGGCTGGCCGCCTTGCCGCCGACATCTACCATGGCCGCGCGGCCCGAGGCATCGAGGTGGGTGAGCTTGCCTGAGTCCACGGGTTCATTATAAGGTAGCGGTACGGGCAGA
>CAYUWF010000093.1:0-9174 GCA_964448245.1 uncultured Anaerolineaceae bacterium | reverse complement strand
GCCACTCCGTCTCGAGGTCGACGCTGGAGGTCGAGTCGTCCAGGATCAGGATGCGTGGATCGAGCAGCAGGGCGCGGGCGATGGCCAGTCGCTGGCGTTGGCCGCCGGAAAGGGTGGCGCCCCGTTCGCCGACGGGCGTGTCGTACCCCAGCGGGAAGCCCTGGATGAACTCGTGGGCGGCGGCCGCCTCGGCCGCCTGGAGGATCTCGGCCATCGGGGCGTCGCTGCGGCCGAAAGCAATGTTGTCGCGGATCGTCCCGCTGAAGAGCGTCGTCTCCTGCAGCACGGTGCCGATCTGGCTGCGCAGCGATTCGAGCGTCACCTGGCGCAGATCGACCCCGTCGATGCGGATGGCGCCTTCGGTCGGGTCGTAGAAGCGCGGGATGAGGTTGATGATCGTCGACTTGCCCGAGCCGGTGCGGCCGAGCAGGGCGATCTGCTGGCCGGGCTCGGCGAGGAAGTTGACCCGGTCGAGCACCGGCTTGCCGCCGCCGAAGTAGCGGAAGGTGACGTTGTCGAACTCGACCCGCCCCCGGACCGTCGGCAGCGGTCGGGCGTCCGCCGCGTCGACCACGTCGCTGCGGGCGTCGCTGATCTCGAAGATGCGCCCGGCCGAGGCCGAGGCCTGCGACATCTGGGTGATGATGAAGCCCAGCTGCGCCACCGGGATGAAGACGAACATCAGGTACAGGCTGAAGGTCTGCCACTCGCCGAGAGTCAGAGTGCCCAAGATCATCTGGCGTCCGCCGAAGAACAGGATCGCTGCCTGGCCGAGATTGGCGATGAAGAAGACCAGCGGCATGAGGAAGGTCATCAAGCGCATGACCTTCAGGATCTGGGCCAGGAAGTCGTCCGCCGCCTTCTGGAATCGCTGCTCCTGCTCCGGCTCGCGGCTGAAGGCCTTGACGACCTTGATCCCGGCCATGTTCTCCTGCAAGATGGCGTTCAGCGCCGAAAGCTTGCGCTGGACGCGCTCGAACATCGGCCGAGCCAGGCCGCCGATGACGATGAACATCCCCAGCGCCAGGGGCAGGATCGGCAGGACGACCAGCGTCAAGCGGGGGTTGATGGTGGCCAGGATGACGATGGCGCCGATCATCAGCAGCAGCGCACCGGCCGCCATCAGCAGTCCCTGGCCGATGAAGATGCGGACCTTCTCGACGTCGTCCGTGGCGCGCACCATCAACTGCCCGGTCTGGTTGCGGTCGTGGTAGCTGAAGGAAAGGCGTTGGATGCGGGAGAACAGGTCGTTGCGCATATCGAAGGCGACGCTCTGTGAAACGCGCTCGCCCATGTAAGCCTGGGTGAAGGCGAACAGCCCGCGCACGATGGCGAAGAGCAGGATCAGCAAGCCGCTGACGACCAGCGCCTGGACCGGGTCGATGCCGGCCCGGGTCAGCTCGGCCAGGGTGATGCCCATGCGTGATGCGACCATGGCTTGCACTGTCTGGGGCAGCGCTGCCGTCTGCTGCGCCACCACGCCGCGCGTGACGCCGTCGATCATACGCTGGATCAGCAGCGGCACCATGAGTTGGGCGCTCGTCGCCAGGAGCAAGGCCCCGTAGGCGTAGGACGTTTCCCGGCGATAGTGGCCGAGGTAGCGGATGGCGCGGGTCAGGGCGGGGCGCGTCGGGCTTGTGGTTGGACGCTTCATTCGTTCGACCTCATCCGAGTAAGGTTAGCCTGATGTTCGTCGTCCGAGGCGTTGGCGGCCTGCTTCAGCCGCTCGAGAGAATGGATGATGGCGCCGAGCTCGCGAGCAGGAATGCGGCTGGCCAGGTCGCGCACCCAGGCGAGGCGGGCTTCCACGCCGCGCGCCACCAGGCCGCGGCCCTTGGTCGTCAGCCGAACCTGGCGCACCCGTCGGTCCCTGGGGTCCTCGGTCCGTTCGATCAACCCCATCCCGGCCAGCCGATCGACGATCTGACTGGCGGCGGCCGCCGTCAGGCCCAATTCGTCGCTGATCCCGGAGACCGGGCACGAACCCCGGTAGTGCAGGCGCATCAAGGTGTTCAACTGGCTGGTCGACAGCCCGGAGTCTTTCATCGCCACGATGAACTCGTGGACCGAGCGCCGCATGAAAACCGAAGCCCAGGCGCGCAGGGCGTTTTCGAAATCGCGGCTGGTCGGCATTGCCATCTCCCTGAAATCGGGGTAGAGACTGGTGCGGAGTTCCTGCCGTTTCGTCGGCTCCCGAAAGGCCGACAACCCCAACGGGAGACGCCCGCGCAGCAGGTTAAGCAAACTTGATTATATCAGGACCTTGATTGTCAAGGGCGGTTGACTCTCGAAGGAGCGTGGACCCGGATTCCCGCGCCACTCCGCTGCGCTTCGGGTGTCTTTGACTTACGCGGGAACGACCACACTCATTTTTCACCCCCGCGAATAGCGCTTCGCATCGCGCTTCGCATCGCGCTTCGCATAGCGCTTCGCATCCCGGAGGGGATCCCGGAGGGGATCCCGGAGGGGAAGCGGGGGTCCGCTGCTCGTTTGGCAGCGAAGGATACTAGCCCTGGCGGGGGATATCAGCGCGCGGCTCTGGGCCGGGCCGATGATCCCTTCGGCCCCCGCCGAAGACTACCCCGTCGCTAGTGTCTTCAGAGCCTCTTCGACCTCGGCGATGTGGCCTTCTCCGAGGAACACCGCGCGCACGACGTGATCCCGGTCGAGGACAAAGATCGCCGGCACGCCGTCGAGCCCCCAGTTCTCGACGGCGTCGTACGCGTCGTAGTCGATCGTCGGAAGGGTCAGTCCGGTCGTGGCGACGAAGGCCTGCGTCGTCTCATAAGGGGGTTCCCCGGCGACGTCGGGGTTGAGCATGCCGACCGTCAGGATGTTGGCCTCGTCGGCGACCTCCGGCCAGGCCGCCTGGATTTCGGGCAGCTCGGTCTGGCAGTGGGGGCACGTGTTGAGCCAGAAGACGACCGCCGTGGGCTTGCCCTGAAGCGAAGCGAGGTCCGTAACTCCGGTCCCGGTCAGATCGGGT
This sequence comes from uncultured Anaerolineaceae bacterium, assembly GCA_964448245.1. GTDB lineage: Bacteria > Chloroflexota > Anaerolineae > Anaerolineales > E44-bin32 > DATEVL01. The sequence continues at coordinate 6,188 of CAYUWF010000093.1, read as the reverse complement.
CCGGCGAGGACGGGCGCCGCCGATCCGACGAGTGTCCCGGCGCTGCTGGAGGCGGCTGGGTTGCAGCCGGCCAGGGCAATGGCGGCGATGATGAGCAAAAAGAACACCAAGTTTCGTTGGACGGTGCGGGTCACCCCGGCCTCCCTTCGGCGCACGTCCGATGCGGGATGCGTCGTGCGCAGATTGTAACAGGGCGCTGCGCGCCGCTGGCTCCAAGGCACTTGTCAGCCTGAGCGGAGCGAAGGGTCTGCTGTCGCCTCCTGGAGAAGCAGATCCTTCGTTCGCTCCGCTCACTCAGGATGACAACGCGCAGGCCGGCCGATGAGCGGAGCATGAGAAGCGGGTGAGCCGTCCGACGCCGGGGCGTATAATCCCGCCGGCCTGGAGGCGTCCGCGTGGGTTTCTCTCGCTCGCCAGACGATACGCAACCCGGAAAGACTCGCCGCTCGGCGGCGCGCCCGGCGCGCCGGCCGTCGCGTTCCTCGAAAGCCGTCCTCATCGTCGCCGCCGGCGTGTTCGTGGCGGCGATGATCGCCGGCGCCGTCCTGGTCCATTGGGCCACGCGCGAATTGACCATCGCCTGGACCGTCACGGGCTTGAACCTTTTCCAGGCCTCACCCGGCGGGGTCGTCGCCGGGACGACGCCGCAACCGGGGGAGACACCGGCGCCGGCGACCTTCGTGACGCCGGTGCCGTGGAGCGGGGCGGAGCGGGTGACGATCCTGCTGATGGGCCTCGACTACCGCGACTGGGCCTCGGGTCGCGGCTTCCCCCGCACCGACTCGATGATGCTGATCTCGATCGATCCGATCACCCGCCAGGCGGCGATGCTCTCGATCCCGCGCGACTTATGGGTGGAGATCCCCGGCTTCGGCCATGAACGCATCAACACCGCCTATCCCTCCGGCGAGAACAACCGTCTTCCCGGCGGCGGGCCGGAGCTGGCGATGCGCACGGTCGAATCGGTCGTGGGCGTGCCGATCCAATACTACGCCGTGATCGAGTTCTCGGCCTTCGAGAACATGATCGATGAGATCGGCGGAATCGATGTCCTGGTTCGGGAGCGAATGAAGATCTCGCCGATCGGCCGGACCAGCCTCTGGCTGGAGGCCGAGCCGAATCATCTCGATGGCGCCCAGGCGCTGGCCTACGCCCGCATTCGCAAGGTGACCGGCGATGATTTCGGGCGGGCCGAGCGGCAGCAGCAGGTGGCCCTCGCCGTGCTCGATCGTGTCGTCGGCTTCGACATGGTGCCGACCCTGATCACCCGCGCGCCAGCCTTGTGGGGCGAGCTCAGGAGCGGCATCCGCACAAACATGACACTTGAGCAGATGATCTCGTTCGGGTGGATGGCCGTCCAGATTCCCAAGGCCGACATCCACCACGGCGTCATCGGCCCGCCGAAAATGGTCGGCTTCCACACGTTGCCCAATGGCCAGCAGGTCATCCGCCCGGTGCCCGATCAGATCCGCCTGCTGCGCGACCAGCTTTTCACCGAAACGAGCGCCCTCGGGCCATGAGCGCGACCAACGACCCCCTCGGACCCACGCGGCGGGTGGCGCGCGCCGTCGCCGGCGACGATACCCAGCCGGAGCACTCCAGCCGCCGCCCCGACCTGCGGCGCTGGGTGGTGCTGGGCCTGGCGGTCGCCGCCGCCGCGCTGCTGCTGGTCCTCGCCGCCGGGACCGGCTACGGCTCGGGCATAGGCGCGGCGCAGGCCACCCTCGTCGGGCAAAGCGCCTCGGCCGTCGACGAGCAGTTCAACCTGGGAGTGGAGGATCTCCTGGGCGGGCGCTACGATCTGGCCCGCCAACGCTTCGAATACGTCCTATCACTTGATCCGTCGAACACCGACGCTGCCGAGCTGCTCGAGCGGGCGCGCCAGGCTCTGTTCGTCCCCACGAGTACGCCGGGCCCGACGCCGACCCCGATCACCCCGACGCCGACGCTCGATGTCGGGTCGCTCGAGACGCTCTTATCTCAAGCGCAGGCGGCCTTCGCTCAGGAGGATTGGAGCCGCGTCATCGAAGCCTCGTTGCTCGTCCGCCAGCGCGATCCGGAGTTCCGCGGTGGCGAGATCGATTCCTTCCTAGCCCAGGCGCTGCGGTCCAGGGGGGTCCAGCGAATCCTGGCGCGGGATTTCGAGCTCGGGATGTACGATCTGGCCCTGGCGGAACGTTTCGGCCCGCTGGACGGCGGTGCCACCGCCTGGCGCAACACGGCTTCCTTCTACACCTTCGCCAACTCGTTCTTCGTCGTGGACTGGATTCGCGCCGCCGAGAACTTCGCCCAACTGTGCACCGGGGATCTGTGGGACTCGTGCAGCAAGTACGCCCGGGCGGCGATGGAGTACGGGCACATCCTGCTGGCCTCGGCTACGCCCTGTGGAGCGATGCAGCAGTACGACGCCTCCCTCCGCACCCGATCAAACGCGGGCCTAGATCCGACGGCGACTTACGCCGCCGACCTGTGCGCCACGCAGCTGGCGCCGACCGGGACCCCGACCGTCTCCCCGACGTGGACGATCGGCCCAAGCGAAACGGCTGGCGTCACCGATACCGAGGCGCCGACGCTTCCAGGCCCCAGCGCGACCCCAAGCGAGACTCCGACCCCGACCGGGACCCCCACGCCATCGCCGACTCCATGAACCGGTGGGTGCGTACACGTCACCTTCGCAAAGCCTGCCCCCATGAGAATGGGGGGCGGGGGGTCCATCCTTATCCGCTCCCTGGATTCCCGCTTACGCGGAAATGACGTCCACTCTGTGTCACCCCCGCGCAAGCGGGGGTTCAGCCCGGCCCCGCACCTTGGCCCTGGATTCCCGCTTTCGCGGGAATGACTCTCTCTTGTTCGTCACCCCCGCGAAAGCGGGGGTCCAGCCCGGCCCGGCCCATTCCCTTGCATTCCCAATTCGCGGGAATGATATCTACGATCTGGCCACCTCCGCGAGGCAGGAGGCGCTGCGCCTTGAGGCTTCCTCTCCCGGGTTCGTACCCTTTAGGTCTCTGGTGCGGCCGCGGCGCGGCTAATCCCCCAGCGTCGCCACCATGATCGCCTTGATGGTGTGCATGCGATTCTCGGCCTGGTCCCAAACGATCGACCGCTCCGACTCGAAAACCTCCTCGATGACCTCCAGGCCGTCCCAGCCCGTCTTCCGATAGATCTCCTCGCCGACCTTGGTCTGGCGGTTATGGAACGTTGGGAGGCAGTGCATGAACTTGACGTTCGGGTTGCCGGCCATCGCAATGACGCCGGCATGGACCTGATACGGTCGTAACAGCCGCACTCGCTCGTTCCACACTTCCTTCGGCTCGCCCATCGAAACCCAGACATCGGTATGGATGAAGTCGACCTTCCGTACGGCTTAGGCGATGTCCTCCGTCAGGGTCAGGCGCCTGCCTGAGCCCCGGGCGATCTCCTTGGAGCGCTCGAGGAGAATCCTGCTTTGGCCAAAGGCCTTTCGGCGCACACAATGGAACATCCATGCCGAGCAAGCACCCCCTCACCATGAGCGAATCGCCCATGTTGCTGCGGCCGTCCCCGACGAAGGCATAGGCGATCTGCTCGATTGGTTGCTCGGCGTGCTCCATCATCGTCAGCGCCTCCGCCAGCGATTGGGTCGGATGGAACTCGTCGGTCAACCCGTTCCACACCGGCACGCCGGCGAACCTGCCCAGGGTCTCAACCATCTCCTGCGAGAACCCCCGGTACTCGATCCTGCCGTACGTGCGGCCGAGGACTGGAGCGGTCCTTCATCTCCGTGTCGCTGCGCTGGCCTCGTTCGACTGCGCCGGTCACCGACGACCGGGAGGGGCGGTGGGCCGTCCGCTCCACGGCTGCCCGGACGAAGGAGTCGCCCGGGTTCCCGCCAAGGCGGGTGACGACTGTCCATGACCTGCGTCGCCCTGCCGATTGTACCGTCCCGGGGCCGCGGGTGTATACTCATGCTCGATAAAGTTACCCGCTCGGTCTCTTTCGGAAGGAGAAGACTCCGATGCCCGTGAGCGCCGCCGTCGACCGCCCGCTGGGTCTCCGCCCCGAGGTTGGGCTCTCGCCGGAGCAAGCCGAAATGCTCCGGTATCTGGAAGGATTTGACCTGTGGTTCGTCGAGGAGCGCCTCGTGCGGAAAGGGCTGATCGCCAGCGGGCGAATCCCCGACGCGGTGCTTGAGTTCAAGCGCTATGTGGCGCTGGTCGGTCTCGGATACCGGGGCCTGAGCATACGCAGCCCGGAGGTCGACGAGGTTTGGCACGCCTTCATCTTGTTCACCCGCGAGTACGCCGCGTTTTGCCAGAACGCGTTCGGGACGTTCATCCACCACGTGCCGCGAACGAGTCGCTCGCCGCTGCCCGAGTCGAGCCGGGACAACTTCCTGCTGGCCTATGCCGAGGTTTTCGGTGAGGCACCCGGCCTTGCGTACGCCGTGAAGGGTACACCTGGCGCGGCACTGAGCGACGAACCCTCCGGTTGCGGGACCGAAGACTGCACCGACGGGTAGTTCTCGTTCCAAGTCTCCTTGGTCGCTGAAGTAGTGGCATCTCTGGGCTGCGCCGGCCGGCAGCCCGGAGGCTGTTTCTGCTCGAAGTGAGCCGCTCAGTGGTAGAATGCCGGGATTCCCGAGGGAGGCACCTCATGCACGGTAAGAGGAAGTGGACGTCCGTCGTTTCTTTGCTGGTCGCGGCGGGGATGATTCTGGCGGGATGCTCGACACCGACGGCCGAGCCGACGGCGATTTCGGCGCAGCCGACGGCCGCGCCGGCAGAGAACACGGCGACACCCGAGCCGGCACCGGCCCCCGGGCCGACGGCCGTGCCTGATGTCGGCGTCCCGGTCATCGAAACGCCGGCTCCCGGTGATCCGACAGCAGTCGCCAATTACAACACGTATATCTACGGCGGTCCGAGCACGGACTATGTTGTCTACGGTGCCTTTCTCGGCAGCCAGCAAGCCAAAGTCGTTGGGCGCAGCGAGAACGGAACGTGGTGGGCGATCAGCGTTCCGCCGGCGCCAGGTGGCACGGGCTGGGTCGACGGCGCCTGGGTGACTGTGACCGGCGCCGACGGCGTTCCGACGCTTCCGACTCCCCCGGTCCCGCCGACGACGGCGCTGGTGCCGCCGGCAGCCGGTGATCCGCAGGCCACGGCGCTTGTGAACACCTATGTCCGCACCGGACCGGGAACGACATTCCCGGCCTACGGCGTCGCCCCGGCGGGGGCCTCGGGCCGCGTCATCGGCAGGAGTGCGGATGGGACGTACTGGGTCGTACGGCTGGATCCGGCCAACATCGGAGCCGGCTACGGATGGGTCAGCGCTTCGACCGTCCAGGCCTCCAACGTCGCCACGGTCCCGGTGATCGAGTCGCCCTCGACGCCGGCGGTGGTGCCACCGTCGCAACCGCCAGCGGGCTCAGCCACAGCCACGGCCGCGGACTACGTCTACGTCCGTTCGGGTGCGGGCACTTGTTTCTCGGCTTACGGTGTTGCCGCTCCGGGAGCGACCGGCGAGATCGCCGGCAAGACCTCGGACGGGTTGTGGTGGCAGGTGAAAATCCCGACGACGGTTGCGGCCAGCGGCCTGGGTTGGGTGAGCGCAGGCTATGTGGCGACGACCAACACAGGCAGTGTCCCGGTGGCGGAGACCGAACCCTGCCCGGCTGTTCCGGCGCCGCCGGCAACCCCTTATGCCTGCAGCCTGGATTCGCAGGACCCGGTGGACTACGCCGAGACGGCGCCGGAGACGTCCTTCACGATGGCGTGGGGCGTCCGCAATGCAGGCGGCAGCGAATGGTCGGAGGCCGTCTTGAAATACATCATGTCGGGCTCCGGGGGAACCCTGCACACCGGGCCGGATTCGATCGAGATCGGGACCATCGACGCCGGCGATACCTACACCACATCCGTCCCGGCTTTGACCCCCTCGACGGCGGGCGATTACGGCGAGGTCTGGCAAGTCATCTCCGGCGGCGAGACTGTGTGCGAGTTCTGGATGATCATCACCGTCGCCGGGTAGTTCCAAGGCGAAGGCCAGGTTTCACGAAAGAGGCCCGGGAGAGTCCCGGGCCTCTTCTCTTTGTTTCGACGTCGGCGGGATTCCGCGGGCCGGGAAAGCAAGGCGCCCGCGGGGCGATTCGAACGCCCAACCTACGCCTTCGAAGGGCGGCGCTCTATCCATTGAGCTACGCGGGCCGA
>CAYUWF010000092.1:1268-9183 GCA_964448245.1 uncultured Anaerolineaceae bacterium | reverse complement strand
AACGCAGCGGTCTGGTCACCCGGTCGCAGGCGTTGCTGGGGAACATGCTCGGCATCCTCCCCTTCCTGACGATGGAGGACGGCAAGCTGGTGCCGATGGAGAAAGTCCGTTCCCGGCCGCGGGCGGTCGAGAAGGTCGTCGAGTTCGTGAGTGAGTTCTCCGACCTGGAGCACCTGGTGCTCTTCCAGGGACCGCCCGAATCGACGGAAGAGTCGCGCCTGATCGTCGAGCGCCTGCGCTCCCTGCACCCGACGACGCCGATCACCGTCAGCAGTTTTGGGCCTTCAGTCGCCACCTATCTGGGACCGGACAGCACCGGTATCATTGCCCTGGAAAGAGAGGGCAGCCGCAGGTGACCTCCTCCCCTGTTCCCACCGCCATCGTCACCGACAGCGCCGCGGACCTGCCGGCGGATCTGGTCGAGAGCTACGCCATACGGGTCGTCCCGGCCATTCTGGTGGTGGCGGGCGAAAGCTTCCCAGACGGAAAGGGTCTCTCGCGCCAGGCTTTCTACGACCGGATGCCCTCGATGGTGCGTCCGGCGACGACCGCCTCCCCCTCGCCGGAGGCATTCGCCGCCGCCTACCAGACGGCGTTCGATTTCGGCGCCCAGCAGGTGCTGTCGATCCACGTGTCCGGCCGACTGAGCGGGATCGCCGGGATCGCGCAGCGCGCCGCCCAGGCCTTTCGCGGCCGGGTGCATGTCGTGGACACGGGCCAGGCCTCGCTGGGAACGGGCTTCCAGGTGCTGGCCGCGGCGCGCGCCGTGGCCGAGGGAAGGCGATTGGCGGAGGTCCTGGCGGCGATCGACGGGGTCCGACGCCGCGTCCGGTTGATCGCCATGATCGACGACCTGGAGTACCTGCGCCGCAGCGGTCGGGTCGACTGGCTGCGCTCCGGGCTGGGCGCACTGCTGCACATCCGCGTGCTGATCGAGCTGGCCGATGGCGCCGTGCGGCGCCTGGGCCAGGTGCGCAGTCGGCCGAAGGCCATCGAGGCCCTTTTCGAGAGGGCGAGCGCATGGGGCGACCTCGACCATCTGGGCGTCCTGCATTCCTCCGCCCTCCAAGATGCCAGAGTCCTCGCCGCCCGCCTCGCCGGCCGCGCGGCGCATGAGCCTCTCGTCGTCGACGTGACGGCGGTCATCGGGACGCACGTCGGACCCCGGTCGCTGGGACTGGTGGGCGTTGTGGCGAACCCTCCCACGCCCGGAATGGCTCGACCCGCATGACCTCCTCCGCCGCCGAGACTCTGCTCAAGTACATCGACCTCGAGACGAGCCGCGGCTACGACAACCGGGCGGTGATGGGCGGCCTGGAGCGAGCGGCCGAGACCTGGCAGCAGGAGGCGAGGCAGAGCGGGGTCGAAGAGGAGACGGTAGACGAGGTCGCCTCGACGCTTCGCAGCTATCCGACGCTCCCGACCGAGGCGCGCCCCGAAGTCTTACGTGCGCTGCGCGTCCGCCTGCTTGAGATGGAGACGGGGCGAGCCGCGGCCGGCCCGGCGGAGATCGATAGGGGAACCGACCTTTCGCCGGCCGAGGCCTTCGCCGATGAGGTTGAACCGGAGGACGGAGGCGCGCCGGAAGAGACGGGCGGCTTCCCCGAATCATCCAGTTCGGATCGCCCCGTGGCGCGGCGGGGCGGCGAGCGCATGCCCGCCGGCCTGAGCGGCGAGCCCCCTGGCCTCGCCGCGCCGCTGACGACAATTCAGGGCATCGGGCCGAAATCGGCCAAGCACCTCGAGCGGCTCGGCCTGTACACCCTGGGCGGCCTAATCTGGTATCTGCCGCGCCGGTATGTTGATTACAGCCAGTTGAAGACCATCAATCGTCTATGGTACGGGGAGGAAGTCACCGTCCTGGCGACGGTAGAGGAAATGAAAGTGCGGCCGACGCGCGGCGGTCAGTTGAAACTGGTGGAGGCCATCGTCGGAGACGGCACCGGCTCGCTTCGGGTGACGTGGTTCAACCAACCGTGGATCGCCAATCAGCTCCCGCCCGGCGAAGCCGTCGCCCTCTCCGGGCGGATCGACCAATACCTCGGCCGGCTGACGATGAACTCTCCGGAGTGGGAGCCCCTCGATCGTCAGCAGCTCCACACCAGCCGCATCATCCCGGTCTACATGCTGACGGCGGGCGTGACGGCGCGCTGGTTGCGGCGGGTGATGGACTCGGTCGTGAGGCGCCTGGCCCCGCGACTCCCCGATCCGCTGCCGGCTTCGATGCGGGAACGCCAGGGGCTGGTGCCGCTTCCGGAGGCGATCGAGCAGATCCACTTCCCCGAAAGCTGGGATCGGCTGCGCCAGGCCCAGGAACGCCTGGCCTTCGACGAGATGCTCCTGCTCCAGCTCGGCGTGATGCGGCAGCGACAGGATTGGTCGGCCCTCAGCACGCGTCCCCTCAAGGTGGAGGACGCCTGGGTCGAACAGATGCGCGCCGGCCTCCCCTACCCGCTGACGCGAGCGCAGGAGGCAGCCGTCATCGACTTGCGCCGCGATCTCGCCAGCGGCCGACCGATGAACCGGCTGCTGCAGGGCGACGTCGGTTCCGGCAAGACCGTCGTGGCCGCGGCGGCCATCGGCATCGCCGTCGCCGGCGGATCTCAGGCGGCGCTGCTGGCGCCGACGAGCATTCTGGCCGGGCAGCACTACCAGACGCTGCGCGGGCTGCTCGAGCCGGCCTGCGGGATCCCACCAGCGGATGTCCGATTCTTGATCGGCGCGACACCCGAGAGCGAGAAAGCCGAGATCCGGGAAGGCCTGGAGCAGGGCTCCATCCGCGTCGTGGTCGGGACGCACGCCCTACTCGAGGGACCCGTCCGGTTCGCCCGCCTCGGCCTGGCCGTCATCGACGAGCAGCAGCGCTTCGGGGTGGAGCAGCGCGCGGCGCTGCGGGCCAAGGGCGAGAACCCCAACCTGCTCGTGATGACCGCCACGCCCATCCCGCGCTCCCTGGCCCTGACCGTCTTCGGCGATCTCGATCTGACCATCCTGGACGAGATGCCGCCCGGACGACAGCCGATCGAGACGCGCATCCTATTTCCGATCGAGCGCTCGCGCGGCTACAGCTTCGTCGAGGCGCAGGTCGAAGCCGGCCACCAGGCCTACTTCGTCTACCCGCTGGTCGAAGAGTCGGAGAAGGTCGCCACCCGGGCCGCGGTCGAAGAGCAGGAGCGGCTGCAGCGCGAGGTCTTCCCGCGCTACCGGGTAGGGCTGCTCCACGGGCGGCTGGGCGCCGACGAGAAGGACGAGGTGATGGCGGCCTTCCGCCAGGGGGCCTACCAGATCCTCGTCTCGACCTCCGTCGTCGAAGTCGGCGTCGATGTGCCCAATGCCACGGTGATGTTCATCGAGGGCGCCAACCGCTTCGGCCTGGCGCAGCTGCACCAGTTCCGCGGGCGGGTCGGCCGCGGCGAGCACCGCTCGTATTGTCTGCTGCTCCCCGACACCGACGATGCGGCGGAGAACGAGCGGCTGCGGGCGATGGAAGAGACCACCGACGGGTTCCGCCTGGCCGAGCTCGACCTCGAGCAGCGCGGCCCGGGCGATTTCCTCGGCACCCGGCAGGCCGGCCTGTCCGACCTGCGGATGGCGCGGCTGACCGACGTCCGCCTGATCGAACGCGCCCGACGCGAGGCGGATCTTCTGCTCGAGACCGACCCCGAGCTGCGGCAGCCGGAGCACCAGGCCCTGCGCGAGATGTCGCAGGCCGGGCCGAACTCCGGGAAGGGAGAGATCAGCTGATGGTGCGCGCAGTGTTCCCCGGCACGTTCGATCCGATCCACTACGGCCACATCGACATCGCCCTGCGGGCGGTGCGGCTGTTCGACGAGCTGATCGTGGCGGTCTACGACCGGCCGTTGAAGTCGCTGCTCTTCACCCCGGAGGACCGCCTGGCGCTGGTGCAGGAGGCCTTCGCCGCCGAACCGCACATCCGGGTCACGGTTTTCAGCGGCCTGATCGTCAACTACTGCCGCCAGGTCCAGGCCCAGGTCATCGTCCGAGGTTTGCGCGTCTTCTCCGATTTCGAACACGAGTTCCGCATGGCGCTGGCCAACCACCGGCTGGCGCCGGATATCGAGGTCGTGGCGCTGATCACCAGCGAAGAGCACAGCTTCCTGACCGGGAGCACGGTGCGCGAGATCGCTTCGCTCAGCGGCGACGTCACCAGCCTGGTTCCGCCCCACGTCGCACAGGCCCTGCAGCGGCGGCTGCGCGAGCTGGGGGATGATGGCCCGGCGATCATCCCGATGACGTCCCTGCGGGACTGATGCGGCCTGGTCCGGAGTTTTCCGTTGGGAGAGGCGGCCCCCATCCCGACTCGGGCGACCGCCCCGGAAGCGGCGTAGGAGGGGGCCTGCCGCGGCCGGTTGACCCTGGTTACCGTTCGGTGTACCCTTCGGCCCGAAGCTTGCACCCCGGGCGGAGAGAGCACTCCAGCCGGAGGCGGCAATGGATATCCTTCATCTCGTAGATCGGCTCGAGGAGCTCTTCAACCACGCCCGTCCCATCCCGCTGACGCACAACGTCATCGTCGATGAGGATCGCTTTCTGGAAATCATCGACCAGATGCGGATTTCGATTCCCGAGGAAGTCAAGAAGGCCCAGCAGGTCGTCGCCCAGCGCGATCGGCTGATGGCCCAGGCGCAGGAGGAAGCCAACCGGACGGTGGGACTGGCCAAGACGAAGTCCGAGGAGATCGTCACGCGGGACGCCATCGTCCAGGCGGCCCAGGCCCGCTCCGAGCAGATCCTGGCCCAGGCGCGGGCCGACGCCGAGAACCTGCGCCGCGAAGCGGACGACTACATCATGGACTCCCTGGGCGCCCTGGAAGCCGAGCTCACGCGCCTGCTCGGGCAGGCCCGCAACGGCATCTCCAAGCTCAACATGGATCACCAGCGGGCGAATGCCGGCGCGGACGACGCGCGCGAGCCGAGGTCGGAAGCGTAACCGGCCCGCATCGAATTCCCTGCTCCCGGTCTGCCTTTCGATCCGTGCTCGACCCGGGAGCCGCCTTTACCTCCCCCCCAAACCCGACCATCCCCTGACCGCTTCGCATCAGAACGAGCGCAATCGGGGCCTGATCGCGCTCAGTTGGCCTGCGTCCGCACCTGTTGCACCTTGCCCGGCTGCGCCGGTCGGTCGGCGTAGGCCGCGGCAGCCTCGAGCAGCCCGCGGAACAAGGGATGGGCGCGGTTGGGTCGGGAGAGAAACTCAGGGTGGAACTGGCTCCCGAGCATGAACGGATGGTCCCGCAGCTCGGCGATTTCCACCAACCTCCCGTCCGGCGAAAGCCCCGAGAAGGACATCCCCCGCCCTCCCAGGATCTCGCGGTAGGTATTGTTGAACTCGAAGCGGTGGCGGTGGCGCTCGGAAACCTCCGGCGACTCGTAGGCGCCCGCGGCCACCGTCCCGGGGACGAGGCGGCAGGGGTACAGGCCGAGGCGCATCGTCCCGCCCAGATCGGCAATGCCGCGCTGCTCGGGGAGCAGATCGATGACCGGGTGCGGGGTGGAGCGGTCGAACTCGGTCGAGTTGGCGTCCTCCGAGCCGAGGACGTGCCGGGCGAACTCGATCACCATCACCTGCATCCCCAAACACAACCCAAGGTAGGGGACATGGTGCTCGCGGGCGAACCGCGCGGCGGCGATCTTGCCCTCGATCCCGCGGGAGCCGAAGCCGCCGGGGACGATCACGCCGTGGGCCGTCTCCAGCTCGGTCCAGCCCTTGCCCTTCTCAAGCTCGGCCGAATGCAGCCACAGGATCTCGGCCTCGACCCCGGCGGCTAACGCCGCTGAACGGACCGCCTCGCGCACCGACATGTAGGCGTCCTTCAGTTCGACGTACTTTCCGACGAGGGCGATGCGCACCGGCGGGCGCGGCTGGCGCTCGGCTGCCACCAGACGCTCCCATTCGGTCCAATCCGGCCGGCGCTGGGCGGTCAGCCCCAGGCGACCGACGACGAACTCGCCCAGGCCCTGGCGCTCGAGCAGCAACGGCACTTCGTACAGCACGTCGGTCGTGACGAGCGGGATCACCTCGCGCGCCTCGACGTCGCAGAAGAGGGCGATCTTGTCCCGCAGCTCTTCCCCGACGGGGTAATCGGAACGGGCGACGATGACGTCCGGCGAGATGCCGATCGAGCGCAGCTCGCGCACCGAGTGCTGCGTCGGCTTGGTCTTGAGCTCGCCCGTGGCGCCGATGTGCGGCAGCCAGGTAACGTGAATGAACAGCGTGTTCTCGCGGCCGACGTCGTTGCGCATCTGGCGCAGGGCTTCCAGGTACGGCAGCGACTCGATGTCGCCGACCGTCCCGCCGACCTCCACCAGCACCAGCTCGGCGCCCGTCGTGCGGGGGACCAGGGCGATGCGCTGCTTGATTTCGTTGGTGATGTGCGGGATGACCTGGATCGTGCCACCCAGGAACTCGCCGCGGCGCTCCTGGCTGATGACCTCGGAGTAGATCTGCCCCGAGGTGACGTTGCACACCCGGCTCAGGCTGATGTCGATGAAACGTTCGTAATGCCCGAGGTCGAGGTCGGTCTCGGCGCCATCGTCCAGGACATAAACCTCGCCGTGCTGATAGGGGCTCATCGTCCCGGGATCGACATTGATGTAGGGATCCAGCTTCTGGATGGTGACCTTGAAGCCACGCTCCTTGAGCAGTCGGCCGAGGGCCGCCGCCGTCACTCCCTTTCCCACCGAGCTGACGACGCCACCCGTGAGAAAGATGTACTTTGTTCCTGCGCTCATCCCCGCACCTCCCTGGCCTCGGTCCTCCGGCCGAAAAGGACGGTGGGGGGGCCGCCCTTCGGAGACCCCCCCACCGTTTGACCGGGTGGTTTCGTGTCAGCTTGGCGCCTGCCGCTCATCCAACGATCTTCCCGATATCTTCCGCCGCCCGGCGCATCTCCAGCAAGATCAGCCCCAGCCGCGCTTGTTCGCGGGCCAACACGGTCAGCACGGCTTCGACGCCGGCACTCGTCAGCAGGACGTAGCCGTTGCTGCCGTGAATGTAGACTTCGTCCAGCCCGCCCCGGCCGAGCTCGCCGGCGATGCGTTCGCCCAAGCTGAGCATCGCCGCCGACATGGCAGAGACTCGATCCTCTTCCACCCCGCCCGGCAAGGAGGAGGCGATGATCAACCCGTCGACCGAGACGACGGCCGAGGCTTCGACGTCGGTGGTGTTGGTCTGCAGCTCGCGCAGGCGCTTGACCAGTTGCTCTCGGCGTGCTCGGTCCATCTCCCTCTCGATCGGCCGGCCGGCAAACAAGCCGGCAGTCTAACACAGGCATCCGGCCGCGGCAAGGCGCGGCGCTCGACTTCCTCTCGCCCTCCGGCCGGTCAGATCGGATCGATCAACCCCGGGAGCAAATGAACCCGGGCCAGACCTTGGTCGAGGTCGATTTCCCGGATGACGGAACTAATCGCCGGCAGCAGCACCCGCCGGCCATCGGCCTGCTGGACCTCGTAGACGTCGTTGGCCCCTGTGCTGAACACCTCGACGATCTCCCCCAGGTCCGTCCCATCATCGGTGACGGCGCGCAGGCCGACGATCTGCCAGCGGAAGTACACCCCGTCCGGGAGCGGGCCGAGGTCCTGCAGGGGACATTGGATCACTTCCCCGCGCAGCGACTCGGCCGCCTCACGTGACCCACAGCCCTCCAGAGTGAGGAGATAGCGTGTCCCGTGTTGCTGCAGACTGATGACTCGACCCGGCCGGCCGGACTCCCCGAGCAGGACCGCCTGCCCCGGCCGCACGCGGTCGATCCAATCCGAGACGGGCTCGACGACCACCTGGCCGCGCAAGCCGTGGGGACGAACGATGCGCCCGGCGACCAGATGCTGCCTGGTTCGCCGGGCGCCGGGCGTCGGCGAAGGCTGGGGATCTCGTTCTTGGGTCACCCCGCGGCCCT
>CAYUWF010000092.1:0-1168 GCA_964448245.1 uncultured Anaerolineaceae bacterium | reverse complement strand
GTCACCCCGCGGCCCTCCTTACGGTACTAGAGGTAGGCCGCGGGGTCCCCTCCGGGACGCTAAGCGCTGTCCCCTTCGGGATGCTAAGCGCGATCACCGGATGTCGAGCGTGGACCGCACGCCGCGTTTGACCGCCGCCACGCGCAGGAGCATGCGCATGGCCGAGGCCACCTTACCCGCCCGGCCGATGACGCGGCCCATATCCTGGGGCGCCACCTCGAGCTCGAGTTGGATCTCGCCCTGGCTGCTGCGCTCGGTGACGCGCACTTCGGTCGGGTCGTCCACCAGCGAGCGCGCCACGTATTCGACGAGGGCCTTCATCCCGGCAGCCTGTTCGCCGGCCATGTCGACCTAGGCCTCGGGCGCCGGTTCGGCAGCGGTGGCGGATTCCGCACGGCTGCGTGCTTTCTTCGAAGGCCGCGCGCTCTTGGACCCGCCCTGAGAAGTGCGTGGATCGACCGCGGCGGCCGCCGTCTTGGCTTCCTGCAGGATCGGATCCAGGCTCTCCCCACTCTTGACGCGCTCCCAACGCCCCCAGCATCCGATGCTGGTCAGCACGCGGCGGGCAGACTCGGACGGCTGCGCGCCGACGCCGAGCCAATAGAACACCCGCGCCTCGTCGACGACCGTCGTGGCGGGGAAGGTGCGCGGATTGTGATGGCCGAGATTCTCGAGGAAACGCCCATCGCGCGGGCTCTCCTCGTCGGCCACGATCAAGCGGTAACTCGGTTGGTGCCGGGCGCCGACCCGGCGCAACCTGATTCGGACCATCGTTTCCTCACAAGTTTCGATTTCGCCGCGGCGCCGCCCGGCTCGTGAGGTGTGCCGGAAGGCGGCACTTCGAACCGTACGTCGCGCGCACCGTTGCGCCCTGCCGCGCCGACTGCCCGCTCAACATGACCGCCGATCGGACTGCAGCCCAGCGCCGCAGTCGGACCGGCGGGAGACGGTCCGCGAAGACAGAACACGCGCATTATACCGCCGGCGGTGGGGCGGGTCAAGCCAGTGGATGAGTTCAGTACAGAGGAGACACGCTGCGATTGCCATCAGCAATGGCGGGAGGCAACATCCCGAGCGGGGGGCAAGACGTTTTCCTTCCGGCCTCACCCCCCTGGCCCGTGCGCAGCCCCCCGACCCCTCGCGTAGCTCGGGGCGCTCCGCAGGGCTT
>CAYUWF010000091.1:0-9330 GCA_964448245.1 uncultured Anaerolineaceae bacterium | reverse complement strand
TCTCAGAAGTCCGATGACGAACCCGTTCGGCCTTGCCTGGAATCGCGCCATCGGTGGAGCTCCCTGGCAGGAGCCAGCCGGAGAGATCCCGCCCTGCAAGGCACGGAAAGGCGGTGCCCGTGGACTTGAAGTTCTACGGCCTGCCAGACGGAGTTTGTCCACATGTTTCTGAGACGGGACACTAGCATGTTGCGGAAAAATGGCGAAGGCCGTCAAACCCCCACCCCCCAGAACTCCGCCCCGCGCGGAGCCGCCCGTAGCGAAGCGGAGGGCCTCTCCGCCACGACTCTGCGTGCACCCGGGCTCTGTCCGCGTAGAGGGGGTCGGGGGGTGAGGCGGGAAGAGGGTTTTTCAGCAACCCGCTAGCCTACGTCCTGTGGATTGAGAATCCGACGGGGCGTCCTGAGCCCCTCGCCTTCGCTCGGGGCAGGCTCCGTCCCTCGCTTCGCCCGGGATGGTATCGAAGGGCACCCCGTTGTCGCGTCGGCCGCAGGCGCCTGCTCAAGCCGACTTCCAGATGACGTCCCCCATCGGAGTCACATCGTAGCCCGGCAGCGCAGCCACCGCGTCGCGAAAGCCCCGGTCGGCGAGGAGCTCGAGCAGCGGGCTCAACCTCTCGGACGAGTAGTGCTCGTTCGGGAAGACGAGGTCATACCGTTCGTGGAACAGGGGGACGAACCCGAGGTCGAGCGCGGCGGCCGCGGCGCGAATCCCCAGGCCGACGTGGGCCCGGCCGGAGGCCACGGCGGCGGCGACGCCCAGGTGCGTGTACTCCTCGCGGTCGTAGCCTTCGATGGAGGAGGCGGCCACGCCGGCCCGGCCGAGGTGGAAATCGAGCAGGATGCGCGTGCCGGACCCGCGCTGACGGTTGACGAAGAGGATCTTGCCGTCAGCAAGTTGCTCCAGTTTCTCGAGGCCCAGTGGATTCCCGGGGGCCGTGATCAGGCCCTGCTCCCGCCCGACGAGCGCCACGATCGTCGCCGGGACCTGCGGCAGGTAACGCTCCACGTAGCCGATGTTGAACTCGCCCGTCTCGGGATCGAGCAGGTGGCAGCCGGAGAAATGCGCCTCGCCGCGGGCCAGCGCCACCAGGCCGCCCTGGCTGCCGAGGTTGCCGGAGGCCAGGCGCAGGCCGCGCTGGCTGAGGAACTGTGCCATGAGATCGAGGGTCAGGTCGTGCGAGCCGAGCGTCACTAACGTGCGGTCGATCTCGCTCGCCGGTCGGTAGAGACGGACCGTCACCCGTTCGCCGGGTTCGAGGCCCTGCACACCGGGAGGGATGAAGACCAGCCCATCCGCCCGCACCAGCGACGAGATCACACCGGCGCCGCGCGATAACGGCGCCGCCACGACGCGATCCCCGACCCGACCGACGGTCACGCGCAGCATCTCCAGGTCTCCCGCGGAGGAATGGACCTTGCGCGTCAGCAACGCCTCGATCGTGTCGGGCTGCACCGGCGGCAGGCCGGTCCAGCGCCGCAGGAGCGGCTGCACCAGGATCTCCCCCGTCAGCGCCGCCGATACCGGGTAGCCCGGCACGCCGATGATCGGTGTTCGCCGCCCGCTTCCCGTCTGGCCGCGTGCGTCGAGCATCCCGATGACGACCGGGTGACCCGGGCGGACGGCGATCCCGTGGACCAGGACCTCGCCCAGCGACTCGATGACGCGGGCAGTGTAGTCCTCCGAGCCGGCGGAAGAGCCGGCGTTGAGCAGCACCAGGTCGTGGTCGGCCGCGGCGGTGACGGCCTCCCGGATTCGGGCGAGGTCGTCCGGGACAATGGCGAAGCGCTGCGCCTCGCCGCCCCACGCCTGCACCTGCGCCGCCAGTGTGATCGTGTTGAATTCCGGAATGCGGCCGGGCTCCGCCGTCTGGTCGGCCCGCACCAGCTCGGTCCCGCTGGGGATGATGGCCACCCGCGGCCGACGCCACACCGGAATCTGCGCGTAGCCGGCCGCCGCCAGCGCGCCGAGATCGGCCGGCCGAAGGCTGTGACCGGAGGGGACGACGAGTTCCGTCGCCACTAGATCCTCGCCGAGAGGGCGGACGTGGCTCCACGGGGGGACGGGCGTACGCAGGCGGATGAGGTTCCCCTCAGTCCCGCCGATTGGCTCAATATTTTCGATCGGAACGACGGCGTCCGCCCACCCCGGGAGGGCGTCGCCCGTGTCGACGTAGGTCGCCTGCTCACCGAGAAGGAGATCGATGGGTGTGTGTTCGTTGGCGCCGTCGGTGCTGCGGCCGCGCAGGGCATACCCGTCCATGGCCGAGGCGTGATAGTGGGGGACCGAGCGTTTGGCCCACATCGGTTCGGCCGTGACCCGGCCCAGCGCCCGGTCGACCGGCACCAACTCGGACTCGAGCGGCCGCCACAATCCCTCGGCGTCGAGCGCCTCGACCAGCCGGCGCCAAGCCTGGTCCAAAGGGATGTCCGAGAGATACATGCCTTCGTTTGGCAAGGGAGGCTACTCGAAGAGCATGACGTCGACCCGGCTGCCCGCTGCCAGCCCGGTCGTGTCAGCCGGGATGCGAATCAGGCCGTCGGCCCGCACCAGCGTGAAGATCAGATTGGACTTGCCGAAGACCGGATCGGCGATCCAGCCCTCCGGCGAACTCTCCAATCGGGCCGGGACGTAGTCCTCGCGGCCGGCCTCTGAAGGTACGTTGACGGAGAGCCTGGCGGGAACGGTCGCCACGATTCCCGGGCGGTTGCTTCCGCCCAGGCGCCGCAACAGAGGCACGACCAGCAGCCCGGCGACGACGAGGGCGCTGACCGGATTCCCCGGAAGCCCGATAACCGGAATCTCATCTACCACCCCGAGGATCGCCGGCTTTCCAGGTTTGATCGATAGTCCATGGACCAGTACGCCCGGCGGGCCCAGGCGGCGCACGACCTCGGCCGTGTTGTCCCTGGCGCTGGCGGAAGAGCCGGCGGTGATGATGATCAGGTCCGTCGAGGCCTTCGCCCGCTGGGCGGCTTCGAACAGCGCCTCGGGATCGTCCGGCAGAATCCCAAAGGCGACCGGTTCCGCGCCGCAGCGGGAGACCAGGGCGGCCAGGGTGTGGCTGTTGACGTCGCGCACCTGACCCGGCCCGGGTTCGGCCTCGGCCGGCACGACCTCGTCGCCGGTCGAGAGGATGGCGACCCGCGGACGTTGGTAGACCGCGACCTGCGTCCGACCTAGCGCCATCAGCCCGCCGATCTCCTGAGGCCGCAACCGCTGGCCGCTCTCCAGCACTCTCTCTCCCTGCTGGATGTCTTCGCCCAGACGGATGACGTTCTTGCCGATGCCCAGTGAGGTCAGGACTTCGATCTCCCCACCGGGGACCCATTGTGTGTCCTCCAGCATGACGACGGCATTGGCGCCTTCTGGGATGGCGCCGCCGGTATGCACCAGTGCGGCGAGGCCGACGTGAACCTCCAGGTCGGAGACCCGGCCCATCGGCACTTCGCCGATCAAGCGCAGGTAGGAGGGCGCGCTGGGGCCAGCGCCGAATGTGTCCTCGGCGCGCACGGCGTACCCGTCGACCGTCGAGCGCGGGAAGGCGGGCAAGGGATGCGGGGCGGCGACGTCTTCCGCCAGGACACGCCCCAAGGCTTTGGGGGTGTCGAGCACTTCCACTCCGGGGAGCCGCTTCTCAGGCAGGGCCCTCAGCCACCGGGCCAGCGCTTCTGCAGGAGGGATGAGCCGCAGGAACTCGGGCATGGTCAGCTCGTGGCGAAACCGGCGAACGTCAGGTAGGAGGCGAGGGCAAAGAGCGCGACGGCGCCGCCGGTCAGCAGAGTCCAATTCGGCTTGCCTCCGCGCCGGACACGGCCCATCTGCCAGACCTGGGCGGCGGCCAGAGGAAGAACGATGAGCAGGCCGACTGTGACGCGGGAGGGCAGACCCAGCACGGCGCCGCCCAACAGGGCCACCACGGCGGCGATGATCGCCGCATCGTGCAGCCGCATCCCGTTCTCCCAGCCCAGGCGCACCATCAAAGTGCGCTTGCCGAAGTTGAGGTCGGTCCCATAGTCGGGGACTTCGAAGGCCATGATCGTGGCGAAACTGAATAACACTAGCGGCGCGGTCGCCAGGAAGAGCATTCGATGCATCACGCCGGCCTGCAGCGTGAAGGCCAGCGTCGGAACCATCGCCGAGAAGATCAGGGCCGCCAAGAACTCACCGTAGCCGGACGACACCAGTCGCAGGGGTGGGGCGCTGTAGAACAGGGCCGCCGGCAGAACCAGCGCCACGACGACCCAGGCCAGGCTCGGCGTTTCGCCGCGGATCAGCATGGCGGTGAGGAGCAAGGCGACGAAGGTCAGGGAGACCACGGCCGCCTGCAGCGCCGTAAGGCGCGACAGGCGATCTTTGCCGACGGCGCCGCTCCCGCCACTGAAAGGAGTCCGGTTCGGGTTGGCCGCGTCCGCCTCAGCGTCGTAGTACTCGTTGAGGAAATGGACCGTCAGCTGCAGGGCGAGCACGAGCGCCAGGCCCTCCGCCGCCAGGCGGACGTTGACAGTCTCCCCCAGGTAGTGTGCCAGAGCAAGGCCGAGGGCGTACAGCAGAGTCGCGCCGGGAAGAAACCAGGGGCGCGAGAGCAGGAGAAAGAGCCGGACCTGCCGCCAACTCGGCATCAGTCGGTCTCCGCCACAGGTGGATCTTCGAGTTCCGTGTGGGTCATGATGCGCAGCAGCCGCGTTTCCGTCGTCGATTGGATCCGCAGGCGGACGCCGAAGGGGACCAGGAGGCGGGTCGGCGTTTCCACGCGGAGGACCTGATGCGCACCGCGCGTCGGCGAGAAGGTGCGCGTGTCTTCCAGGTCGAACCCAGCCGCGCCCTCGAGGAGCGCCCAGACTTCGTCGGCCTTGGCGCGCAAGCTCTGGAAGTCGGCCCCGGCCGAGAGCCGGATGACCTCGGCGCTCCCGAAACGACGCAACAGGTGATCCTCGAAGGCGAGGACGGCCAGGGACGCGGCGCCGGAAGCAGCGGGAGCCAGAGGCGCGATAAGGGCATCGTGGATGCCGGACATTTCGGGGGGAAGAAACACATCGGGCAGCGAGCTCATGTGGAGCGCGGCACTCCAGCCAGGGCTTGCTGGATGTCGTGCGTGTGGTCGCGGCGATGATCGGCCATGCGGCGGAAGAACCCTTCGACGGTGAGGATGTCCCCGCTGGCATGCCGTCCGCTCAGCTCCAGGGACGCTTCCTCTGTCGCCTCCAGCGTTTTCAAGGCCTCGAGATGCGCTTTGCGGATGTGATCGCGCAGGTCTTCATAAGTTCGGCTCTTGTTGCGGCGTACCGCGGAGCGATTCCAGCGACTGAGATCGAAATTCTGCGGCACGGTTTCCTTTCCGGCCAGCAGTCGCTGGACTTGGCCCAGGATGCCGGATTCAGCATCCGCCAGGTGCGCGACGAGATCGCCGACGGACCACAGGGCGTCGCCGTCGCCGAAGACGGGCAGCCCGCGCTCCGCCTCGGACAACGACCAAAGGACAGGCCACGTCGCATCGTGCGACTGACGCATGTAGTCGGCGATGGCCTGTTTGCGGTCGGCCATGGTCACTTGCCTTTCGATGCGGAGGGATCCCGAGCGAAGCTGGCGTAGCCTTGGCCGTCGGGGACGGGCGCTCCGGCCTCCAATGCCAGGCGGACGTCCCGCACGTGCAGCATCGGATGGCGGTAGATCAGCTTGAGCAGGAAGCGCAGAGACTCCTCGCCGAACCACGGGTGGTAGCCGATGCGGTCGAGGTCCGTCGCCTCGAGGTTCTCGATGAACGTTGCCGTCTGCCCACGCACCTGGCGGAACCCCTCGAGCAGTTGCGGCGTGGACAAGCCCTCCAGCGCCGCCACCTGCGCCGCGTTGAAGGCGTCGATGTCGAAATCGCGCGGGACTCCCGGGCCGCCGTCGACGGTATCCCGCATGTAGTGAAGGTAGCCTCTCTCGGCGGAGACGAAATGGGCCAGGACCTGGCGCACGCGCCACTGTGGGCCGGTCGAGTAGACCGGATGGTCCCAGGCTTGCGGGGGCAGCCCGGCGAAAAAGTCGGCGACCTTATTCCCTTCGTCGGTCAGCCGCTGCCGGAGGTGATGGATCTCGGGTTGGCTCGTCATGGCTTCACCGGATCAGGTCCCCGCCGTCGACGGCGATCGTCTCGCCGATCAGGTAGTCGTTCTTCAATAAGAACACGACCGCCGCCGCGACGTCATCCCCGCTCCCGGTGCGCCCGAGTGGCAGCGCCCGGCCGATCTCGGTCCATCGATCGTCCGGCATGCGGGCTGGCTTCTCGACGGGGCCCGGGGCGACGCCGTTGACGCGGATGGCGGGGGCGAGGGCCAGGGCGGCGGTGCGGGTGAGCATGTCGACTCCCGCCTTGCTGATGGAGTGGATCGGATAGCGGCGCCAAGGCCGCTGACCGGCGACATCCGAGATGTTGACAATGGCGCCGCCGCCAGGCTGCATCCGCCGGGCGGCGGCCTGCAGGCAGAAGAACGCCGCCCGGAGGTTGAGGTCCATCGTCGAGGCCCAATCGGCGTAGGTGGCCGTCAGCAGATCGACCGGCGTCAGGATGGCGGCCGAGTTGACCAGGATATCGAGGCGGCCCCGGAGCCGATCAATCTCGCCAAACAGGTGATTGATTCCGGCGGGGTCGCGCAGATCGGCCTGGACCGCCACCGCACGCGCCCCGGCCTGCCCCAGCTCGCGCACCGTCGCCTCGGCTTCGGCCCGCGAACGGTGGAAGTGTACCACCACGTCGCAGCCCTCCTGGGCGAGCGCCTGGGCGATGTTCCGGCCGACGCGGTGCGCGCCGCCGGTCACGAGGGCGATCTTTCCTTCTAGATTCATGGAAGGCATGCCTCCAATCCTCTCCGAAGCAGGGCGAGCGGCGGCGATGGGAGGTGGGCGAGGCGAGCCGGGGCGCGTGGGTTCAGCCCCGGATGAGATTCGATAGGAAGAACCACATATTGGCCGGCCGCTCGGCCAGCCGACGGACGTAATACGGATACCATTCGGTCCCGTACGGGACGTAGACCCGCACGGGATAGCCTTCGGCGGCCAGAGTCTGCTGAAGGTCGCTCCGGATTCCGTACAGCATTTGGAACTCCAGCGCCGGCCGTGGCAGGCCGAGGCGCTCGGCTTCCTGGCGGGCGAAGGCGATGCGCCGGGGATCGTGGGTGGCGAGCGCCGTCCGCGCCGGAATCCGGCCGTCGGCCGATGAGGCTTCGGCGCCCCCTTGCAGGGCGGCGGCAACCATCATTGCCGCCAAACGGTCGTAATTCCGGTCGACATCGGCTTTCTTTGGAAACGCGGTCTCCGCCGGCTCCTTGTAGGCCCCCTTGCACAGGCGGATGCGAGCACCTTCGCCCAGCAGCGCCCGCATGTCCTGCTCGGTGCGGTAAAGGTACGCCTGAAGCACGAGCCCGACGTTCGTCAACTCTTCGGCGATCAGGCTGCGGTAGATGGCCAGCGTGCGATCGACCGTGGGCGAGTCTTCCATGTCGATGCGGATGAAGATACCGCACTCGGCGCCCTTGCGCACGATCAGTCGCAGATTGGCCCGGCACTGGTCGGTGTTCACCGCCAGACCGAGCTGGCTAAGCTTGAGCGAGGCGTTCGAACGCACCCCGGCGGCGCAGATGCGGTCGAGGATCGCCAGATAGTCGACGGTAGCGGAGCGGGCCTCGCCTGCCGTCGAAACATGCTCGCCGAGGTGGTCGAGCGTCGCATTCATTCCTCGCGCACCCAGAGCCCGGACGGCCTGGAGGGCCGCGTCGAGGGTCTCGCCGGCGACGAAGCGGGACGAGGCGCGACGGGCGAAGCCCCAGCCGGTGACGGCGCGGCGTGCCCAGCCGGCCTTGGACAGGTAGAGGAGCATTGCTCTCAACACGGGGCGCTCCTGGAAGAGGACGACGGTTCGGGGCAGGCGCCGAACGAGAAAGCGTAGAGTGTCGTTCCCGGAGAATCGAGCCGGAACCGAAGCTCATGGGGTCCCGGCTCGAGCGATTGGACGACGTCGTAGGTGCGCGCCGTGTCGAGGGGGAGCCAGGTGCAGCCTTGGCGCAGGAGAAGGTCCCGGCCGAACCGACCGGAGGGGACGGGCCGGCCGTCGAGCAGCACCTCGAGCCGCATCGGCCCTAGGCCCGCCAGGTCCGCCTCGTCGTCTGGGCTGGGTGCGATCACGGCATGGACCGAAGCCGCCTGGAAGGGAAGAACGACCTGGCCGCGTTCCGAATCGAGAGTCACACCTCGTTGCATGAGGCGCCAGTCGCCGTCGAGGTAGAAGGACCCTTCGGCCCGGTGCGAGGGCAGGGACAGGTGGATCGATTTCTTCTCAAAAAGGGGACCGTTTCCGACGGACTCGACCTGCATCTCGGGCGTCGCCGGGAGGCAGACACGTCGAGCAGCATCCTCTTGTTCCGTGGACAACGGCGGCGGCAGGGAAGGATTTCCCGGACGGCGCTCGAGGAGGAGCGAGCGAAGCGCGGCTTCGAGGTCGGCGTAGCCTCCTTCGCCTTCCCGGCGATAGCGGATGTACCCGCCTCGGTCGACGAGGTAGACAGTGGGCCAGGCGTGATTGGCATAGGCGGTCCAGATCCGCTGGTCGCTGTCCAGCGCCACGGGCCAGCGGATGCCGAGCCGGCCGATCGCCGAGCGGACGGCGCGCGGGGCGTGGGCGAAGGGGAATTCGGGGGTGTGGACGCCGAGCGTCACCAGGCCGGCATCTGCGTAGCGCGCCTGCCAGTCCCGCAACGTCGGCAGGGTGCGCAGGCAGTTGATGCAGGTGAAATCCCAGATGTCGACCAGCAGGACCTGGCCGCGCAGATCCCCTAGGCTGGGCGCAGCGGGTGTGTTCAGCCACTCAACGGGAGGGAACTCGGGGGCCCGCACGAGGGGTCGGTCGAGCGCCATCGAGCGGATTGTAGCAGGCTTTGGAAGCGACCCCGACCTGGCGAGCATCTTGCGATCGGGTGCCGAAAGGAAGGTGGCGCCGAGGGCGGGCAGAGGGTTGACGGTCCCTCTCGCGGGCGTATAATTCGCGCCGCGGCCCACTAGCTCAGATGGCAGAGCAGTTGACTCTTGACAAACTACATGGGCCGCTTGCCTCCGTAGCTCAACTGGCCAGAGCAGGGCACTCTTAATGCCAAGGTTGAGGGTTCGAGTCCCCCCGGAGGCACTTGCACCACAAGGCCGCGAGTCTGTCTTGCTAGAATCGCGCTGCGCAGAGCAACGCTGGTAGTTCAACTCTACATCGACTAGACACCTATCGTCGACGGTGGGCGTCCGGGCAGGGAGGCACTGTGCCCGCGATGCCCCGCCAGAGGGCCGACCTTCCGAGAGCTGGCG
>CAYUWF010000090.1:0-9571 GCA_964448245.1 uncultured Anaerolineaceae bacterium | reverse complement strand
GCCCATGCGCCGGAAGCGGGCCAGAACGTTGTTGAAGACGATGACCATGCAGAAGGTGGCATGGCCGATGATGATCGTCCAGAAACTGAACGGGATCTGCATCAACCCGAGCGACGAGCGCAGGGCGATCCCGCTGACGATGCCCGGCAACGCCAGCGGCAAGACCAGCAGGAACGAGATCGAATCGCGCCCGAAGAAGCGGCTGCGGTAGACGGCGGCCGCTCCCAGGGAGCCGAGCAGCACGGCCACCAGCGTCGCCACGAGCGCCACCCGCACCGAGAGGAACAGCGCCTGCCAGACGTCGGACCGTCCCCATGCCACGCCGAACCAGCGGGTGGTCAGGCCGGGCAAAGGAAAGCGGAAGGTCGAATCGTCGATGGTGAAGGCATACAGGACGATGACGGCCAGCGGCAGGTGCAGGAAGAGGATGGCGGCCACCGCCGCCAGCTTGAGAGCCCATGGGGCGGGGCGGGCCCTAGAGCGCATCGAACGCTCCCATTCGCTTGGAACCGAGCAGATAGATGGCCATCACCACCATCGGCACGACGGTGAACGCCGCCGCCAGCGGAAAGTTCCAGGCCGTGCCCTGCAGCGACAGCACCGCCTGCCCGATGAAATAGGACGAGTTCCCCAGCGAATAGGGGACGACGAAGTCTCCCAGCGTTAGCGAGAATGTGAAGATCGACCCGGCGATCACCCCCGGCAGGGCCAGCGGAAAGGTGATGTTACGGAAGGTCTTGCCCGGCCGGGCGCCGAGGTCGGCGGAGGCCTCCAGCAACGACCCCGGCACGCGCTCCAGGCTGGCGACGATGGGCAGCACCATGAAGGGCAGCCAGACATAGATGAACACCAGCCACATCCCCAGGAACGAGACCGAGAGCGACGGTCCTCCGATGACGGGGAGTTTTAGGACCCCGTCCAGCAGCCACTCCAGATTGAGCGCGGAGAAGAGCCAGGAAGTGATGCCCTCCCTGGCCAGGATCAGGCGCCAAGCGTAAACCCTCACCAAATAGGACGACCACAGCGGCAGCAGTACCAGCAGATACAGCAGTCCCTTCATGCGGCTGGAGGCGTAGCGCGCCATGTAGTAGGCCAGGGGATACGCCAGCGCAGCGCAGGCGAGCGTCACGGCCGCCGCCATCAGAATGGTCCGGATGAAGATATCGAGGTTGGCGCTGCTCGACAGCTCGACGTAGTTGGCCAGCGTCAGCGTGCGGACGACCTGCCCGGTGAAGGAGTCGATCCGGAAAAAGGATTGCAGGACGAGCGTCGAAAGCGATCCGAGGTAGACCGCCACCAGCCACACCAGCGGCAATCCCAGCAGCAGCAACAGCACCAGCTTCGGGTGACGGTAGAAGAAGGTCGACAGACGATGGCCGCGGCCGGGTGGCCGTGACCGCTCTTGCCTCTCCTGCCGTTGCGCCTCGGTCGTCGCCACGCTTGCTCCTTCAGGCCGCCAGCGTCCGGTTGTGCGCCCGATCCCATACCAACCGGACCTGCCGGCCGCGCGCTGAGCGCACGTCCATCGAGGTCGTCTGCAGGTTCTGTTGGACGACGGTCAGATCGGTCTCGGCGTCGAGCTGCACCAGGTAGCGCGTGTACATCCCCAGGTAGACGACGTCGCGCACGCGGCCCTCGACCATGCACTGATCGGGGCCGGGCGGCGGGGAGTCGGCCGGCAGCATGTGGATTTTTTCCGGCCGCACCGTGAGGGGGGCGTCGTCCCCGGTGATACGGCGCGCCCATTCGGCGCCCAGGACATTCGACACGCCGACGAACCCGGCGACGAAGGACGTGGCCGGGTTCTCGTAGAGCTCGGCCGGGGTGCCGATCTGCTCGATCCGACCCCCGTTGAAAATGGCGATGCGATCGCTCATGGTCAACGCCTCTTCTTGATCATGGGTGACGTGGACGAAGGTGATCCCCACCTGTTGCTGGATCCCTTTGAGTTCGATCTGCATCTCCTGCCGAAGCTTGAGGTCGAGGGCGCCCAGCGGCTCGTCGAGCAGGAGAACCCGCGGCCGAAGGACCAGCGCCCGCGCCAGCGCTACGCGCTGCCGCTGCCCTCCGGAAAGCTCGGACGGCTTGCGGCCGCCCAACCCCTGCAGGCGCACCAGATCGAGCATTTCCTCCGCCCGCCGCTGGCGTTCGGCGCGGGGGACCTTGCGGATCATCAGCCCGTAGGCGACGTTTTCCAGCACGCGCATGTGCGGAAAGAGGGCGTAGTCCTGAAAGACGGTGTTGACGTCGCGCTCGTACGGTGGCAGGGTCGAGACGTCCTGGCCAAACAGCTCGATCGTACCGCTGTCCGGCACCTCGAAGCCGGCGATCAGCCGTAGACAGGTCGTCTTTCCGGATCCCGACGGCCCGAGCATGGTGAAGAACTCGCGGTCGAGGATGTCCAGGTCGACGTTGTCGACGGCACGGACGTCGCCGAAGTGCCGGCTGACGCCGTGGAAGCGGATGGCCGGGGTCGTCATACGCTGTCCCCCGACCGCCGCGATGGGGCGCGTCGTTGGGTCCCCTCCGAGATGCCCTGTCCAGGGTGCCCTCTCCAGGGTGCCCTCTCCAGGGTGCCCTCTCCAGGGTGCCCTCTCCAGGGTCCGAAGCGCGACGAAGCGCGACGAAGCGCGAGATGGTCGCTCGCCCTTGTCATTGCGAGGAGCCCCGAGCCAAAGCCCCCAGCGAAGCGAAGGGGAAGCGAGGGGCACAGCCTGCCCCGAGCGCAGCCGAGGGGTGGCAATCGCACCTTGTAGGAGAGGAGATTGCCACGCCGCCGCGAGAGCGGCAGCTCGCAATGACGTCCTTCCCGCGCGATCCCCTGCGGGATGCCCGTCTGGGGTGCCCTCTCCAGGGTCCCCTACGGGATGCGAAGCGCGATGCGAAGCGCGACGAAGCGCAATGCGACACGCGACCAAGCGCGATCACCTCTCCGATCATCCCGACTGTGCCACCATCACGTGCTTCGTGACCTGGTAGTCTCCGACGGCTTCCGACGAGAGGTCTTTGCCGAAGCCGGATTGCTTGAATCCGCCGTGGGGCGTCTCGGAGGTCAACGGGAGGTGGTCGTTGACCCAGACCGTCCCGAACTCGAGCTCCGCCGCCAGGCGCATCGCCCGCCCGACGTCCCGGGTGAAGATCGACGCCGCCAGGCCGTAGACGACATCATTCGCCAGGTGGACGGCTTGGTCGATGCCCTGGAAGGTTGAGACTGTGATGACCGGGCCGAAGACCTCGGCCTGGATGATCTCGGCCTTCTGCTCGACATCGCAGACGACGGTCG
Organism: uncultured Anaerolineaceae bacterium; assembly: GCA_964448245.1. Lineage (GTDB taxonomy): Bacteria > Chloroflexota > Anaerolineae > Anaerolineales > E44-bin32 > DATEVL01. Next base: position 6,288 of record CAYUWF010000090.1, on the reverse strand, counting down.
GCTCGTAGTAATAGCCCTTGCTCATCCCCCCCGGCACTTTGCCGCCGGTGAGGACCTTCGCCCCGCCGGAGCGCGCCCGGTCGACGAAACCCCCGACGCGCTCGCGCTGGGCCTTCGAGATGAGCGGCCCCATCTGGCTGGCCGGGTCGAAGGGGTCGGCCACGCGAACGCCTCGCATCGACTCCACCAGCGCATCTCGCAGCGAGGCGTAGCGCGCCTGATCGACGTAAACGCGGGTGGCCGCCGTGCAGTCCTGCCCGGTGTTGAAGGTGGCGGCCAGCGTCACCTTGGCCGCCGCCAGCTCCAGATCGGCGTCGTCGAAGACGACGACCGGCGCCTTGCCGCCCAGCTCGAGATGGACGACCTTGAGCATCTTGGCGGCCGTCTCCATCACCCGGCGGCCGGTGGCGGGCGAACCCGTCAGGCTGATCATGCGCACCTCGGGGTGTTCCACCAGGGCCTGCCCGGCGTCGTTGCCGCCGCTGACGATGTTGACCACCCCCGGCGGGATACCGGCCTCGGCGGTGAGCTCGGCCAGCATCAGGGACGTCAACGGGGTGGCCGGCGCCGGCTTGAGGACGACGGTGCAGCCCGCCGCCAGGGCCGGGCCGATCTTCCACACGGCCATCATCAGCGGGTAGTTCCACGGGGTGATCTGTCCCACCACGCCCACCGGCTCGCGTCGGAAGATCGAAGTGTAGCCGGCCATGAACTCACCGGCGTGCGAGCCGTGCGTGTCGCGCGCGGCGGAGGCGAAGAAGCGCAGGTTGTCGATGGTGAACGGCATGTCGGCGCCGCGGCTGACGAACTCGAAGGGTTTGCCGGTGTTCTGCGACTCGGCGCGGGCGAACTCGTCGGCCTTCCCCTCCAACAGGTCGGCCAGCTTCCACAGCAGGCGCGACCGCTCGGCGGGCGTTTTCTTCGACCAGCGGCCGTCGGCGAAAGCACGGGCGGCGCTGCGGACGGCGCGGTCGACGTCTTCGGGACTGGCATCGACGACGGTCGCCAGCGGCTCTTCGGTGGCGGGGTTCTCGATGGTCATCGTCTTTCCGCCCCGGCTGTCCTGCCAGGCGCCGTCAATCCACAGACGGTACTCCATGATGTGGCATCTCCTCAGCGTCGGCGTCCGGTCGGGTCCGTTCCACCTTTTGCGCTCGCCAGAGGGCCCGTTCTCCCCCCACCCCTTACCCTCGCGCAGCACCCTGTAAGGGCTCCCCCGCGTGGATTTCCCTCGCGTCCTCGCATGTCTTGCGGGAGAGGGGAGGTTTTTCCAGAGGGTGGGGGGAGCTTTGCTCCCCCCACCCTCTAGGGTTTTCCGCCCCCTCTCCGCCACGGGCAATCGCCAGCGAGTACCCTCACGGCGGAGAGGGGGTCGGGGGGTGAGGCCGAAGGCCCCTGCTACGGAAGGCCGGATCCAGCGCGATGGGTGCCACTGGATCATTGAGCCTCTCTACTCGAGCGAACGACGTATCCGCCTACGCATCCTCTTACCTGGAGGCCATCCTAGCGCCCGCCGATGACGGCGATGAAGTTCGTCACCCACTCATGGTAGGGGACGCAAAGTCGCGAGTCGTCCGGGCAGGCCGCGGTCGGTGTTCTCCAGAAATGGATCTTGTCAAAGTTCCCAAGGCCGTTGGTCTCGCAGCCGGCGTCGGTGAGCAGCTCGTTCCCCTGACAGGCCGCCAGAACCGCCGGCACCGTGCCGAACCAGGCCGCCAGGTCGCCCTGCAGCTTGACGTCGAGCGAATGCTCGAGCCACTTGTAGGCGCAGTTCGGGTGCGGGGCGTCGATGGCCATCATGGTCGAGTCGGCCCAGCCGGTGGCGCCTTCTTCGGGGATGACGCTGGCGACCGGCTCCCCGCCGGCCTGAAGCAAGTTCACCTGGAACGGCCAGGAGCTGGAGGCGACCACGCCCTCGTTGACGAAGTCATCCATCTGGATGAAGGCGTCGTGCCAGTAGCGGTTGACCAGCTCGCGCTGGCCGCGCAGCAGGTCGAGGGCGGCGTTGAACTGATCGGGGGTCAGGGCGTAGGGATCGGTGATGCCCAGCTCGGGGCTGTGGGCCATCAGGTAGAGCGCGGCGTCGGCGATGTAGATCGAGCCGTCGTAGGCCTCGATCCGCCCGGCGTTCGACTGACCGTCGTCGAGCATCGTCTCCTCAAAGACAACGCTCCAGCTGGTCGGCGGTTCGGCGAAGGCAACGGTGTTGTACATCAGGACGTTCGAACCCCACTGATACGGGACGCCGTAGTGCTTCCCATCGACGGTGTGCCAAGGCGCGTTTTGCAGGCGCTCGTCGACGTTGCCCCAGCTCGGGACCAGGTCGGTGTTGATCTCCTGCAGCCTGCCGCCCGAGATCAGGCGGTTGCTGGCATCGCCGGAGGCGGTGACGAGGTCGAAGCCGCCCTCGTTCATCAGGGCGACCATCTCGTCGGAGGTGGCGGCGGTCTTGACGTTGACGGAGCAGCCGGTTTCGGCTTCGAACGCGGTGACCCAGTCGAACGCCGGATCGGTCTCACCGCGTTCGATGTAGCCGGCCCAGGCGACGATGTCCACCTGGCCTTCGCCGTCGCCGACGGACTGCAGCGGCCCGCCGGCTTCCGGCGCGGCGGCCGGGGCGCAGGCCGCCAGCAACAGGCCGACCGCGGCCGCCAAAACCAATACGATTCGGAACGAACTCGATTTGCCCACGGAGCTTCTCCTTTGGCGTTGAAGGATGGTCGGGCGCGGCCCGGCCGGCCGCGCGCCGTTTGGCTGGATGCGACTGCGCTCAGATTGTACTCGTCCGGGCACCTCCCATCGGATCAGACGCCGCCTGTGCCGGGCGCGCTCACCCGCCGGCGGCGGTCTTGATCTCGGTCCAAATCGTGTCGTAGATCTCGGTCGCCGAGCCCACGTCGGCCAGCACGTAGGCCTTGGCCAGTACCTCGGCCGAGGGGTTGGTGGCGGGGAAGCTCATGTAAGCCTCATACGCCTCGGGATCCTGCGTCTGCATCAGAGCCAGCGCCGCCGCGTTGGGATTGGAGTAAGGGAACTCGGCGGTGATCAGCAGGCTGACGTCGGGCCGCAGCACATAGTCCATGAAGGCGTGGGCCGCCTCGGGGTGCGCCGCGCCCTTGACCATCGCCAGGTTGTCGTACCAGAAGACCGTGCCTTCCTGAGGATAGATGAAGGTGACGGCCGGGTTCTCGGCGTGGGCGATCGAGCCCTCGCCGTTCCAGATCAGCCCGAGGTCGGCTTCGCCCGTCAGGATGGCTGTGCTGGGTGTGTCGCTGTCGAAGAGGCGCACGTTCGGCATGAGCTGCAGCAGGAGGTTCTTGGCTTCCTCCAGCTCGGCCGGATCGGTCGTGTTGGGGCTGTAGCCCAGCGCCAGCAGCGCCATGCCGATGACCTGGCGCTCGTCATCCAGCAGGACGATCCTCCCGGCGAAGTCCGGGTTCCACAGGTCCATGTAGCTGTCGACCGGCTCGGTTACCTTGTCGGTGTTGACCGCCAGCGCCGCCGATCCCCACTGGTAGGGGACGGTGTACTTGTGGCCGGGGTCGTATAGATCGTAGGGCAGGTTCGGGTCGACGTTGGCGATGTTGGGGATCTTCGACAGGTCAAGTTCCTCCAGCAGGCCCTGGCGCGACATCACGCCCACCCAGTAATCGGAAGGTTGGATCAGGTCATAGCCGCTCGCCCCGGCGGCGATCTTGGCGTACATCTCCTCGTTGGAGGAGAAGGCGTCGTAATTGACCTTGATGCCGGTCTCCTCGGTGAACCCGTCGAGCAGGGCCTGGGGGATGTACTCCGACCACGCAAAGAGATTGAGGACCTTCTCCTCCTCGCTGGTGGGGGCGGCCCCCTCGGGTTGAGCCGGTTGCGCGCAGGCGCCGATCACGCCCGCCACCACCACCAGGGTCAGTCCTAGCATGAGCGATCGCCGAATCATCTCTCCTCCTCTTGTGCGAGGCGGCCGGGCTACTCGGCCGCCAAGACGGTGGCGCCCGGTGAGCGCCGCTGTAGAACCTGCGCAACGAGCAGCAGGACGAAAACCGTCAGGACCCAGATCGTCGACAGGGCGTTGATCTCGGGCGTGATGTGCGTCTTGACCATGCCGTAGACCAAGAGCGGCAGCGTCGTCGACCCGGGGCCGGCGGTGAAGAAGGTGATGATGAAATCGTCCAACGACAGGGTGAAAGCCAGCATCGCCCCGGCGAGGACCCCGGGCAGGATCAGCGGCAGCGTCACGCGCCAGAAGGTGACGATTTCGTTGGCGCCGAGGTCCATCGCCGCCTCTTCCACCGAACGGTCGAAACCGTGCAAGCGGGCGCGCACGACGAGCGCCACGAAGGGGATGGAGAAGGCGATGTGCGACAGGGTGATCGTGGTCAACCCGAGGTTGATGTTGAACAGGGCGTACAGCGAGAGCAGACCGATGCCCATGACGATCTCGGGGATCACGATCGGGATATAGAGGGAGGTCTCCGAAAAGCCGTGCAGGCGGAACTTGTAGCGGTGCAGCGCCAGCGCCGCCAGCGTGCCGATAGCGGTGGCGGCGATGGTTGAGAGGAGAGCGACCGTCAGCGTGTTGCGCGTGGCGTAGGCCACCTTGGCATCCGAAAACAGGACCTCGTACCAGTGCCAGGTGAACCCCTCCCAGGTGAGATTGAGGCGCTGCGTGTTGAAGGAGAAGACCACCAGGATGATGATCGGCAGGTAGAGGTAGAGATAGAAGAGCCCGGTGTAGATCCCCAGGGCGCGGTTGCTTCGGGTGCTCATACCACGAGTTCCTCGCCGAAGCCGGAGACGCGGGTGTAGAGCAGCGTCGCCAGCAGGGTCAGGGCCATCAACACCATGCTGGCGGCGGCCCCGAACGGCCAGTCGCGCGCCGCCAGGAACTGGCGCTGCACCAGGTTCCCGACCAGCGCCGTGCGCGCCCCGCCCATCAGGTCCGGGACGACGAACATGCCCATTGTCGGAATGAAGACCAGGATCGTCCCGGCGATCATGCCGGGCAGGCTGAGAGGCAGGGTGACACGCAGCAACGTTCGCAGCGGGCGGGCATAGAGATCCGAAGCGGCTTCAAGCAGCGCCGGGTCGAGCTTCTCCAGCGACGTGTACAGCGGCAGGATCATGAACGGGAGAAACTCATAGACCATGGCAATCATCACCGCCGTCGGCGTGTACATGATCTGCAGCGGCTCGGGGATCAGGCCGATCGCCACCAGGCTGCGGTTGATCAGGCCCCCCGTCCGTAGCAGGAGCATCCAGGCGTAGACCCGGATCAGGAAGTTGGTCCAGAAGGGGATCAACAACAGGAACAGCAGCAGGTTGCGAAAGCGGCTGGCGCTGCGGGCCAGGAAGTAAGCCACCGGGTAGCCAACCACCAGACAGATGGCGGTCGTCGCTGCCGCCATACGCAGCGAGGTCCACAGGACGCCCATGTAGAGCGGGTCGATCAGACGGGCGTAGTTGTCCAGCGAGAGGCGCGAGAAGAACTCGCGGACGCTCGCCCCCCAGTCGACGGGGCCATACTCGCCGCGCCAGGCCAGCGACAGGACGACGATCAGGAGCAGCGGGACGATCAGGAAGATGACCATCCACAGCAGGCCGGGCAGGATCAGCACCGTCCCCTGGAGGGAACTGCTTTCCCGAAGACGTCGCGCAGCCCGGCCCACGATCGTCATCGATATGGCTCCATGGCCCTCACCCCGCACTCCCTCCCGCTCCGCGGGAATAATGCATGGGGCGAGGGCGGCCCTCAATCCAGCAAGACACGCGCCGCCTCTTCCTGCCAAGCGACCCAGACGCGGTCGCCCGGGGCAATCCCGGTCCAGGTGCCGGCCGCCTGGTTCTGCACCCGGACACCGACGACGGCCAACGGGCTGAGGCGCACCCGGTAGTCGCTGTCCTTGCCGACGTAGGTCACCGCCTCCACTATCCCTTCAAAAGCGTTGCGCCCGTCTAGCTTCTGCCGGCTGAGCTGGATCTTCTCCGGCCGGACGGCGACCGTGGCCGTGCCGCTGGCGGGGACATCGCTCCCGGCGCGGGCCCAGAGGGCCAGTCCATCGAACTCCACTCTCGCCGCCGAACCCTCCCGAGCTTGAATCTGTCCGACCAGGAAGTTGGTCTCGCCGATGAAGTCGGCCACGAAGCGGCTGGAGGGGTTCTCGTAGATCTCCGCCGGTGTGCCGACCTGCAGGACGTGTCCATGGTTCATCACGGCGATCCGATCCGACATGGTGAGGGCTTCTTCCTGATCGTGCGTGACATAAACGAAGGTCAGCCCGAGGCGGTCCTGCA
>CAYUWF010000089.1:0-9600 GCA_964448245.1 uncultured Anaerolineaceae bacterium | reverse complement strand
ATGAACGCAATACAGAAGAGGCTCTTCGAGATCGATCGCCGCATGGAGCTCAAGATGCGGCTATCGGTCAAGCGCGCCGTGTGGGGGGATCTTCCCGGCACCGGTCCTCTCTCGCTCGACGCGCCCGGGCACGAGCTCCTGTCGCGCCTGATCGAGCGAGTCCGCAGGCTGTAATGAGGCATGACCCGCCTGTCCGATCTGCGGCGCGCATTCGGGGAGCGACTCCAGGAAGGAGTCTCGCTGGCCCGCTTCACCTCGTCGCGGACGGGCGGCGCGGCCGATTTTCTGATCCAGGTTCGGCAGGCCGGCGAGTTGCGCGAAACGGCCGTCCGGCTGTGGGCGATGGACGAACGGTTCCGCGTCCTGGGAGGCGGTTCAAACGTGCTGGTGGCTGACGCGGGCGTGCGGGAGGTCGTGATTCTCAACGAAGCGCGCCAGGTCCGCTTCGAGGCGGGCGACCTGACGACGCGTGTCTCCGCTGAGTCGGGGGCCTCGCTGGGGGGCCTCGCCCGGCGGGCGGCGGAGCGCGGCTTCTCGGGCCTGGAGTGGGCGGCGACGGTCCCCGGCACTGTCGGTGGGGCGGTGGTCGGGAACGCCGGCGCCCATGGCGGCGACCTGGCCGGGACGCTCGAGACGGCCGAGATCCTGCAACCAGTGGATCGCCTCGAAGTGTGGCCGGTGGAGCGCTTCGAGTTTAGCTACCGCACCAGTTGGCTCAAGCGCCACCCGGGGCAGGCGGTTGTCGTGTCGGCCGCGTTCCGGTTGCAAGCCTCCGCCCCCGAGATCACGCGTGCGCGAGTGGAGGCAAACGTCGAGGCCCGCCAGCACACCCAGCCGCCCGGGGCGAGCTGGGGATCGATGTTCAAGAACCCGCCAGGCGATTTCGCCGGCAGACTGGTCGAGTCGGCCGGATTAAAAGGGGCCCGCGTAGGGCAGGCGGAGATTAGCCGCCGGCACGCGAACTTCTTTCTTAACGCCGGCGGTGCTAGCGCCGGCGACGTAGCGCAGCTTCTGCTCCAGGCGCGCCGGCGGGTGCGGGAGGATTCCGGAATCGACCTCGAGTTGGAGATCGAGTTGGTGGGCGAGTGGCCGCCGGAGATGCGGGAGGCTCTGGCGTGACAAACAAGGTATCGTCATTCCCGCGAAGGCGGGAATCCAGAGAGGCGCAACGGCTGGGCCCCCGCTTTCGCGGGGGCGACAGGCCGTCGATGTTGAGGGGCCTCGGCAAATGAGCGGCAGGCTGCGGGTCGGGGTGATTTTCGGCGGGCGTTCCGGCGAGCACGAAATCTCGCTGCTGTCGGCACGTTCCGTCGTCGGCGCGCTCGACCCGCAACGCTATGACGTGGTGCAGATCGGGATCACGCAGGACGGGCAGTGGTACACGGGGCCGCGCGCCCTCGAGGCCTTCGAACGCGGAGGAACGGATTCACTCGATCCGGCCCTGCTCCCGGCCGAGCCAGGGCTGCGCTGCGTTTTCCGCTGGGGCGAGGGGCGGCCGATGGAAGTCGTGAGCGGCCTGGACGTGGTCTTCCCCGTCCTGCACGGCAGCTACGGGGAGGACGGCACGGTGCAGGGCCTGCTCGAGTTGGCCGATGTCCCCTATGTCGGCGCGGGGGTGCTGGCTTCGTCGGTGGCGATGGACAAGGCGCTCTTCAAGACGGTCATGCAAGCGCATGGGTTGCCCGTGGTGGCCTGGACGCTGATTCTCTCGGAGGACATTCGCCGCGACATCCAAGAGGCGGCGCAGCAGGCCGAGTCCGTCGGCCCGTATCCGCTCTTCGCTAAGCCGGCCAACCTGGGGTCGTCGGTGGGGATCAGCAAGGTCGGGAGCCGGTCCGACATGATCGAAGGTTTGATGGACGCCGCCCGCTACGACCGCCGCGTGGTCGTCGAGCGCGGAGTCCGGGCGCGCGAGATCGAAGTCAGCGTGTTGGGCAATGAGGCGCCGCAGGCGTCGCTGCCGGGTGAGATCATCCCCAGTGACGAGTTCTACAGCTACCGGGCGAAGTACGTCGACGACGCCTCGCAGCTTCTGATCCCGGCGCCGCTCGACGACGCCACGCGGGAGGAAGCCCGCCGCTTGGCGGTGGAGGCCTTCCGCGCCATCGACGGAGCGGGGATGGCCCGGGCGGATTTCCTGCTGGATCAGGACGGTGGAGCGCTGTACGTGAACGAGCTCAACACCATTCCCGGGTTCACCCGGATCAGCATGTATCCGAAATTGTGGGACGCCAGCGGGCTTTCCTACCCGTCGCTGATGGATCGACTGATCGAGCTGGCGATGGCCCGCCAGGCGCAGAAGGACCGGCTGGTGCGCCGCTACGGAGGCGAAGCGTGAGCGCCGCTGATCCGGCCGTCGACACGCCCCGCACGCGCGCCGAGCAGGTCCGGCACCGCCGGACGCACGTGCCTCGGTCGGCGACGCGCAGCGCACGCCCGGCCGAGCGCCCCGGGACGCGGCTGCGCCGCCCGCGGCGGATTCTCGAGCTAGCGCTGGCGGCGGAGATCGGCGCCGGTCTGCGTCTGCCGGCCCTGCCCGCCTTCCGGGCAGGCGCCAGGATTCTCTCGGCGACCCTGACGGTCGTCGGGCTGTGGGCCGTCCTGAGCGCTTTCCGGGGCGGCGATTTCACCATCGACAAAGCCGTCGTCCCGGCGACGAGGTTGCTGACCGAGGGCCAGATTCGTTCGATCGCCGACGTCGACGGCCGGCCGGTCTTCCTCGTCAACGCGGCCGAGGTCCGGGCGCGCCTGATGGCCCAACCGGAGATCCAGTCGGCCGACGTCATCGTTCGTTGGCCGAATCGGGTAGAGCTCAGAATCGACGAACGCCGCCCGATGATCGAGTGGGACGACGCCGGGGAGGTATGGTGGCTGAGCGCCGATGGGGTCGCCTTCCTCAAGCACGGCGACCTGGACAACCTGATCCGGGTGACGGCCGAGGAGCCGAGCCTGGACGTCCAACGGGAAGCTCTGGCTCCCGTCATCGAGCCCGAGGCGCTCTGGGCGGCCGGGGCGCTCCTGGCCCAGGCCCCAGAGGTGGAGGGACTGCAGTACCACCCGGAGCACGGGTATGGCTTCATCGACCCCGCCGGAGGGTGGCAGGCCTACTTCGGGGCCAGCGGCGATATGGTCCTCAAAATGCAACTGTACCGGAAGATCGCCGCGGTCCTGACCCAGCGGGGGATCGCCGCCGAGTGGGTCAGCGTGGAAGACCCGTCGGCGCCCTACTACAGGAAGAAATGAGCGGCGGAGAGGCATGATCGGTTCCGAAGAAGTCATCTTTGTCGGTGTCGATGTCGGGACGACGAAGGTCTGCGCCCTGGTGGGGCAGCTCGACGAGGAGTCGCGCCTGCGCGTCATCGGCGTGGGGATCGTGCCATCGCTCGGGATGAAGAAGGGCGGGGTGGTCAACCTGGAGGGGGTAGCCCGCGCCGTCGAAGCCGCCAAGGACAAGGCCGAACGGACCTCGGGCTACGAGATCACCTCGGCCCTGGTGAGCCTGTCCGGGGCGCAGATCGCCTCGCTGAACAGCAAGGGGATGGCCGGAGTTTCGGGCCGGATCATCGGCCCGGAGGACGTCAACCGTGCGCTGGATGCGGCACGGTCGATCGCCTTGCCCTACAACCGGCAGGTGATCCACGTCATCCCGCGCGGTTATGTCGTCGATGGCCAGGACGGGATCAAGTCGGCCATCGGCATGCACGGCTACCGGCTGGAGGTCGAGGCGCATATCGTCACGGCCGCCGGGACGGCGCTGCGCAACATGGAGAAGGCCTTCGAGACCGTCGGCGTGACGATCGACGGCTATGTGCTCAGCCCGCTGGCCTCCGGCGAGATCGTGCTGACCGAGACCGAGCGCGAGATGGGCGTCATCGTCTGCGACATCGGCGGCGGCACCTGCGACCTGGCCGTCTACATCGAGGGCTCGGTCTGGCATACCGCCGTGCTCCCGGTCGGCGGCGATCACCTGTCGAGCGACTTGGCGCAGGGGCTGCATCTACCGCCGGAGACGGCTGAGCAGGTCAAACGGCGCCACGGGCATGCCCGTCCGGCGCTGCTCGATCCCAACGAGATTCTGGCGGTGCGTCCCTTCGGCGAAGAGAAACCGGTGCAGATTCGGCGCGTCGACCTGGCGGCGATCATCGAACCGCGCGTCGAGGAGATCTTCAGCCTGGTGCGGCAGGAGATCAAGCGCTCGGGGTACGACGGCCTGCTGCCGGCGGGGATGGTCCTGACCGGAGGCACCAGCCTGCTGCCGGGAATCCGCGAGGTAGCGGCGCAGGTGCTCAACCTGCCCGTGCGCCTCGGTCAGCCGGAGGAGCTGCACGGATTGATCGATCAGCTGCGTTCGCCGGCGTATTCGACCAGCCTGGGCCTGCTGGAATGGGCCCGGCTGCAGGAGGAACAGAGCCGCCTGAACGGGCGTGGGCTGGGCGGCCTGGCGATACCGAGGTTCGATCTGGCCCGCGCCGCCGATTTCCTGAAGCGGCTCCTGCCGGGGTGAGGCGATGGACACCAACTCGACTCAAATGAACTTCCTGAAGGATGACGCGGCAGGCGGCCCCACCCAACCCGCCGGCGCGGTCCACCGACCGCGCCCGGCGACCCAATTCGTCGAAGCAGCCAGGAGGAGGGAGAAGATGTTCACATCCCCGAAGTCGGAGTCATTCGCTCGCATCATGGTCGTCGGGATCGGCGGCGGGGGGAGTAATGCCGTCAACCGGATGATCGAGGAGGGCCTGGCCGGCATCGAGTTCACCGCCATCAATACCGATGCCCAGGCGCTGCTGCTCTCCAACGCGCCCAAGCGCGTGCGCATCGGCGACAAGCTGACGCGCGGACTGGGCGCCGGCGGCAATCCGGAGGTGGGGCAGCGGGCGGCGGAGGAGTCGGCCGAGGAGCTGTACGAGGTCCTCAAGGGCGCCGACATGATTTTCCTGGCCGCCGGGATCGGCGGCGGGACGGGCACCGGCGCGGCGCCGGTCATCGCCCAGATCGCCAAAGAGGTCGGCGCGCTGGTCATCGGCGTTGTCACCCGGCCCTTCACCTTCGAAGGCGCCAAGCGCGCCCAGTCGGCGGAGGTGGGGATCGGCAACCTAAAGGAACACGTCGACACGCTGATCGTCATCCCCAACGACCGGCTGCTGCAGATCGTCGACAAGCGGGCCAGCCTGCAGGAAGCCTTCCGCACCGCCGACGACGTCCTGCGCCAGGGCATCCAGGGGATCAGCGAGCTGATCACGGTGCCCGGCTTGATCAACCTCGACTTCGCCGACGTGCGCACAATCATGTCGGAGGGCGGGGCGGCGCTGATGGCGGTCGGCCGGGCCAACGGCGAGGATCGGGCGCGCGTGGCGGCCGAGCAGGCCATCTCGAGCCAGCTGCTCGACATCACCATCGACGGCGCGCGCGGGATCCTGTTCAACGTCACCGGCGGCCCGAGCATGAGCCTGTTCGAGGTCAATCAGGCGGCGGCGATCATCAAGGAGACGGCCCACCCGGACGTCAACCTGATCTTCGGCGCTGTCATCGACCCGTCGATCGGCGATGAGCTGCGCGTGACGGTCATCGCCACCGGCTTCGATCGGACGGGGCCGGCGCGGCGGGCGGCGCCACGCCGAACGCCGACGCGACGCGATGGCAAGGCAGAGATGGCCGCAGAGGCCGCCCCGGTCGAGGCGTTCCAGCCGAGCGCCTTCGACCTGAACGACCTGGACATCCCGGCGTTTCTGCGGCGGCGTTGACGCTTGGCGACGAGAGTCATTGCGAGGCGCCCTGAGCGAAGTCGAAGGGCGCCGTGGCAATCTCCTGCGGCTTGAGATTGCCACGCCGTCGAAGACGGCGGCTCGCAATGACAGCCAAGACGACGCAGGCACCGTCCGTCGCGGGAGCTCGGAGGCTGCCCGAGCTTCGGCATTGGCCCGCGAGGCGGTCACGGCCGGCGACGGGAGGGGGAATACCGTCGCCGGCCGTGTCTTTCTACGGAAGACGGTCTTTGAGCCGCAGGCAGCGCGCTAGCCTCGGTCCTCTTCCAGCCTCGCACCTCTCCCCCTCCCCCCTCTCCGCGGACGACGTCCTTTGTCCCTGAGGGATCCTGGCGGAGAGGGGCGGCTTTGCCTCCCCCTTCCATCTCCCCCTCAGACCCCCTCCCCTTTGAGACTCCAACCCCCTCTCCGCCATTCCGCGCAATAAGCACGATCGCGCTCCGCGGAGAGGGGGAGGGAGTGAGGTCGGAACTTCCATCGCTTGCTCGGGAAGGCTGGGACGAGGTTCGTCCGATTCCTGCGGGTGACCAAAGTACTACCGGCGGCGCGGTTCTTTTAAGATTAGCGGAGGCCACCCGTCTTGTCTGCCGTCGAGCGGTTGTGCTATGATGGGCCGCTCGAACCGAACATATCGGGCTCATCGACAACCCGCCGCGTACATCTGGCGCCGAACAGCCGTTCTCTATCGGGGGGCAGACATGCGTTGCCCATACTGCCGCAGTCCGCGCACCCGCGTGATCGACACCTCGCACGACGCGCGTGGAGGTGTACGCCGCCGGCGGGTGTGCCAGGACTGTCCCAACCGGTTCAGCACTTATGAGCGGGCCATCCTGGCGACGCCGTTAGTCATCAAGCAAGACGGGTCGCGCGAAGAGTTCGATCGTGAGAAGTTGGCCGGCGGCATTCGCATCGCTTGCGCCAAACGCCCGGTGACGGCAGCCAACATCGACCGCCTGGTGGGAGAGGTCGAAGCCACGTTGCAGACGCTGGGGAAGGCGGAAGTGTCTTCCCGCGTCATCGGCGACATGCTCATGGCCGGGCTGAAAGAGCTCGACCACATCGCCTACGTACGCTACGCCATCGTTTACCTCGGTCTGGATGATCTGCGGCAAATCCAGGCCGAGATCGACCGCCTGCTCGAAGTCTGACCTGCCTGCGGCCGGAAAGCGGCCGGAGTACGGCCAGGCGCGAGTGCGGTCCGGTGCGAGGCCTCGAGCGGAACGAGGCGGAAGGTTGCGGGGACTGCCGCACACTCAGGAAGTCGGTGGAGGAGAGGCAATGCTCTCGACGACCAGGACTGATGTCCGCGTCTCCGTGTCGGGTGCGCGCGTGGTTCGCCCGCCGCGCCCGGAGGGTTTGCCCAGCGTGGCGCTGAACGAGAATGCGCGGACGGTCCTGATCAAGCGTTATCTGCGGCACGGCGTCGACGGCCAGCCGGTCGAGACGATCGAGGAGATGTTCTGGCGCGTCGCCTACCACGTGGCCGAGGCCGAGCGCGAGTGGAGCGGGGAGATCCTGCCCATGGCCGCGGCCTTTTACGGCCTGCTCACCACGCGCCGCTTCTTCCCGAACTCGCCGACCTTCACCGGCGCCGGCACACCGCTGGGGCAGCTGGCAGCCTGCTTCGTCCTGCCGATCAGCGACGACATGGGGCGCGACTCGGCCGGCATCTTCCAGACGTTGCGGGATGCGGCGCTGATCCAGCAGACCGGCGGCGGCAACGGTTTTTCCTTCAGCCGCCTGCGGCCGCAGGGCGCCCCGGTGGCCTCCTCGGCCGGCGTGGCCACCGGCCCGGTCGGATTCCTGCGGGTGTACGACAAGGCCTTCGGGGAAGTCGCCCAAGGCGGCACGCGCCGCGGGGCCAACATGGCCGTTCTGCGCGTCGATCACCCCGATATCCGCCAGTTCATCACCTGCAAGACCGACGAGAACCAGATCACCAATTTCAACATTTCCGTCGCCGCCACCGACGCCTTCCTACAGGCCGTGCGCGACGACACGACCTTCGACCTGGTGGCGCCGCACTCCGGCCAGGTGGTCGAGACGGTGCAGGCCCGCGAGATCTTCGACCTGATGGTGTTGCAGGCCCATCACAACGGCGAGCCCGGGATCCTCTTCATCGACGCCGCCAACCGCAGCAATCCTGTACCGCATCTGTACGAGCTGGAAGCGACGAACCCGTGCGGCGAGCAGTGGCTCGGGCCGTACGAGAACTGCTGTCTCGGTTCCCTCAACCTGGCCGAGCACATGGCTCCCGGCGGGCGGGTCGATTGGGAACAGCTGCGGCAGAGCGTTGTCCTGAGCACGCGTTTCCTGGACGACGTCGTCACCGCCAATGCCTACGTGCCGGCCGTGGCCCAACTGCGCGAGGCCGCCTATCGGTCGCGGCGCATTGGCCTGGGCATCATGGGCCTGGGCGACCTGATGTACCACGTCGGCGTGCGCTACGGTTCGGCCGAAGGGCAGGAGTTCGCCGCTCAGGTCATGGAGTTCGTTCGATTCCATTGCATGCAGACCAGCATCCAGTTAGCCGCCGAGCGCGGGCCGTTCATTGCCATCAGCGGGAGCCTGTACGATCCGCAGGACCTGCGCTGGTCGCCCCCGACGCCGCGTACGCCCTATCAGGGCGATTTCGGTCGTCCGACGATCGCCTGGGACGAGGTCGTCCACGGGATTCTGACCCACGGGATCCGTAACGCCGCCCAGACGACGATCGCCCCGACCGGTACGATCGCCACCGTCGCCGGCTGCGAAGGCTACGGCTGCGAACCGGTTTTCGCCCTGGCCTATTACCGCCATGTCGACGATCGCGGCCAGGACCTGCGCCTGACCTACACCAGCCCGCTCTTCGAGCAGGCGCTGGTCGAGGCCGGCCTGGAGGAGGACGTGCGCCATCGGGTTGTCCAGCAGGTCGTCGAGCGCGGCTCGTGCCTGGAGGTGGCCGAGGTCCCGGAGGAGATCCGCCGGGTCTTCGTCGTCTCTCAGGACATCACCGCCGAAGAGCACGTCCAGATGCAGGCCGCCTTGCAGGCCTTCGTCGACAACAGCTTGAGCAAGACCTGCAACTTCCCGGAGACGGCCGAGCCGCAGGACGTGGCGCAGGCCTACCTGCTGGCCTGGGAGACGGGCTGCAAGGGCCTGACGGTGTATGTGACCGGGTCGCGCCAGAAGGTCGTCTTGGAGACGAAGGCCACCGCAACGCGCAAGACGACCGCCCCCGAGCCGGCCGCCACCCAGCTCCAGATGTGGTACGAGGGCAAGAAGCCCAGGCCGGCGCGGCTCGCAGGCTGCACCTACCAGATCAGTACGCCGCTGGGGAAAGCCTTCGTCACGATCAACCAGAATAGCGAGAGCCAGCCCTTCGAAGTCTTCATCACCACCGCCAAGGCCGGTTCCGAGACGGCGGCGGTGTCCGAAGCCATCGGCCGCCTCATCTCCTACGTCTTGCGCATCACCTCGCCCGTTTCGCCGCGTCAGCGGCTGGCCGAGACCGTCCGGCAGTTGGCGGGCATCGGGGGCGGCCGGCCGATGGGCTTCGGCCCCAACCGCGTTCTTTCTCTCCCCGACGGCCTGGCGCGCGCCGTGGCCGAGTATCTGGGCGAGACCCCCGAGGCGCCCTCGCTCGAGACCGAAGCCGAGAGCCCGGCCGAGGGTCAAATCGTGATGCGCATCGGCGACCTTTGTCCGGAGTGCGGCTCCGCCGCCCTGGTCGCCGAAGAAGGCTGCCGTAAGTGTCATGCGTGTGGCTACAGCGAGTGCTGAAGAAAGACCCGGTGGTTAGCTGGCTGCTGAAAAGGCCTGTTCCCACCCCCCAGGAATACCCTCCCTCCCCCTG
>CAYUWF010000088.1:0-9716 GCA_964448245.1 uncultured Anaerolineaceae bacterium | reverse complement strand
TTCCTTCGAGTGAGTCTACACGGAATCGTCCGAGGGGAACCGGAGCCTAACAGGTTGCTGAAAAATGGCGACCGTCGTCAAACCTCCACCCCTGACCCTCGCGACACCTGCACCTGCGGCGCACCGCAGGTGCGGTGCAGGTGAGCACCCCATTGGGGCTCCCCCTGCACACCCTCTCGGCCACGAAACCGCTCATGCTCGGGCGCTGTCGGCGCAGACGGGGTCGGGGGGTGAGGTGGGAACGGGCTATTCAGAAGCCTTTAAAGCCCCGGTAGGCCGGAGGGCCGATCCACGCGTCGGGGCGGCTCCGAAAAAGAGGCCGCTGCACGAGGACGACCGCCGGCCTCGCCGCCTAGGAACGCGCCGGCGGCGCGCGCCAGGAAGGTCAGGGGCAGGCACAGGAGCCATAGCGCGAGGATCGTAATAGCGGCATCGCTCACCGAGAAAGGCCGAAGGGAGGTTGCCCCCATCAGATCGAGAATCGCGGTCATCCCAAAGGCCAGGCTGAACCCGCCGGCTAGGGCCGCGTCCCGAATCGATCGCCGGGGGATTCGCCGCCAGGGTACGAGGTCGATGACAAGCGCCGCGGGAAGAATCCACAGCGGGATGACCGGGGCGACATTCCCGCTGGCGTGCAACGTGATGGCCGCCGCCTGGCGGAAGAGGTAGAAGGCGGCGGCGGATGCCGTCGCCGACATCGGGCTGCGTGTCGAGAAACGCGCCAGTGCCAGGACGAAAAACGACGTGCCTCCGGCGACAAGCGGATAGGCCCAGGCCGGTCGCTGGGCGACCAACCCCCCCAGCCCCCCGGGCAGCTCCCATTCGAGGACGCCGACCGTGTACAGGACGTTGAGAGACAGGCCGAAGAGCAGGAAGAGGCCGAGGTCCAACCAGAGAGACGGCCGGCGATCCCTACGGACCTGGAGGAGCAGGCCCACGCCGCAGAGCACGACCGCCGTGCTGGCGGTGGCCAGCACGATGTGAGGCGGACTCCAGGCAGTGAGATCGGGGCCCACGAGCTCGTGCCACAGGGCGTCGCCCGGGATGGCGAAGAGGGTATAGGCCGAAGCCAGGACGACGGCGCCGATCATCGGATTGGCGCGCACCCAGCGACGGGGGTCGCCGCTGCCGGACTGCCTTCGCGAGAGGACGAGCACCAGCATCCCGCAAGCCCCGACGGCGAAGGAGAGCAGGAACGCGCCGTAGATCAGCAAGTGGGGAGGCCAGAGGAAGTCGCTTCCACCCGGGACCAGGCCGGTCTGCAGGTGCATGCTGGCATCCCACAGCGCCCCAGCGACCATCAAGGCGGAAGCGAGACCCAAGCCGGCAGCGAAGAACACCGCCAGGGTAGGGGGGACCGGGCTAGGCCCGTCGCTTCCACGGAGAGGCGACAGGTACAGCCACCATGCCGACAAACCGACGATAGCCGCGGCCGCGGCCGTGAAGACGATCGCGCTGACAAGCATTCGGCTCCTTGCAGCCTCAGATGCGGGCGCGGCATTGTATCACCCTGGTTCGTGCCCACCGCCCGTGCCTATCCATAGAATGCGCATAGAGGCCATTGTGAGGCGCCCGCCCGCCCAACAGGCTGAAGACAG
Source organism: uncultured Anaerolineaceae bacterium (assembly GCA_964448245.1). GTDB lineage: Bacteria > Chloroflexota > Anaerolineae > Anaerolineales > E44-bin32 > DATEVL01. The sequence goes on along the minus strand of CAYUWF010000088.1, from coordinate 8,118 downwards.
TGGCCATTGACCAATGACCAGTGACCGGTGACCGGTGACCGGTGACCTCTGACCGGTCATTGGTCACTCCGAAGGGAAGTCCCCGGGCGAGCAGGGGGATGCGTCGCCGGGACCGACCAAGGACCTGCTTCCCCTTTTCGCTGGGTGGGGGGTTGACATCTCTGCCTCTTATAATTACAATATGACTGACTTGTAAGGACAGTGTTATCATCTGTCAGTTATGTCATCTGACATCTGGAAGGTGGCACGGGTGGCGAAGTCGGCTCGGAAATCGAGGCAGGAGATCGATCGCAGCAGTCCGCTGCCTCTTTACGCTCAGGTACGCCGGGCGCTGGATGCGCGCCTTGCGGGTGGAGAGTGGCGGCCGGGGGACCGCATCCCGGGCGAGCCTGATCTCTGTCGTGAGTACGGGGTCAGCCGGCCCGTCGTTCGGCAGGCCCTTCAGGAGCTCTCGAGGGAGGGAGCGATCGTGCGCCGCAAGGGGCTTGGGACGTTTGTCGCCGAGCCGAAAGTCGTTAGCCGCAGTCTGGTCCATTCGCTCGTAGGCTTCTACCAGGACATGGAACGCATGGGGCTGGCCACCGAGACACGCGTGTTCGAGCAGGCCCTGCTGCCCGCCGGCGAGAAGGTTGGAGCGCGGTTAAAGATTGAGCCCCTCACGCCCGTGGTCAAGATCTCACGCCTGCGCTCCGTCGGCGGTCACCCGGTCGTCCTGGTGAACTCCTACCTCCCCTACGCTCCCTGCCCGGGCCTGATCCAGGCTGATTTGCGGCACCAATCGCTTTACGCGTTTCTCGAGCAGGAGTGCCGCCTGCGCATCGCCGGCGGCCGCCGGGAGATCGAAGCCGTTCTGGCGACCGATGACGAGGCGCGCCTGCTGCAGGTCGAACGCGGCGCGCCGCTCCTGCGGCTGGAGAGCGTCAGCTTCTTGGAGGACGGCCGCCCGATGGAGTACTTCGACGGGGTTTTCCTGTCGCGCTTCGTCGTCGAGCTCGGGCGGCAGGCGACGGGCGGAGACGACGATCCGCTCATGGCAGAAGGCTGAGGCCGCAACACGATGGCACCCGACGCCAAGCTCACCGAGAGCCGTATTCGAGAGAAGGTGCGGGCCGTTGTCTACCGGACGCTCGGGCGGGCTTCCGAAACCGGCCCGGCCCGGCGCCCCATCGTGACCGAGTCGAACATCCAGGGGCTCCCCTTCCGGGGCGAGTTCACACCGCCGGCGCAAGCCCTGTTCACCCCACTGGCGCGCCAGGCCATGATCGAACGGCAGATTCACCTCACCGGCATGGGGTCGCCGTCTCCGTTCAGCCTGAGCGAAGAGAGCGCCAGCGAGCGAAGTCGCGGGCCTGCCCTGAGCGGAGCGAGCGCTAGCGAGCGAAGTCGCGGGCCTGCCCTGAGCGGAGCGAGCGCTAGCGAGTCAAGTCGCGGGCCTGCCCTGAGCGGAGCGAGCGCTAGCGAGCGGAGTCGCGGGCTTGCCCTGAGCGGAGCGAGCGCTAGCGAGCGAAGTCGCGGGCCTGCCCTGAGCGGAGCGAGCGCTAGCGAGTCAAGTCGAAGGGGCCGCCGGCCGGTCGCCATCGGTTGCGATCACGCCGGCTTCCCCCTCAAGGAGAATCTCAAGGCTTACTTGGCGGAGCTGGGTTACGGGGTTCTCGATTGCGGCGCCTCCGGAACTGAACCGGTCGACTATCCCGATTTCGCCCTGGCGGTGGCCGAACTGGTTGCCGGGGGGCGCGTCGAACGCGGCGTCCTGATCGACGGCGCCGGGATCGGGTCGAGCGTCGCCGCCAACAAGGTGCCCGGTGTGCGGGCGGCCCTGTGCTATGACCTGGCGACGGCCGTCAACAGCCGGGAACACAACGACGCCAATGTCCTGACCCTCGGCGCCGGCCAGATCGGCGCGGCGCTGGCGCGCCAGATCGTGCGCACCTTTCTCGAGACCCGTTTCGCCGGGGGCCGCCACGCCCGTCGGGTGGGCAAGATCACGGAGATCGAGCGCCGCTACTTGAGGCGCTGAGCAGATAGCACGCCATGCAGACCATCGACGACGCCACGCTCGACCGCATCATCGAACAGATCACGCGCAATGTGCTGGTCCTGCTCGAGGAGTCGGCGGCGCCGTCGGCGAATCCGGGCCCGGCCCTCTCGCCGCACAACTTCGCCGAACGCCTGCGCCCGGTGCTGCACGCCGGCGCCGACCGTATCGGCACCACCCTGGGGATCGCGCCGACCGACGGCCAGCTGGGCCACATGATCGACCACACCCTGCTTAAGCCGGACGCCACCCAGGACCAAATCGCGCAGTTGTGCTTCGAGGCGCGCAAGTTCAATTTCGCCTCGGTTTGCGTCAATCCGAGCTACGTTCGGCTGTGCGCCCAACTCCTGAAGGGCAGCCCGGTCGTCGTCTGCACCGTCGTCGGTTTCCCGCTGGGCGCCACGCCGACCGAGGTCAAGGTCTACGAGGCGCAGCAGGCGATCCGCGACGGCGCGGCAGAAATCGACATGGTCATCAACGTCGGGGCGGTCAAGAGCCGCGACTACGAGCTGGCCGAGCGCGATATCGCCTCGGTCGCCCGCGCCTGCCGCGCCGGCCACGCCCTGCTCAAAGTCATCATCGAGGCGGCGCTGCTGAACGACGAAGAAAAGGTCATCGCCTGCCAGTTGGCCAAGGTCGCCGGGGCCGACTACGTCAAGACCTCCACCGGCTTCGGGCCGGGAGGGGCGACGGCCGCCGACGTGGCGCTGATGCGGCGCGTCGTCGGCCCGACGATCGGCGTCAAAGCCGCCGGCGGGATCCGCACCCTGGCCGACGCGCAGGAGATGATCGCCGCTGGCGCCTCCCGGCTGGGCGCCAGCGCCAGCGTCAAGATCATGCAAGAGGCGGGCTCGTAGCATGGCCTTCCTCGCGTATGTTCAGAGGTTTGTTCATCCAGGGAGCGCGGTAGAGATCCCCTCCCTCACCCCCCAATCCCCCCTCTCCGCATGGATTCGCTTCCCCTCCCCCCGAATCGCAGGATCTGGTGGAAGGTCCCTCCACGACGGGGGGAGGGGGAAGGGGGTGGGGGTTGAAGGTGTCAACCGAGGCCTGGCGAGTGGATTCCTGTCAATTCGCCCTAAGGAGGCACGATGACGGTCGATCTTCGGACGTACGTTTTCCTGGACAGCCTACAGCTGCAGCACGCCGGATTCTTGGGCACCGTGGTGCAGGGGTTCCTGCCGCTCCCCAACGACGCGTCGCTGTGGATCGAGATATCGCCGGGCATCGAGATCAATCGCATCACCGACATCGCCCTCAAGTCGACCCGGGTGCGGCCCGGCATGCAGGTCGTCGAGCGGCTGTTCGGCCTGCTCGAGGTCCACCACGAGGACCAGGCCGAGGTGCGCGCCGCCGGCCAGGCGATCCTGGACGCGCTGGAGCTGAAGGAGTCGGATCGTCTCAAGCCGAAGGTCATCTCGAGCCAGATTATCCGCCACATCGACGCCCATCAGGTGCAGCTCATCAACCGTCTACGCCACGGCCACATGCTCCTGGCCGGGCAGACGCTCTACGTGCTGGAGGTCGAGCCGGCCGGCTACGCCGCCCTGGCGGCCAACGAGGCCGAGAAAGCGGCCCACATCAACATCCTTGAGGTGCGCGCCTTCGGCAGTTTCGGGCGCGTCTACCTGGGGGGAGAAGAGCGCGACATCATGGCCGGCTACGGCGCGGCGGTCGGCGCGATCGAAGGGATCACCGGCCGCGAGGTCGAGACCGGCCGGCGCGCCTAGCGCGCCGGATAGGACGACGATGAAACGACAAGTGACGCGTGCCGCCCCGCAGCCGCCTAAGGCTTCCGGGACGCGCCAACAGGAGGATGCCATGTCGGATCAGGGAATGGGTAGCACCGAGGCGCTGGGGATGGTCGAGACCAAGAGCTACGCGGCGATGGTCGAGGCCGCCGACGCCATGGTCAAGGCGGCCAAGGTCGAGCTGGTGGCCTACGAGAAGACCGGCGGCGGCTTCGTCACCGTCATCGTGCGCGGTGACGTCGCGGCGGTCAAGGCCGCCGTGGAAGCCGGGGCGCGCGGCGCCGAGAAGATCGGCGAGGTGGTGGCGATCCATGTCATCCCGCGGCCGCACACGAACGTCGACCGCACGCTGCCGCTCGGCCGCCAAGCCGGCTAGTCGCCTTTCGACTTTTCCCTCGCTTCGCTCGGGGCTTCGGTCTTCGGCCCTGAGCGGAGCGAGCCGTGAGCGAAGGCGAACGGCGAATGAAGTCGAAGGGAGAAAGGAGAGTTCGATGCTCCTGGGAAAGGTCGTCGGCACCCTGGTGGCGACGCGCAAGGAGCCGAGCCTGGACGGGATCAAGTTCCTCGTCCTGCGCCAGCTCGACATCGACGCGGCCGAGACGCGCGGCTATCGCGTGGCGGCCGACGCCGTCGGCGCCGGCCTGGGCGAAGTTGTGTTGTATGCGACGGGCAGCTCGGCGCGCCTGACGCGCGTGACGGACCAGCGCCCGTGCGACGGGGTGATCATGGCCATCGTCGACCAGCTCGAAGTTGATGGGGTCATCAAGTACGACAAGGCGAAGGCGGGCTGATGAACCCCCACCTGGCCTTGGAGGATGCCCGCATCGATGCCATCGTGGCGCAGGTGATGAGCGAGCTGCGCCAGGGCGAGCGAGTCCGGCACGGGACGCCGCCCGAAGCGGCGGCGATCAGCGCGCCGGCGTCCCTGCCCGTGCTGCGGCACGCCGACAACCTGTATGCAACGGTCGACCAGGCGGTCGCCGCCGCCCGCCAGGCGTTCCTGCAGCTGCAGGAGATGCCGCTGGGCGTGCGCGAGCAGATGATCTCGCACGTCCGCCGCGCCGCCCGCGAGCAGGCCCAGGTGCTTGCGCTGGAAGCGGTCCAGGAGACCGGCATGGGCCGCTACGAGGACAAGGTCCAGAAGAACCTGCTCAACGCCAACAAGACCGCCGGCACCGAGATGCTGACGCCGACCGCCTGGACCGGCGATGGGGGCATGACGCTGGTGGAATACGCGCCCTACGGATTGATCGGCGCCATCGTCCCCAGCACCAACCCGACCTCGACCGTCATCTGCAACGCCATCGCCATGGTCTCGGCCGGCAACGCCGTTGTCTTCAACGCGCATCCGGGGGCCAAACGCTGCTCCAACCTGACGGTCCAGATCATCCACGACGCCATTGTCGAGGCCGGCGGTCCGCCCAACTTGGTGGTGGCGCTGGCCGACCCGACGATCGAGACGGCGCAGGCGATCATGCGCCACAAGGACGTCCGTCTACTGACCGTCACCGGCGGCATCGGCGTCGTGCGCGAGGCGATGAAAAGCGGCAAACGGGCGATCTGCGCCGGGCCGGGCAACCCGCCGGTGGTGGTGGATGAAACGGCCGACCTGGAGCAGGCCGGCCGCGACATCGTCTTCGGCGCCTCTTTCGACAACAATATCACCTGCACCGACGAGAAGGAGCTCTTCGCCGTCGCTTCCATCGCCAATGAGCTGAAGCGGCAGATGGGATTGCACGGCGCCTACGAGATCGATGGGGCGCAGCTCGAACGGCTGATGAAGGTCATCTTCACCGAGGTCCCGCCGCGCGGGCAGCACGGAACGATGCACAAAGCCTTCATCGGTAAGAACGCCAACGTCATCTTGCGCGAGATCGGGATCGAGGTCGGCGACGAGGTGCGCCTGGTGCTGGCGGAGGTCGACGCCGACCATCCGCTGGTGCTCTCCGAGCAAATGATGCCGGTCTTCCCCTTGGTGCGTGTCCGGGACGCCGACGAGGGAATCGACCTGGCCAAGAAGGTCGAACACGGCTTTCGTCACACGGCAGTGATGCACTCCAAGAATCTGGATCACCTCAGCCGCATGGCGCGGGTGATGGACTGCAGCATCTTCGTCAAGAACGGGCCGTCGCTGGCCGGGCTCGGCTACGGCGGCGAGGGATTCTGCTCCTACACCATCGCCAGCCCGACCGGGGAAGGTCTGACCAACCCGGTGAGCTTCAGCCGGATCCGCCGCTGCACGTTGAAAGATGCGTTTCGCATCGTTTAGTGGAAAGAGAAGAATGAGCGTTGCCGTCCAACCCCTACCCCTTGCCCTCGCGAAGCATCCCGAAGGGGCTCCCCCTGAGACGGCGCGGTCCGAGGCCCAGGGATTCCTCCAGGGGGAGGGGATGGAATTCTTAGGGGATGGGGGGAGCGGAGCTCCCCCCATCCCCCAAACTTCCTTGCCCCCTCTCCGCCACTCTCTCTTGAGAGTCTTGGCCTATTCGGCGGAGAGGGGGTCGGGGGGTGAGGCACAAGGCGGAGCTTGGGGAAGACTCGCGGGAAGCGCCTCGTCGGAGAAACGAGCATGATCGAGCCGGCGCTAGCCCTCATCGAATACAGCAGCATCGCCGCCGGGATGCAGGCCGCCGACGCCGTCGTCAAGAAGGCTCAGATTCGCGTTCTCAAAGTCGGGACGATCCAGCCAGGGAAGTTCCTGGTGCTCTTTGGCGGCGAAGTCGGGGACGTCGAGGAGTCGCTGGCGGCCGGTCGGCAGATGGGGGGCGAGGCCGTCATCGACTTCGTCTACCTGCCGGTCGTCCACCCGGAGGTCGTCGAATCGGTGACGGGCATTCGCCGGCCCCAGCCGACCGACGCGCTGGGCGTCATCGAGACGAATAGCGTCGCCTCGACCATTCTGGCGGCGGACGCCGGCGTCAAGGGGGCCGAGGTGCACTTGGTGGAGATCCGCCTGGGCGACGGCCTCGGCGGGAAAGGCATCGTGCTCTATTCCGGGCTGGTGGCCGACGTCGAGGCGGCCGTGGACATCGGAGTCCGGGTCCTGCGACGTCCGGAGCATCTGGTCCGGCAGGTGGTCATCCCGCAGCTCCATCCTGAGATGTGGGCCAACGTCTCCGACTCGACCCGCTTCCGCCAGCGAGTCACGGAGGCCTGATGAAATTCGCCCGCGTCATCGGCACAGTCGTCGCCACGCAGAAGGCCGAAGGCCTGGAAGGGGTCAAGTTGCTCGTGGTCCAGCCGCTCGACGAGCAGCGCCGGCCCCGGGGCGAGCCGCAGATCGCCGCCGATGCCACGGCGCAGGCCGGGCCGGGCGAGCTGGTCTTCGTCGTGGGAAGCCGCGAGGCGGCGCAGGCCCTGCCCGTCATCTTCGTCCCGGCGGATCTGGCGATTACCGGGATCATCGACGAGGTTGATGACAATCCGGACTTCCGGCGGCGTCGCCCCACGGCCAGCTGGACGTCGAGTGCAGGCGCTTGACGTGTACATCGGAAAGGTTGTCGGCAATGTCGTTTCGACCATCAAGATCTCGCACCTCGATGGGCAGAAGCTCCTGCTGGTCAACCAGCTCGATCTGCAGGGGAACGAAACCGACGACTACGACATCGCCGTGGACGTGGTCCAGGCCGGGCCGGGCGACACGGTCCTGGTCATCGATGAAGGCAACGGTGCACGCCAGATCCTCCAACTGGACCCAGGCGCCGTCCGGGCCGTCATCGTCGGCGTCGTCGACGAAGTGGCCCTCACCGCGGGCTCTCCATAACAACGGTCATTCCTGCGAAGGTCGAAGACACCCGAAGCGCAGCGGAGTGGTGCGGGAATCCAGGGGCCGAGGTAACGCTGGACCCCGCCTCCCCTTCGGGATCCCCTCCGGGATGCCCTTCCAGGGTGCGAAGACGCGACGAAGCGCGATGCGCCCTTGGCGCCCTGTAGAGGGCGAAGCGCTATTCGCGGGGTGACACGTGGGATTACGTCATTCCCGCGAAAGTCGAAGACACCCGAAGCGCAGCGGAGTGGTGCGGGAATCCAGGAATTGGCCCTGCCGAGAAGAAGGTAGGCGAGCGATTCCGCGAGTGTGACATTTCAGGCTTCATTCTCGCAGGACACCGGAAGGCACTGGACCCTCGCCTCCCGTTCGGGATCTCCTCCGGGATGCCCTCCCAGGGTCCTCTTCAGGATGCGAAGCGCTATGCGAAGACGCGACGAAGCGCGATGCGCCCTTGGCGCCCTGTAGAGGGCGAAGCGCTATTCGCGGGGGTGACAAGAGGGGGAACGCCGTTGCCGGGCGCCTCCTCGGCCGGGCTGTCCCATGCCCATTGAGTGGTCCGATCA
>CAYUWF010000087.1:6394-9755 GCA_964448245.1 uncultured Anaerolineaceae bacterium | reverse complement strand
GAGTCGACCAGGCCCGCGATGCCTATCGCAAAGACGACCAGCGCGCCTCGGCGGCTGCACACGACCTCCAACGGATCACCCGGTCCGCCGAAGAGGAGCACGGAGGGACCGGCGACCAATACCTGGGGGACCTGGTCTACGGCGGCCTGGACGGCGTGGTGACGACCTTCGCCGTCGTGAGCGGGGTGGTCGGGGCGTCCCTCGGTTCCGACGTGATCCTGATCCTCGGATTGGCCAATCTGCTGGCAGACGGCTTCTCGATGGCGAGCGGGGCCTATCTCTCGACCAAGAGCGAGCGGGAGTATTACCACCGGGAAGAAGAACGCGAGCGGTGGGAAGTGGAGAACTTCCCCGACGGGGAGCGGGTCGAATTGCTGGAGATCTATCTCCAGCGCGGCTTTTCGGCGGAGGAGGCCGAGCAGCTGGTAGCGATCCAATCCAGAGAGCCCGAGCGCTGGGTGAAAGCGATGATGGTCGATGAGTTGCGCATGCTGCCCGACGAACGCAAGCCGATGACGAGCGCTGCCGCTACGCTGGCGGCCTTCGTGCTGGCCGGGAGCCTCCCCCTCGCCGCCTACGTGGCAGGGTTCTTCTATCCGATTCCAGCCCAGACAGCGTTTGTGGCCTCCGTCGTCCTGGCCGGGACGGCCCTCTTCGGCCTGGGCGCGGCCAAGGTCTTCGTCACCCAACGCAACCCCATCCGCAGCGGGCTGGAGATGCTGGCCGTGGGAGGGTTGGCCGCCGCCGTCGCCTATATCGTAGGGGCGTTCCTCAAGGGCGTTGCCGGATAGGTCCCGGGCCGGGGCGATCGGAAGGCGAGCGCGTCAGATCTCTCAGCGAATCGCGCGTGTCCTGAGTGCGGCCGATGAAGAGGCCGATGATCGCTAGCATAACCGCCGATCCCGCGGCGCAGGATAGGGACCAGGGGGAACTCCACACGAGCGGGACGACGGCGATCGCCAGGACACTCACCGAGAACCCCTAGAAAGCATCCTTCCACTTGTGGGGGATTTCCGACCACATTCGTCCGAGCGAAAACGACTCGACCGACCGACGCTGCTTGCGGGCGATCTTCCCGTGTATCTGCTTCTGCTTCTTCTGCGGGTCTCGGGTGGCCAGCCGGCGGTCGCGTAATCGACGCAGCCGGTCCTGGTCCTGAGGCCTCGATATCTGACCACCTCAATGGGCCTTTGGACTCTATGCCGTCTCCCGGGCGGAGGCGGCAGGACCTGCGTGGCCAGGTTCCCCCCAAGGATCGACCCTAACGCCCTCACTGCGTTGTGACCTCCCTCGCCCGTCCGGCGGAGAGTCGTCTCTTGCCGCGCGGCTCCGCTGCGGCGAAACTGGTAAGATGAGGCTCCCGACCGATCGGTGGATCGTCCTCACTCACTCTCCTGGAGATCATCCCCATGCCCAAGGCACGCGCACGGCCCTTATCCAAGCGCAAGACTTCACCAAGGGCCAGGAAAACGGCGTCGAAAGCCGGGTCGTCGGCCCGCAAACCGGCCTTCAAGCCCAGCCGCCTGGCCCCGAAGCGACCGGTACCGTCCGATATCGAGATCGCGCAAAGCGCTCGTCTCAAGCCGATCGCCGTGATGGCCGCCGAAGCCCGCATTCGTCCTGCGGAGCTTGAACTTCATGGTACCTACATGGCCAAGGTCAAGCTCGAGATTCTCGAGCGCCTTAAGAAGGTCCCCAACGGCAAGTACATCGACGTGACGGCGATCACGCCGACGCCCTTGGGCGAGGGCAAGAGCACGACGATGATGGGCCTGAGCCAGGCCCTCGGCGCTCATTTGGGCAAGCGCGTCTTTACCTGCATCCGCCAACCCAGCCAGGGACCGACCTTCGGCATCAAAGGCGGCGCCGCCGGCGGCGGCTATTCTCAGGTCATCCCGATGGAGGACTTCAACCTCCACCTGACAGGCGACATCCACGCCATTACCGCGGCCAACAACCTGCTGGCGGCGGCGATCGATGCCCGCCTCTTCCACGAAGCCGAACAGCCGGACGACCAGAAACTCTTCAACGCCCTCTGCCCCAAAGATAAGAAGGGCAAGCGGCGCTTCTCTCCCTCGATGCGGCGCCGTCTCAAGAAGCTCGGGATCCCGAAGACCGACCCGGAGTCACTCACGCCCGAGGAGCGCAGTCGCTTCGCCCGACTCGACATCGATCCGGCCGGCATCAGCTGGCAGCGCGTCGTCGACACCAACGACCGTTTCCTGCGCCGCATCACCATCGGCCAGGGAGCGGAAGAGAAGGGGATGACCCGAGAGACAGGGTTCGACATTACCGTCGCCAGCGAAGTCATGGCGATCCTGGCCCTGACGACCGACCTGGCCGACATGCGAGAGCGTCTTGGCCGAATCGTGATCGGCACGAACAAGGCGGGCGAGGCGGTGACGGCGGAGGACCTGGGCGCGGCCGGGGCGATGACGGTCCTGATGAAGGACGCCATCAAACCGACGCTGATGCAGTCTCTGGAGGGAACGCCCGTCCTCGTCCACGCCGGGCCGTTCGCCAATATCGCCCATGGAAACTCGTCGATCATCGCCGATCGCATCGCCTTGAAGCTGGCGGACTATGTCGTCACCGAGTCGGGCTTCGGCGCCGATATCGGCATGGAGAAGTTCTTCGATATCAAATGCCGCACCTCGGGGCTGATCCCGAGTGTGGTGGTCTTGGTGGCGACGGTGCGGGCGCTCAAGATGCACGGCGGAGGTCCGAAGGTCGTCGCCGGCAAGCCGCTCGACCCGGCCTACACCGATGAGAACCTGGAGCTGCTGCGCGCCGGGCTGGGGAACATGCAGCACCACATCAAGAACGTCCAGCGCTTTGGGATCCCGGTGGTCGTCGCCGTCAACTCCTTTGCCACGGACACCCCGGCCGAAGTGGACCTCGTGCGCCAGGCGGCGTTGCAGGCCGGCGCGGCGAACGCCATCGTCTCGACCCATTGGGCCGATGGCGGCAAGGGGGCCAAGGCCCTAGCCGAGGGTGTGGTGAAGGCGGCCACGCTCCCGAGCAAGTTCCAGTTTCTCTATCCGCTGGATTGGTCCATCAAGCAGAAGATCGAGGCGATTTGCACCCAGATCTACGGCGCCGATGGCGTTGACTACTCGCCGGAGGCCGAGAAGAAGATCGAGCTGTATACGCGGCTGGGCTTCGACAAGCTTCCGTTGAACATGGCCAAGACGCACCTCAGCCTGAGCCATGACCCCGAGAAGAAGGGCGTCCCCAAGGGATATCACATTCCGATCCGCGACATCCGGGCCTCCGTCGGAGCCGGTTTCCTCTATCCGCTGCTCGGCGCGATGCGGACGATGCCGGGCCTGCCGACGCGGCCGGTGTTCTACGATGTGGA
>CAYUWF010000087.1:0-6294 GCA_964448245.1 uncultured Anaerolineaceae bacterium | reverse complement strand
GCGCGATGCGGACGATGCCGGGCCTGCCGACGCGGCCGGTGTTCTACGATGTGGACCTGGATCTCAAGACGGGCAGGGTGGTCGGGCTGTTCTAGGCGAGTGCCAGCTTCACCGAAGATTCAAGCTTCCCGGTAGCTTTCCAGTTGATGATTGGGCCACGGGGCGTCCCGAGTGGACCGAGGGATGCCGTGCCCCTACCGATTCTGAGGCAATGGGAGCCGAGGGGTTTGTGTCGACCTCTCGAGTCCCCCACGCGAGGTAGCCCACTTTCTCACCCCCTGGCCCCCTCTCCGCATGAAGGCCCTCGGCGGGTCGGGAGGAACTGCGGAGAGGGGGAGGAGTCTCTCGAAGAGGTGGGGGAGCAAAGCTCCCCCACCTCTTCGATCTTTTCCACCCCTCCCCCGAGCCGGCCCTCAACGACACGCGAGGATGGTTCGGGGGAGGGGTAGGGGTGGGGGAGAAAGGGAACCCCGTGACGGAAAGCTCAGGCCCCGTACTTCTCGAGGCGTCCGGCGTGAGCGAGCAAGATGGGCATGAGCTCCGACGCGGGAAAGGTCCCAAGCCCGCCCGCGGCGCAAGCCGATTCGCCGAAGCGGTCCTGGCCGTCGCGCCGCGTCGTGGCCGGCGCCCACAACACGAGCGGGACCGGGTGCCACGAGTGGCTGCGCAGGCTCGAGGGCGTCGAGTGGTCCCCGGTGATGGCCAGGACGTCCGGCTTGAGATCGAGCAGCCCGGGCAGCGCGCGATCGACCTCCTCGATGGCGCGTGCCTTGCCCTCGAAGTCACCGTCTTCGCCGCGCGAATCGGGTTTCTTGATGTGGATAAAAAAGAACTCGAAATCGTCCCAGGCCGCTCTGGCGGCGCGGAACTCATCTTCGGGCGTCTCGCCCTCGACCGGCACGACCTGCATCCCGGCCAAGGTCGAGACGCCGCGGTACATCGGATAGACGGCGATGCATCCGGCGCGCACGCCGAACGTCTCGGTGAACGGCGGCAGCGCCGGGTCGGTGGAGAAGCCCCGCAGTGTGAGGCCGTTGGCCAGCGGTTCGCCGCGCAGGCGTTCGAAAGCCTGCGTTACCCAGGCCTGGATGATGGCCGCCGTCTTCTCGGCTGCCGCCTGCGCCGCGCGCACGGGCAGGGGCGGCACACCCGTCGCCTGCGGGTCGGAGTCGTCGAGCGCCGGGTCCAGGCCCGGACCGCGCAGGACGATGGCGAAGCGGTGCTCCCGCACGTGCCGGACGGTCACCTGTGCGCCCTCGACGCGGATCTCGCCGAGCCGCTGCGCGATCGGCGCCGCCTGATCTCCCGGGATGCGCCCGGCGCGGCGATCGGTGATGCGACCCTGCGCGTCGACGGTGCAGAAGTTGCCGCGCGCGGCGACGTCCCCCGTCTTCACCTCCAGCCCGACGCCGATGGCCTCCAGGACGCCGCGGCCCACCGGGTGGGCGATCGGATCGTATCCGAACAGCGATAGGTGGGCCGGGCCCGAACCCGGCGTCAGTCCCGGGCCGAGGGGCACCGTCATCCCCAGCGTCCCTTCCCGCGCTAGGCGATCCATGTGGGGAGTAGCGGCGGCCTCTAGTTCGGTCTGGCCATCCGACTCGCGCGGGAGTCCGCCCAGGCCGTCGAGAACGAGAAGGACGATCTTCGTCGCCGCTGCTTTCTTGAGTTCGGAGATCAAGCGCAGGTTGGCCATATATTCTTTCTGGAGGGAGCGCGCGCTGACAAAGGCGGAGACGGAGAGATTATACCTACGGCGGCTTCCGCTCTCCCGCATGATGCCACTTGGAGCTCGGTCTGTGGGGCGACACCTGCACCTGCAGGTGCGCCGCAGGCGCAGGTGCAGGTGGGAATTCCCGGAGCGCGGGTAGGCACTTATCGCCCAGGCAGGGTGCCCGGCCCGCCCAAGAAAGTCCACCCGAGGTCGCCCCAGGGATTGCTCGCTTCGCCCCGAATGACACGTTGAGCAGGGTGACTTCCCCCCATGTGGGCTCTCGTTGGTTGGGATGACGTTCAGGCCGGGCGATAACGAAAGGGGCCCTGAGGCATGACATCATGCGTCCGCCGTTCGTTGACCCCCTCCGGCCGCTCTGGTATAGTCGCTCGCATGGCCGCGACGCCGGAGCGCGGGTCGTCCCGAGGCGGGTCGGCCAGTCGATGGCGGACGCTGCGCCGCTGGCTCCAGCCGGGTTTGGGGGTCAAGCGCTGGCTGGTCGCCATGGTGGTCGGCACGGTCCTGTTCGGACTGGCCGTCGCGCTCCTCCTGCTCAATCTGTACTCCACCAGCCCGCAGTCACTTCTCGTATCACTACTCGGGCTGGGAGGGCCGCCCCATCTCCTACGCATTATCGTCCTGCTCTTCGGCGGAGTCTTCCTGATCTACCTGTCCGTCTTCCGCCTCAACCGGACGCTGCTGGCGCCGTACCTTCGCACCGGGAAGCCGGTGGTGGAGGCCGTCGCCGAGCATCGCCGCTTGGGCCGCGGGCCAAAAGTCGTAGCGGTCGGGGGCGGCACGGGCCTCTCGACTCTCCTGCGCGGCATGAAACAGCGCACGGGGAATCTGACCGCCATCGTCACGGTAGCCGACGACGGCGGGTCGTCCGGCCGGCTGCGACGAACGCTGGGCCTCCCACCGCCGGGCGACGTGCGCAACTGCCTGGCGGCGCTCTCCGATGACGAGGACCTGCTGACGCAGCTCTTCCAATATCGCTTCAGCGGCGAGGGGGAGCTGGAGGGCCATTCCTTCGGAAACATGTTCATTGCCGCGCTGGCGGGCGTCTCGGGGAGCTTCGAGCGCGGCGTGCTCGAAGCCGGGCGCGTCCTCGCCATCCGCGGGCGCGTTCTGCCGGCGACGCTCGACGACGTTTCGCTTGTCGCCGACAAGGCCTACGCCCTCGACGAGCAGGCCTTCCGCGTCGAAGGGGAAAGCCGCATTCCGACCGCGCCCGGTCAGGTGCTGCGGGTTCATCTCGAGCCGAACGACGCGCCCGCCTATCCCGAGACGATCCGGGCGCTGCTGGCCGCCGACCTGATCGCCATCGGCCCCGGTAGTCTGTACACCAGCATCCTGCCGAACCTGCTCGTCCCGGAGATCGCCGACGCCATTCGCGCCAGCCGGGCCTTCAAGGTCTTCGTCTGCAATATCGCCACGCAGTCCGGCGAGACCGACGGCTATGACTGCGCCGGCCACCTGCGGGCCCTCGAAGAGCATACCAGCCGCGGTCTAGTGGACGTGATGCTTGTCAATCAGTTGCCCACGCCGGCCTTCGCGGAAGGCGTGTCCGCAGTTCGACTGGCCGGCAACGGGCTCGACGTCCCGGTGGCGATCGATGACGTCGCCGACCCCGACCGGCCGGGCCATCACGACCCGTCGCGGCTGGCGGACGCACTGCTGCGGTTGCTCGAAGAGCGGACGGGCCCGCTGGATCTGCCAGCAGCCGAGCCTCCGGTGACCGGCCAACGCTTGAACTGAAACCTCACGTACAGGAGCGACGCATGACCACCCGCATCGGAATCAACGGTTTCGGCCGCATCGGCCGGCAAGTCCTCAAGGCGATGTTGGAGAAGTATCCCGATGAGCTGGAGGTCGTCGCCGTCAACGACCTGTTCGACGCCGCCACCAACGCCCACCTGTTCAAGTACGACTCGAACTACGGGACGTATCCGGGCACGGTGGTGGTGCGCGAGGGAAACCTGGTTGTCGACGGCAAGACGCTGCGCGTCTTCGCCGAGAAGGACCCTGGAGCGCTTCCCTGGAAAGACCTCGGCGTGCAGATCGTCGTCGAGTCGACGGGCGTCTTCACCGACGCCAAGGCCAAAGGCGAGAAGGCCGGCGCGGCGGTCCACATCGAGAAGGGCGGGGCGCGCAAGGTTATTATCTCCGCCCCGGCCAAGAACGAGGACCTGACGCTGGTGATGGGCGTCAACGACGATCAATACGACCCGAAGAAACACCACATCCTTTCCAACGCCTCGTGCACGACGAACTGCCTGGCGCCGGCAGCCAAGGTCGTCCATGATCTGGTGCGCATCAAGCGCGGCGTGATGACCACGGTCCACGCCTACACCAACGATCAGCGCATCCTCGACCTGGCGCACAAGGACCTGCGCCGGGCGCGGGCAGCCGGCCTGAACATTATCCCGACCACCACCGGCGCCGCCCGGGCGCTTGCCAAGGTCATCCCGGACCTGGAAGGCAAGTTCGATGGATTCTCGCTGCGCGTGCCGACGCCGACGGTCTCGGTCGTCGACTTCGTGGCTGAAGTGGAACGGGCCACCACCGTCGAGGAGTTGAACAGCGCCTTCGACAAGGCCGCCGCCGGCCCGATGAAAGGAATTCTGGGGATCACGCGCGAGCCGCTCGTCTCGTCCGACTTCAAGGGCGACGACCGATCGGCGATCGTGGACGGCCTGTCGACCATGGTCATGGGCGGCACGATGGTCAAGGTGGTTGCCTGGTACGACAACGAGTGGGGTTACTCCGTCCGCACGGCCGACCTGGCCGCCCGCCTGGCGAAGTCGCTCTAGCCGGCCTCCGAAACGAGGCCGTTGACCTCACCCCCGTGCCCCCTCTCCGCGTGCGGTTCGATTTGCACCCTAGGTTCCGATTTGACCCGAATGTCGGGGGGAGGGGGAAGGGGGTGGGGGGATCACATCTGAACGCACGAGCTACAGCTCGGTCCGAGAGGGGTTTCATTCGATGTTCTCCAAGAAAACGATTCGCGACATTGAGCTTCGCCGCCAGCGCGCGCTGGTCCGTGTCGATTTCAATGTCCCCCTCAAGGGCGGAAAGGTTGCCGACGACACTCGCATCCGCGCCGCCCTGCCCACGCTGCAGTATCTGATCGAGCACGGCGCCTCGATCGCGCTGTGCTCTCACCTCGGCCGCCCGAAGGAAGGCCCGGATCCGCAGTTCTCCCTGGCGCCGGTAGCGCGGCACCTGGAGAGTCTCATCGGCCGGCCGGTGCAGTTTGTGGGAGCCCTGGTCGGACGGGAGGCGGAAGCGGCGGCGAAGGCCCTGACGGCGGGGGCGGTCCTGGTTCTGGAAAACACGCGCTTCGAACCCGGTGAAACCAAGAATGACCCCGCCCTGGCGGCGAGTCTGGCGCGTCTCGGAACACTTTACGTCAACGACGCGTTCGGGTCGGCCCATCGGGCGCACGCTTCGACGGAGGGGGTGGCGCACCTTCTGCCGGCGGTCGCCGGATTCCTGATGGAAAAGGAGCTGACCTACCTCGGGAAGGTGATGGAAGCCGCCGAGCATCCGTTCATCGCCATCCTGGGAGGCGCCAAGATCTCGGACAAGATCGGCCTCGTCGAGAGCCTTCTTCGTCGCGCCGACCGGTTGCTAATCGGCGGCGGGATGGGGAATACCTTTCTCGCCGCCCGCGGTGTGGCCATGGGCGACTCGCTGG
The DNA here is from genome assembly GCA_964448245.1 of uncultured Anaerolineaceae bacterium. Taxonomy (GTDB): domain Bacteria; phylum Chloroflexota; class Anaerolineae; order Anaerolineales; family E44-bin32; genus DATEVL01. The sequence goes on along the minus strand of CAYUWF010000087.1, from coordinate 880 downwards.
TTGAAAGCGAGGCGATCGACAGCGCGCGAGTGCTTCTCGAGACGGCCGGCGACAAACTCCTCTTGCCCACGGACGTCGTCACGGCGGACGCGTTCACCGCCGAGGCCGCACGCCGGACCCTGTCCCTCGGCGAAGTCCCCAACGGCTGGCGCGCCATGGACATCGGGCCGGATACGGTGCGCCGATTCACGGAGACGCTGGCCCCGGCCCGCCTTGTCGTATGGAACGGGCCGATGGGCGTGTTCGAGATGGCGCCATTCGCCAAAGGCACCTTCGCCATCGCGCGCGCGCTGGCGGCGGGCACCGCCACGACGATCGTCGGCGGCGGGGACTCGGCAGCCGCCGTGGCCCAGGCCGGGCTCACCGACCGCATCACCCATGTCTCGACCGGCGGCGGCGCCACGTTGGAGCTGCTCGAAGGCAGGGTGCTCCCGGGCGTGGCGGCGCTGCAGGATCGCGCTTGATCCTGGCGGACCAAAGAGGCCTGGAGTCCCCACCCCCTTTTTCTTCCTCCCCGCGTCGTCGTTCTCCTTCGTTGAGAAAGGCATTGCGGGGAAGGGCAAGGGATCCCTGAGAGCGGACGGCGCCTGTTGCAACAGGCGCCGTCCTCTCTGAAGGACTCGTCCCTCCCCCGGGGCTACGCGGGGAAGGCCTTCCAGGCTGCTACGTGAGGGCACGTGGTAGGGGTGGCCCTCGCGGAAAAGCCATGCGCCCGATTGCCATCGCGCTCGACACTTCTTCCGGCGCAGCGGTCGTGCTCGATGGGGACCCCCGCCGCCCTCCCTGGAGGACCGACCGCCAGCGGGGCCGGGGACAACCTCCTCCGATTCCGCGGAGTCCTCACGCATGCCGGTGGGACCATCGGGCTACCCCCCCGGCT
>CAYUWF010000086.1:0-10311 GCA_964448245.1 uncultured Anaerolineaceae bacterium | reverse complement strand
ACAAGCGCGCCGAGGAAGGTCACCGAGACGACCTCCCCGACCATCTGGTTCTCCCCATCGACCTGCCCGAAGTGGAGTTCTTCCGGCCGGAGCATCGCTACTACGGTCGACCCGTTGGTCGCCTCGACCGGAGTCGAGGTGCGGAACTCCTTACCGTCGTGAACCAGCCGGCCACCGACGGGGTCCACCACCTGACAGCGAAGCTGATTCAGCGTGCCGACGAACCCGGCAACGAACGGCGTCGCCGGGAAGTTGTAGATCTCGAACGGCTTGCCGACTTGCTCCATCCGGCCGGCGCTCATCACTACAATCCGGTCGGAGATCGAGAGCGCCTCCTCCTGGTCGTGGGTGACGTACACGGTCGTGATCTGCAGATCGCGCTGGATGCGCTTGATCTCGGTGCGCAGCTCAACGCGGATCTTGGCATCAAGGGCCGAAAGCGGCTCGTCGAGCAGCAACACCTGAGGCCGGATGGCCAGGGCCCGCGCCAGGGCGACGCGCTGCTGTTGCCCGCCCGAGAGTTGGTACGGGTAGCGCTTCTCCAGTTGCGGCATCTGGATCAGATCGAGCATCTCCTTCACGCGAGCGTCTATCTCAGCCTTGGATCGGCCGCGCACCTTCAAGCCGAAACCAACGTTTCGGCCGACCGTCATGTTCGGGAACAGGGCGTAGCTCTGGAAGACCATCCCGATGTTGCGCTCGTTGGGCTTGGCGAAGGTGACGTCCTTCCCCGCCAGCCGGATCGTACCGGAGCTGGGCTGCTCGAAACCCGCCACCATCCGCAACGTCGTCGTCTTTCCGCACCCGGAGGGGCCCAGGAACGAGACGAACTCGCCCTGTGCCACTTCCAGATCGAAAGTGTCGACGGCCAAGACGCCGCCGAATTCCTTGCGCACGCCTTCCAGGCTCAGGAACCCGCCGCTCACTGGTGCTTCCTCTCCCTCGAGATGTAGGCGATCATCCCCATCGACACCCAGGTGATGGCGAAAGCCACGATCGCCATCGCCGAGGGCTCATACACCTTGCTCCGGGTCAGGTTGGCCATGTAGGGCCCCAAAGTATGCTGGGCCATGAAGAGCGCAATGGTGAATTCGCCGATAACGATGGCGAAGGTCAGCAAGGCCCCCGAGAGCAAAGCCACCCGCAGGTTGGGGAAGATGACGTCGCGCAGGATGGTGACCCAGTTCGCTCCCAGGCTCAGGGCCGCCTCGGTCAGCGACCGGACGTCCATCGCTCGCAGCCCGTTGTCGACCGAGCGGAACATGTAGGGGAACGAGAGGGCAGCGTATACGCAAACGAGGAGGACCCGCGAGCTGTCGTAGGTGGCGGTCAACAGCAGCGGCGGCCGGCCGTAGAGGCGGATGATGCCGAACACCAGCACGACCGCCGGGATCACGAACGGCAGCAGCGTGATGAATTCGACGACCGGTCGCAGCTTCGGCATTCGCAGCCTGACCCAGTAGGCGGTGGGCACGATAATGAGCAGGCTGAGGAAGATGGCGACGACGGCGTTGACGATCGATTCGCTGAAGGCTGGCAGGAAGCCGGTGTCGGCGAACAGTCTGCGGTAGGCCTCGAAGCCGAGCTTGCCCTTCTCCGCCCGCAGGGACCAATAAAAGGTGGCCGCCAGGGGGAGCAGGAAGTAGACGCCGAGCATCAGGAAGATTATCCAGGCCGACAGCCGGTTCCCCTTGGCGGGGGCCTTGGCCGCCGGCGGCTCGGCTGCGCGCGGGAGAGGAGCAGCGGAGATCGTCACCCCAGCCACCTCTCCGAGCGGCGCTGCAGGATGGAGTAGATCAGGATGGAGAGGGCCATGATGATCACCATCCCCATCGCCACCGCATAGCCGAGCCCGGGGTTGTGGAGGACGTCGCCCGAGATCTGCTGTCCGATGAGGAGAGTGGCCAGGTTGAACATGCCCCCGGTCAGGGCGTAGGCGGTCGCATGGGCGCCGAACGAGTTGCCGAACAGCAAGATCATGGTCCCCAAGATCGAGGGCATGAGCACCGGCAGGGCCACGTGGCGCCAGTATTGACCTGGGGTGGCCCCGAGATTCTCGGCTGCCTCCCGCCAATCATGTTTGAGCCCGTCCAGGGCGGGGAGCATGACGAGGACCATCAGCGGGATCTGGAAGAAGAGATAGACCAAGCTCAGCCCCGTGAAGGAGTAGAGACTGAATCCGGATTCATACGGGTCGACCCCGAACGACTCGAACAAACGCGTGACCACCCCAACGCGACCCAGCGTGAAGATGAAAGCGGCCGCCAGGGGGACGCCCGCGAAGTTGGAGGCAACTCCGGAGAAAGTGGTGGTCGTCGACCGAAGCGGGCCGGGCAGCCTCCCCAACGAGACCGCCCACGCCAGCACGAAGCCGAATAGGCCCCCGAGGATAGCGGTCGTGAGGCTGATCCGGATCGACATTCCGTAGGCGCTGATCACGCCGGGGCTCGCCAGCTGGCGGTAGTTGTCGAGGGTTAGGCCTCCCTCCAGCCCTTCCAGGCTGCGAAAGGCGAGGATGACCGTTGGGGCGATCAGGAACAGTCCGGAGAATACGAAGAAGGGAAGGACACCGAGCCAATTCCCGAGGTGGAGCCGTGGGGGGCGCAGGGCGCCCCCCACGGTCCGATCAGCCAATCGGGAGTCAGGGTAGAGGGAGGACTTCGACACCTACCACCGTCGGCCAGCCGGCGGTGATGACCGCCTTGGCGGCGTTGATCTCGTCAATCGTCGGGAAGTAAGCCCCTTCGGTGCTGGGCAGCAGCGCCACCATGTCGGCCGGGATGGTGCCGGCGTCCAACATCGAATTGAACCTGATCGGGTAGCAGTACCCGGAGGCCCAGCCGAGTTGGCCTTCATCGGAGTACAGGTACTCCATCCACAGTTTGGCGGCGTTGGGATGCGGCGCGTAGGCACTGATCGCCTGAACGTACACACCGGCGAGGCGACCCGCTGCCGGTACGTTGGTCACCAGATCAGGATTGCCGGCAAGGGCCACATCGTTGAAGATCGAGTTGTACGACCAGTCGACCAAGATCGGGGTCTCCCCGATCCCGACGGTGCGGGAGTCGCCGTCGATCGGGACGAAGTTGCCGGCCTCGTTCAGCGACTTGAAGAACTCGAGCCCGGCCTGGGCGGCTTCCTCCCCGGTGGCGCCGGTCGCGAGACCGGCGGCCCATACCGTGAGGGCAGCCGCATTGGAGGTCAGAGGATCACCCGACAGGGCGATCTGCCCGCTGTACTCGGGCTTGAGCAGATCGGCGTACTCGGTGGGAGGGTTCGCCACTTCTGCCGTGTTGACCTCGAGGGCGAGCACTCCGTAGTAGTCGCCGTACCAGAAGCCTTCGGCGTCCTTGGCGCCATCGGGAATTTCATCCCACGTCGCCACCATGTAGGGCTGGATCAGAGCCTCGTCCTTGGCCGTGGGCCCGAAGGCGAGGCCGACGTCTATCACGTCCGGGGCCTGTGGGCCCGTGTTACCCATGTTGGCCCGTATCGCCTCCAACTCCTCACCCGAGCCGGCTCCGGGGTCGAGTTCATTGACCTCGATGCCGGGGTACTTCGCCTTGAAGCCCTCGAACACGGCCCCGTAGTTGCACCAGTCGTGCGGCAGGGCGATGGTCGTCAGCATGCCCTCGGCCTGGGCGGCGGCCACGAGGTCGGCCATGGGGTCAACCTCAGGCGGCACCGCGGTATCGGCGGCTGCCGGTGGCTGGGTGGCGGGCGCCGGCGCATCGGTGGCCACCGGGGTTGCACAAGCTGCCAGCATCCCCGCCAGGATCATGGTGATGATCAGTGCCGGCAGGGCTCGGTTCTTTCGCGTACTCATCTCTTCCTCCCTCAGGTTGGGATCGGCACGGCGTGCCTCTCCGGTCGGGTCCGGTGAAGATTAAGTCAGGGTATCGCAGGGTTGGCGCCGGTTCACCTCCATCAGGCGGTTGTGATGGACGCCCGCGCCCAGGAGCGCAGGCGTGGCATCTTAGGCGTCGGGGGGTTCTATCGGTGGAGGACGTACGGCAAGGTAATACGTTGAGTATAGCACGTCCCCCCGGCGAGTCAATCGGGCCTGCCTGCGGCCACAAGGGGAAGCGGCGGGGCCCGGCCCTTCTTCCGGCCGGCCTCGGGCTCAACCCCTCCGCACCTCCTCCGGCACCTCGTACCAACGGACCCGTTCGCCCACGCGGGCCCGCAGCCTCCAGGCCATCGATTTCGGCGCCTGCTCCAAGGACCGACGCAACTCTTCCATCCGATCGATCACAGTGCGGCGCTCCACCGGATCGAGATCGAGGCCGGTCACAGCTTGTGCGACCTTATCTAGGCTAAGGTTGACAGTCTTCCACAGGCCCCAATCGTTGCCGCACAGCTGCTGCAGCCGTGGCAAGTTGATGGTCTCCTCGTCTTGGGCGCCCAGAGGATGGTCGAGCATCAGCGCCACCACATCGCGCGTGTCTTTGTCGTTCATTTCTACGATCTGCAGCTTGGTCAAGAGGAGTTCGGCCAGAGGAAGCGTCCAGCGTTCCGTCGCCAGGCGTTCTGTTACAGGGAGGGTGTGGCACATTCTGAACGTCCCGAGGAACACGTCCACCTGACGGGCGTTGCCAGGATCGAGGAATAGCAGACGGCGGTCCCCATTGTAAAGGTTGAAAGACCGGTTGGGTTCATAGCCGAGATCGACCAGAACCGGCTCGAGACGATAGCCGCGGTGATCCGCCGAGACGAAGTCCAGGTCGGGGTAAGAGCGCGCAAGTCCCCGGTGACCGGCGCTCGGCGAGTGCAATGCCACGGCCAAGCCTCCAAGCACGCGCAAGGTCACGTCGCGCTGAGAGGCAGCCTCAATGATCCGTCGCGCTTCCGCTCGGCCGTCCGGCAGGATCGTCATCGATTGGAGGAACGGCCCTCTCCGGCGGACGCCGGAGAGGGCCGGTATTCAAGACACCACCTATTCGACGGGGATCTCCTTATAGACCAAGCGCAAATCCACGCCTCGGCTGCGGCGGTAGTACTTGGCGCCCAGGTAGATTCCCAGCGCCAGTCCGTACATCACCAAAGCGAAGACCACCGCGCCCGTGTTGCGGTAACTGATTCCGTAGAGCTGATTCGGGTCAATGAACCACTGATACAGCAGGTAGGTCAGGAACTCGGCGAAGATCAAGCCGGCGGCGGCGAGCAAGGGCAGGCTGCGGCCGCGAATCAGATTGAGCGCGACATAGACCAGCAGCCACAAGACGAGCGCCGCCAGCGCGATGATGATCACCACCGCCAGACCGAGCGCCCCGACCGCCGTGAATCCGGCAGCGGCGGCCTCCCCCAAGGCGGCCAAACTCACAATGAGGGTGGCGAGCCAAGGCCCGATCAGATAGACGATCCCGACCGCGGCGCAAACCAGCCACAACAGCCAGCCGGCCCAGGCCGGAAGTCGGTAGCTGGCGATGGGCGAGGCGTCGTACAGGTCCTTCTTCTTAAAGGGCAGCATCACCGCCGCCACCGTCGAGCCGAGGAAGGTGACGGCGATCACCGCCGTCGACATCAGCGTCAGGCTGGCGAAACCATTGCCGGCGATCTCCACGTTGAAGGCATATAAGTAGGAGACGATCAGTCCCGGTATGGCCATCAGCGCCAGCGCCCACAGCGGCGTGCGCGAGCGTGGCTCGATCGAGGCGACGGCCTCGGGCAAGACACGGTCGAAGGCAGCGGCGAAGATGACCCGAGTCGAGGACAGGAACACCGTCCCGGCCCAGCCGAAGAACCACATCGACATGGCGACGATCACGATCACCTGGAGGATCGGGCTGGGGACCATGAACATCGCCAGCATCGCCGGGTAGGGCCACACCGGGTAGGGGGGCATTTCCGTCGAGTATCCCCAGCGCGTGTTCCAATAGGCGCCGTTGGCGCCCATGTAGAAGTCCCAACCGATCGTCTTGTTGATCAGGTATAGAAAGACGACCACCAACACTGTCGTGATCAGCAGGGCCAGCCCCATCCCGTAGTAGTTCTTCCTGAAGTCTCCAGCACCCTTAACCTCGCCGTAGAGCGTGGCGCCCCAGTTCGGCCACAGGTTGAAGAAGACGATGTAGGGCATGGCCAGGAAGATCGCCGCCATGCTGCCTCCCATGAGCGGCATCACCGCCCCGGCGGCGGCGCCGGCTTCGATCGTGGCGGCATACAACCCTTCACCTTGAACGCCGTACATCGCGGGAGCCTGCGTCTCGAGGCCGGCGATGAAGGCCTCGCGGCTGCCGAAGAGCAGGACGGCGAAAACCACGGCCAGCCCGGCCATGCCGGCGTAGAAACAGAAGCGCTGGATTTTGGCATAGGACCGCATCCCCAGGCCGATGATCACGCTGACAAAGGCCACCGTGATGACGCAGACGGCGAAGAGCGCAGTCGGGCTCCAGGCGAAGTCGACCGCCTGACCGCTCATGCCCAGGATGCCCATCAACGGGACGATGGCGATATGGCGCAACATGTCGGCATAGAGCGGCGTCCAGAGCCACAGGATGAACCACCATCCGGTCACGGCCAGCACAAAGCCGAGGCTGCCGCGCAAGATACGGCTCTGCCAGACATAGTCCCCGCCGGCGCGGGGCATGACGGCGATCAGCCCAGCGTAGACCACCACCTCCGCCACAATGATCAGGCCGCTGATAATCGCCGTCGGCACCAGGCCGCCCTCGAGGTAGTACATCTGGGAGAAGATATACAGCCCCAGGGTGACCAAGTTGATCGAGAAAAAAGCGTAGATGAACGCGTCGAAGACGGACCAGGAACGTACCAGACCCGTCGCCTTTCGAAGAAACAGGGTTGCCTCAGTCATGGCGCTCGCCTCCATACTCCGGAATTCGGATGTCCGTCACCTGGGTGAAGCCCTACCGGGATGACATGCTCGAGTCGGCAGCCCGTCACCTCCTCTCCCTCAGCCGGTGGTCAGCGTGTAGTTGCGCACTCCCTTGTGCTCATCCAACTCCACCAGAACCCCCTGCAGGACGCCTTGTTCGTACAGACTTCCCGCATTGATCGCCAGGGTCCGGCCGAGCCGCGCCGTGCCCTTACCCTCGTGGATATGGCCGTGCAAGGAGAGCGGCGGCTGAGCCTTGAGAAGGATATCGCGCACGGCGGTGCTGCCGACGTGGATCAACGCCCGCCCGGCCTCTTTGACATGCATGTTTTCGTCAACCTCGGGTGCCTCGTCGAGCACCGTCCCGTACGGCGGGCAATGGAAATTGAAGACGGTTCGGCTCGGGTCTGGGATGAGCGGCAGCATCGTCTCGATCTTGCGGGCCAGTTGGTCCTCGGGAAGCTCGCGGTGTGTCTTCCACGGTGTGACATTGGACCAACCGGTGCTGATCATCGTGAACCCCTCGCCCAGCTCGACGCATTCTCCCTCCGCCAGCTCCACTTGACGCGAGCGGCGGATGACCTCGTCCGTCTCGAAGGCATCGTCGTTTCCGGGGCAGACGAAGCAGTGAATGCCCTTGCCCTCAAGCTTGTCATCGGCCAGAGTCATCCAGCGTTCGAGCGTGGCCAACATCTGGTCGCGAAACAAGGCATCGACCCTCGACGGGTCGGCCTCGAACTCCGCCAGCTGCTCGTGAGTCGTGCGAAATGGATAATAGCCGCGGCTGCCGACGCGCCGCTCCATTTCGACCACTTCCTCTTCGTCCTCGAGCCAGAATTCCTGCTCAAGCAGCGTCGCCTTCCAGCGTCCGTCCGGCAGATGGGTGATCGGCACAAGCGCCTTGCCCGTCATATCGCCGCCAAGAATCAGAACTTGCGCCTCGTAGAATCTGGCAGCGTTGAGAAACTTCTTCCAGCAGATCTCTGAGCCGTGGACGTCGGTGGCGAAGAAAAGACGGATCAAGGGCGGCCTGTCCCGGAGATCGCCCCGGCCGCGCCGGGCGAGACTCTCCGTTGGCTAGGCTCCGACGGTCGAGAGGAGTTCGAAAAAAGGGGGCCCGGGGGTCGTTCCAGCAGATCTCCGGCGGAAGGGATCGCCCCGCGAAGGCCTGGATCGCCGGGGCGTCGGTGATGCTGGGTGACGAGACTAGTATAGCAGTCTTCAGCCCCCGGTCAATCAACTTCCTCCGCGCTGAGCCCTTCGGCTGCGCTCAGGGCAGGCTCCGTCCTTCGCTCCGCTCAGGATGCTGTCGAAGCGTGAGCTTTGGGCCGCATACAGGTGCGGCCCAAAGAATGCACCGAGGGAATCCGAGGGGTCGAAGCGCGCCTTCAGGGGTGGCCCTTCGACGCAGCCTGTCCCGAGCGCAGTCGAGGGGCCATGGCCCGCTTGGCTTGGGCCACGGCTCCGATCAGGGAGGCAGTTGTCTGGGCGGCCTCCGCTCACACAGTCCCGGCCGTCTCACCGCCCCGGTGCACCGAAACGGGTGCGCCCCGAAGGGCTATAATCCGCGCGTGAAGCGGCTCTCCCGGCGGGCCCTGGCGGTCCACCAGCGTCTGCTCGAGGTCTTCGGCGAGCCGGTCTGGCGCCACCCCCTGCCCCCGCTCGACGAGCTGGTGTCGACGATCCTCTCCCAGAACACCAACGACCTCAACCGCGACCGTGCGTTCGAGGGGCTGCGGCGGCGTTTTCCTACCTGGGAGGCCGTCCGGGATGCACCGCGGCGCTCGGTCATTGCCGCCATCCGCCCGGCCGGGCTGGGGAATCAGAAAGCCCCCCGCATCCAGACCGTCCTGCGCCAGATCACCGCCGAACGCGGCCGTCTCGATCTGGACTTCCTGCGCCGCCGGCCGCCGAACGAGGCGCGCCTGTGGCTGATTGGGTTCAAGGGCGTCGGCCCGAAGACGGCTGCCATTGTGATGCTCTTCTCGCTCGACATGCCGGCCTTCCCGGTGGACACACACGTCCAGCGCGTCGCCGGCCGCCTCGGCCTGCGGCCGGCCAAAGCGACGGCCGAGCAATCCCACGAACTGCTGGCCGGATTGTTTCCGCCCGAGACCTACAAGGCAGCCCACCTCAACCTGATCCGCCTCGGCCGGGAAGTCTGCCAGGCTCGCCGTCCGGCCTGCGAGCGCTGCCCGGTGACAAAGTGGTGCGACTACTACAAGACAGTGGTCAGTGGCCAGTGACGAGTGGCCAGAGGAGCCGCCTCTGACCACTGACCACTCACCACTGACCACTGCCCGTCAGGGCCTCCTCCCCTGGCACCGCCTTGTCGCCCTCAACGCGCTGGCGTTCGCCCTGGGCGTCGTCACCAACACGCTAGAGCCGGCCGTACTCGGCCACCGCACGCTCGAGCTGGCCCCCCAGGCCAAGAACACTGCCTTCGGCCTGATCACCTTCGCCGGCTTGGTGGTCGCCATTCTGTGGCAGCCGATCGTCGGCGATCTCTCCGACCGAACACACAGCCGCTGGGGCCGCCGCCTGCCGTATTTCGTCGGCGGCGCGGCGGCCCTGATCACCACTCTCTACCTGGTTGCCACCGCGCCGGGACTGGCAGCGCTGCTGCTTCTCCTTCTGCTGTTGCAGCTTTCCTCCAACACCGTTCAAGCACCGAGCCAGGCCCTGCTTCCGGACCAGGTCCCCGAGGGTCAGCGCGGCGCGGCCTCCGGCTGGAAATCGGCGCTAGAGATACTGGCTTTCGTCGTCGGCCGGCAGATCTCGGGTCGACTCGTCGCCGAGGGCAACGTGCTCGCCGCCGTGAGCGTCGCCGCGGTGGTGGTCGTCGCAGCGGTGGCGATCGTGGCGGTCGCCATCCGCCGTTCCCCCCGGCCGACCGCCTCCGCACCCCTGCCGGGCTTCGATCTGCGGCGCGCCTTCCGCTTCGGGCGCAACCGCCATCCTTCTTTCGGGCCCTGGTTCGCCAACCGCGTCCTGGTGTGGGGCGGCTTCGTGGCGCTCAACACCTTCCTGCTCTTCTTCGTGATCGACGTGCTGGGCCTGCCCGAAGCGCAGGCCCAGCGATTCGTCGGGGATCTCTCGGCGCTGATGGGGATCGGGTTGATCGCGGTGGCGTTGCCGGCCGGGCTCCTCGCCGATCGCATCGGCCGACGGCGCCTGGTGGCGGCGGCCAGTTTGACGGCTGCCGGCGGGACGGCGCTGCTCTTGGTCGCCCCGTCGACAACGATGGCGCTCGTCGCCGGTGGCATCCTCGGCCTCGCCGCAGGGGTGTTCCTCACCGCCAGTTGGGCACTGGCGACTCAGATCGTGCCGGGAGCCGAGGCGGCGCGCATGCTCGGCCTGGCCAACATCGCTACCGCCGCCGGCAGCGGCCTGGCGCGCCTTGGCGGGGGCCTGATCATCGACCCCTTCAACCGCCTGACCGGAAGCACGGCGGGAGGGTATCTGCTGCTGTATGG